>CBDUWU010000264.1:0-4600 GCA_965371015.1 uncultured bacterium | reverse complement strand
GGCGCTCGTAGAGTGGCGGAAGGTCGTCGAACTGGATCCGGACGGCCAGCTCGGCGATATGGCGGCCGAAAACGTCGAGCTCATCAAGACCTACATGGAACTGGGAAACTAAATTATTGTATAATAACAGGTTGGGGGGACAACGCGCGCCCGGCCGGTCGGGCCGGTGGCTTGACTTTGAACGCTGGGAGGGTTAACTTCTTAGCTAAGCCGGGGTTGCGGTAACTTGCTCCACCATCAGAATACGAAAGGTTCGGCGAAAATGAAAAAAAGAGACCTGTTCGACGTCTTCCGGACACCGTTGGTCATCGTCACGATGGCGGCAATTATTGGTGGCGGAGACCCGATGATCGGCCCGCCCGTCCAGGCGCAGGAGAGCGGCCAAAAGAAGGTCATTCAGAAGACAACGGACGAGAGCGGTTTCGAAAAGCAGCTCACCGAAATCGACCTGATGCACCAGACCGCTTCGCAGCTGATGTCGGCGGAGCAGTGGGACGCGGCCGTGGGCGAATTGACCAAGGTCGTCGCCGCCGAGCCCGATCGTATCGATGGCTGGTCCGACCTCGCCAAGTGCTACAACGAGCTCAAACAGTATGACAAAGCGGCCGAAGCGTACGACAGCGCGGTCTTGATCCGTCCCGACGATCTGGACCTGATGTCCAACCTCGGATTCGCCCAGTTGAACGCGGGCATGATGGACGGCGCAATCGAAACGTACAACAAGATGCTCGAAGTCGATCCGATAAGTTACGACGCCAACGTGCACCTGGGATTCGTTTACCAGAAAGCGGGCGACACGGATAAAGCGATTGGGTATTACAACAAAGCCCTGGAGGGAACTCCGGGCGACGTCACCACCATGGGGTCGCTGGCCAGACTCTATGCCGTAAGCGGCGACATGGAGAGCTCGGTCGCGATGTACAATCGGGCGATCGAAGCGACCACGGACGAAGGCCAGAAAAACCAGTTTCGTTCCAAGCTCGGCAAGTCGATGATTGCGGCCAAGCAGTGGGACGACGCGGCCGTTGTGTACGGCGCTCTCGTAGAAAGTAACCCCGATAACGCCGCGAACCAGTTCAACCTGGGAATTTCGCTCACGCAGGGTAAAAAGAATGCCGAGGCCATACCGCACCTCGAAAAGGTGATTGAGCTGAGCCCGGATTACATCCCCGCTTACCAGCAGCTCGCCGGCGCCTACAACGAGGTGGGCCGTTACGAGGCGGCTGTCCGGATCGTCCAGACGGCGTTGCCCCTGGCGGACGAGAAGGGCGGACTGTACTGCACGTGGGGCAGGTCGCTGGAGAAGCAGGAGCTCTACGACGAAGCGATCGACGTGTTCTACAAGGCGGTTGACGACCCGCAGTGGGGCAACTACGCGAAGAAACAGATCACGCGCCAGGAAAACCTCATAAAGCGTGCCGCGGCCCTCAAGGAGCAGGAAGGTTAGACTTCAACAACCCGTTGGATCAGAATCCTTCTCCGTGCGCCAGCAGGGAGAAGGATTTTCTTTTTGACCATGATACAGGGAGAAATGCTCAATAGCGCCGGTCGCGGCGAACCGGGAACACGGGTACTGCTCGCCATGAGCGGTGGTGTGGACAGTGCCGCGTCGGCGGCGCTGCTGTTGCGCGCCGGGTACCGGGTCGTCGGCCTGACGATGCGCAACTACTGCTACAGCGGCTCCGACGCGCCCGAGCGGAGTTGCTGCTCGCTCGAGGCGATCGATGACGCCCGCAGTGTGTGCGCACGCCTCGACATTCCCCACATGATCGCCGACACGGAAGAGATGTTCGGGCATGAAGTGTACGACGACTTCCTCGACGAATACCGGCATAACCGCACGCCCAATCCGTGTGTGCGCTGCAACAGCGTGGTGCGCTTCAACGTTCTCCACGAATACGCCGTCAAGACCGGCACCGAATTCATCGCGACGGGGCACTACGCCCGCGTGTTCCGCTCGGCATCGGGGCGTTATCACGTGGCGCGGTCGTTGTACCCCGACAAGGACCAGTCGTATTTTCTCTCCGGCCTGCGCCACGCCGACGGCCTCGAGCGCGTCCTGTTTCCACTCGGGGAACTGCGAAAGCCCGAGGTCCGAGACACGGCCCGGGCAGAGGGGCTCGTCGTGGCCGAGAAGCCCGAGAGTCAGGAAGTCTGCTTCATCCCCGGCGGGTCGCTGCGGGAGTTTCTCGCGGGAAAGATACCGCTCACCCCGGGAGACATCGAGGACACCGACGGACACGTGATCGGGCGGCACACGGGGCTGGGTGCGTTTACTATCGGCCAGCGCAGGGGCCTCGGGATCGCCACGGGGAGTCCCGCGTATGTGGTGCGTCTCGACACCGCAAGGAACGTGCTCGTCGTCGGTGAGGACGGCGATCTGTTCGGCAGGGAACTGACCTGCCGCCTCAACTGGATCGACGGCGAAGCAGCCGCAACCGGCGGCGTGAGCGCACGTATCCGGTCGCGGAGCGCCGCCGCGCCCGTCGAGAATATACAAATCGACGGAGACCTGGCCGAAGTGACCTTCGCCGAGGCCCAGCGGGCGATCGCTCCCGGACAGACCATCGCTTTTTATTGCGGCGACGTCGTTGTCGGTGCCGGTGTGATCGGCCGGGCGGGCATCAGATGACGAACGCGCGCCTTCGTACCCTCTGGATCACCATCCTGGCCGCCGTTGTACTCGCCGGAATTCCCCACAGCGGCCGGGCGCTGGAAATGCGACTGTCGTCTCACCCCGTCGTCATTTACTACAATCCCAACGAAGAACGCGTCGCCCGGCGCGTAGCGGAGATCTGCGAGGAACGACTCGACGAACTCTGCGCGCAGGTCGGGCTCTCCGAGGCGCCGCCCATCGACATCGAGATTACCGACAACGTGGAGCGCTACCGGCGCCGCTTCGGCGGCGAGCTGCCCCGCTGGGGCGTTGCCTTTGCGATCATGGGGGAGGGGAAGATGGTCGTCGATGTCGTGCGTGCGACGCGGGCGTGGAATTCTCTCGAGACCGTCATCCCCCACGAGTTCTCCCACCTCCTCGTCGCCGCGCGTCTGCCCCGGACACCGCTCCCCATCTGGTTCCTCGAGGGGCTTGCCCAGTGGCAGGCCGGGGAATGGACGCTCGTCGACAGCTGGCAGCTCATGAACGCCGTATGGAGCAACAAGGCGCCAAAGCTCTGGCAGCTCCAGAACCGCTATCCCGCCGGCGAAGAAATCGCGCGCAACGCCTACCGCGTCTCCTACGCCGCGTTCACGCGGCTCTTCGAGGGTCGGACCGACGAAGTGCCCGCGTTTCTCGACGAGGTCGAGAGGCAGGGAGGATTCGAACCCGGTTTCCTGGAGTACTTCGGAGAGTACCCCATGTCGTTCTACGTCTCGTTCCAGGAACACATGCAGGGGAAGTATCACTCGCGGCTGATGGTATTCCAGACCGGGCCCCTGTTCAGCCTGCTGGCGGCGGCTTTTCTGATCGTGGCGCTCCGGTTCTATATTCGAAAACGCCGGAGACTCAAGGAAATGTCGGATGGTCCGGGAGTCGACACCCGGACGGACCCGGGACCGGGCGCCGAATGAGACGATTGCGGACAGTCGAACAGATCCTCATTTGGATTGGGACCGATCGACGAGCATTCGACGGTTGTGGGCGATTGAGGGCTCAGCGTGTATAATGCTCGATCATGGTTTTCGTTCGTGTTTAACACGATGTAAGTACCGGGCATGCAGGGTCCGTAACAGCCCTGCGTGACGAGGAGGAGCGATCCAATTGAAAATGTCAGGGGAATACGCCGAGAGGGGTGAGTACCACAAGCATCTGGATCCGAACTGGAGCTACTATCCGATCTATGTCAGAAAACTGGCATTGGTAGACGATATTATCGGCCAACTCCCACCGGACGCGACGATCCTGGACGCAGGTTGCGGGGAGGGGGTTCTGGTAGAGAAATATCGATCACAGAACCGTGACATTTCAGGTTTCGATCTGAACTACGAATCCGAGTTTGTGGAAAAGGGCGACCTTCTGAATTTGCCTTACGAAGACCACAGATTTGATCTGGTTCTGTTTCTCGACGTGATCGAGCACATGTCGGTGCTGGACCAGGACGCCGCCTTGACGGAACTGAAGCGGGTGATGTCGAATGCGGGGTCACTGGTCATCTCGATCCCGAACCTCGCCCACGGAGCATCGCGCGGTGCGTTTTTTTTCAAGGGGAGACTGGTACGAACGGCCGACATCTCCAAACACCCCGGCGACAGACCGATCGCCGAATACCTCGAAATGATCGACCGCGCCGGAATGGAGATCACCCGCAGAGTACCGCTCAAGCTCACATTCCCTTCGCTTATCGACAGGGTCGGCAAAAAATTCCTCGGAAACGCCTGGGACAAGTTCGTTTTCTGGGATAGATGGAATCCAAATCTGTGCTTCTTGAACCTTTTGGTGGTTCGAAAGCGAATGCCTGACCAGTAATATCATCGATGGTTATGATCGACAAATCACCCCGCAGTAAAGCGATTCCGCAATTGCTCGAAAGATATTTTTAGAGTGACCTACCCCCGGTAATCGTACCACTTTTTACCTTGTACTTTTCTTCGCGAATAATGC
>CBDUWU010000263.1:0-4656 GCA_965371015.1 uncultured bacterium | reverse complement strand
GGACCCGAACCGGCGGCTGCCGTGTCCGGCCCCGGCGCCGCACCATCCAAAGTGGAAGGATTCTTACCGCCATTATGGCGGTAAGAATCTTGTCGGTTCGGCACCGCAGGACCACCGGAGTCCGGCGCCATCATCGACAACACCTCCGGCGCCGGAGCAGGCACCGACAACGGTATCACCCGGTCGGGGATCACCATCGTCGCCGGTCGGAGCGCGGCGACGATCCCCTTCACCTCGCGTTGTAATTTTCCCCGCGCCGCCGCAATCAGCCCGTTCACGTTGTCGCGCGTGATCACCGGCGAAAGCATCGATGCGGTAACAACCGTCAGATCCTTCCGCTCGAGCGCGCGGTAGACTTCGGGAAACCGCCGCGCCAGGCGCGCCGACTGCAGACGCCGTACGGCCGACGACTCCGAGTAACCCAGGCCCCGCGTGCAGTACTCGAACATCGACGGGTAACCAAGACGCAGGTGCAGGTCGCGTCTTTCGAATTCGGAGAGGTGAACGAGGATTTCGAGTGTGCTCGCGCGTTCTCCCGCGGCGAGTTCGTGGAGGGCGGCAGCCAGCTCTTTGTCGGTCAGCGGCGTCAATGACGTCATCGCGTTACCTCCCGTTTTTATGGACCAGATACGGGTCCGCACGGCGGCCGATGATTCGACCGCTCTGTCGGGAGGATTTTTAGAATGTCGACGTCTGCACTCTATTAATAGTCTTCGCCGTAGAACCGCGTGACCAATATCCGCCGAATCGCTTCCGGCGTGGCATCCGGATGATCACGCTCAATTGAACTGCTACTACCGTAGCACAGATCGTCCTTGTTTACCAGACAAAAGTCTGGTATGATTGGCTATGATCCACTCCTCCCCCGCAGATGCATATGTACCCCTATGGTGTAAAAGCAATTACAGCTTTCTCGAAGGTGCCAGCCACCCGGAGGAACTGGTCGAGGAGGCGGCCCGACTGGGGATCCGGTCGCTCGCCATCACCGACCGCGACGGCGTTTACGGCGTGGTCCGCGGCCACGTCCGCGCCCTCGAACTGGGCGTCCACCTCATTATAGGCTCGGAGGTCACGCTCGAAGACGACTCGACGGTCGTGCTGCTGGCCACCGACGCCGCCGGCTACGCCAACCTCTGCCGGCTGATCTCCACGGGACGGCTGCGCTGCGAAAAGGGCGAGTCGCGGGTCACGTGGGACGAGGTGTGCGGACGCGCCGGCGGGCTGGTCGCGCTGTGGGGCGGCGACCGCAGCCTCATCGCCGGAGGGACCGACCCGCTCTTCGTCGCCAGGCAGTTGCGCGAGGCTTTCGGCTCCCGCCTCTACGCGATGGTCACGCGCCACCGCCGCCCGGACGAGCGCACGCAGGAAAGGCGCGTGCGCGACCGCGCCACGCAGTACGGGATCCTCACCGTGGCAGCCACCGAAGTCCTCTACCACGCGCAGGAACGCCGCGACCTCCAGGACGTCGTCACCTGCATTCGCCACGGGGTCACGCTCTCGACCGCCGGCCGGTTCACCAAACCGAACGCGGAACACAACCTCAAGACACCGTACGCGTTCCGCTCGCTCTACGACGACGACGCAACATCGGTCGCGCGTACGCAAACGATCGCCGAACAGTGCACCTTTTCCCTGGCCGAGATCCGCTACCGCTACCCGTCGGAAAAACTGCCCGACGGCTCCACGTCTTCGCAATGGCTCCGCCGCCTCACCTTCGAAGGCGCCGAAGAAAGATACCCGGCGGCGCTCTACCCCGGCGGCGTGCCCGGAGACGTGCGCGCGCAACTCGACAAGGAACTCGGTGTGATCGGCGAACTCGAGTACGACGGCTACTTCCTCACCATGTGGGAGATCGTGCAGTTCTGCCGGCGCGAAGGGATCCTCTGCCAGGGCCGCGGGTCGGCGGCCAACTCGGCCGTGTGCTACTGCCTCGGCATCACCGCCGTCGACCCGGTGCAGATGGACCTGTTGTTCGAACGCTTCATCTCGAAAGAACGCGCCGAACCACCCGACATCGACCTCGACATCGAACACAACCGCCGCGAGGAAGTAATCCAGCACGTCTATCAGAAGTACGGGCGCACGCACGCGGCGATGGCGGCCAACGTGGTGCGCTACCGTGCGCGCTCGGCATTGCGCGAAGTGGGCAAGGCGCTCTCGGTCCCCGACACCACGCTCGACCGCGTGGCCAAGCTCATCTCGCACTACGACGACATCGACAACGACACGCTCGGCCAGGCGGGGTTCGACCCCGAGAACACGACGCACCAGCACCTCGCCCGTCTGTCCGCCGAGATCCAGGACTTCCCGCGCCACCTCTCGATCCACCCGGGCGGGTTTCTGCTCGGCCACAAGCCAGTGTGCGACCTGGTCCCGATCGAGAACGCCACCATGGAAGGGCGCACGGTGATCCAGTGGGACAAGGAAGACCTCGAGTCGATGGGGCTGTTCAAGGTCGACCTCCTCGGGCTGGGAATGCTCACGGTGCTGAACCGCGCGTTCGACCTCGTCGACACCCACTGCGGGCGGCACCTCACCATGGCCACGACCCCGCGCGCCGACGAACCGACGTTCCGCATGATCCGCCGCGCCGACACCGTGGGCGTGTTCCAGATCGAGAGCCGCGCGCAGATGGCGATGCTCCCGCGCCTGCGGCCGCGCACCTACTACGACCTCGTGATCGAGGTGAGCATCGTGCGCCCGGGGCCGATCACGGGAGGAATGGTACACCCCTACCTCCGCCGCCGCCACGGCGAGGAAGAAGTCGTCTACCCGCACCCGTCGCTCGAGCCCGTGCTCGAGAAAACACTCGGCATCCCGCTCTTCCAGGAACAGGTGATGAAACTCGCCGTCGTCGCGGCCGACTACACCCCCGGCGAGGCCGACCAGCTCCGCCGCGACATGGCGGCGTGGCGGCGCACGGGCCGACTCGAGCGCCACCGCGACCGGCTCATTACGCGCATGATCGCCAAGGGAATCACGACCGAGTTCGCCGAGCGCGTGTTCGAACAGATCAAGGGCTTCGGCGACTATGGTTTCCCGGAGAGCCACGCGGCGAGTTTCGCGTACATTGCCTACGTGTCGGCGTGGCTGAAGTGCCGCTACCCGGCGGTGTTCACGTGCGCGCTCTTGAACGCGCAGCCGATGGGCTTCTACACGCCGGCCTCTCTCATCGACGACGCCAAGCGCCACGGCGTCACGGTCCACCCCGTCGACGTCCAGCTCAGCGACTGGGACTCGACCCTCCAACCGGCTGCCTTGCCTGACGGGCAGACTAGCGGCAGTGCAGAGGCAGGTTGTCGCGGGGTGACAGGACCGTTTGGCGCCGAACATAATCGAGGGTCCAACAGTGAGGCAACGACCGAGACGGCCGCGCCACGTGAGCGGACCTACGACCTCCGATCAAGTGCGGCCGTCGTGTCCGGGAACCCCGCGACAACCTGCCCAACAAGCACAGCGGCTGGACCGCCGAACACCAGCCACGCCGACAGCGGCACTTTCTATAAAGGAGACGACGACAAGTCACGGTTCGAGGGCGACCGGAGGCTGGCCGTGCGGGTGGGGTTACGATATGTGAAAGGCCTGCGCGAAGACCAGGGCCGGAAGATCCTCGCTGCGCGGGCCGACGGTCCCTTCGAGTCCATCGACGACTTCGTACGGCGGACCGGGTGCGAAGACGGCGCGCTGGCGCGGCTCGCCGAGGCCGGCGCGTTCGAGCGCCTCGACCCCCAACGCCGGCACGCCCTGTGGCACACCGCCGGCGCCGCCGCCGAGCGCGACCGACGGAGTGAGTCCCCCGGGCAGAACGAACTCTCGCTCGCAGCCGGCAAAGGTGGCGGCCTCGACCCCGACCCCGGCGGGCAAGTCGACTTCGACGACCTCGACCCGTACGAAACCATCGCGTGGGACTACAGCTCGACGGGGCACAGCACCCGCGGCCACCTGCTCACACCCGTGCGCCACGAGTTGCGCGCCATGGGGCTGCCCGACGCGCGCACCGTGTGGCGGATGCAGGGCGGGCGGCGCGTACGCTACGCGGGCATCGTCATCAACCGCCAGCGCCCCTCGACGGCGAACGGCGTCGTGTTCATGACGCTCGAGGATGAAACCGGGTTCGTCAACGTGATCGTGTGGCGGGATGTTTTCAGGAAGTACGAGATTCTCGGAAAGACCGCGTCGTTTCTCGGGGTGACCGGCAAACTCCAGTCAGAGGAAGGCGTCGTACACCTCGTCGCCGAGTCGTTGTGGGACCCCGCGACGGCGCGCAAGCCGCGCCGCCGAGGCAGCCGCGATTTTCACTAGCCGAGACACCGGGCCAGCGTGAGGATTGCCGGCGAAGAGCCCCCCCCCCGGGGGGCGAAAGAGCCGTCATTTCCCTGATCTGTGTCCGGGTTCGTTACCCTCCTGCTTGAGCCAAAAAAAAGCGGGCGTAGAGGAATTGTCGCAAAGTTAAAGATGTGAACGCCCGCTTCAAGTGATATCAGATATTGCATAAGATTCCACGATTATTGACCAAGATTTCACCATCAATATAGTGCAGCAGTTTTTTGTGCTCCTCAGCAAAATACGTTTGACGCTGGCTCATTCTCACTTTGCCTTCAACGAGAACATCAAAAAGCCAACTCATAAAATACGAATCGTTGACAAAGGTTCCAC
>CBDUWU010000262.1:0-4674 GCA_965371015.1 uncultured bacterium | reverse complement strand
CGCATGTGCCAAACGTAACCGGAGGTGTATTATGGGGTTCTTCAACAGGATTTCCTGGGTTTTTGCCGCTCCGACACGGCTGTTCGCTGATATCAAGGAGGGCAGGGCGTCGTGGTGGCAGGCGTGGATCGGGCTTTCCATCATCTACCTGATCGTGGGGTATTTCTCCACGCCGATCAATATTGCCCTGATCGAGATCAATCCGCAGGATCTCACTCCGGAGCAGGTCGACCAGCAACTCGCTTTCTTCGAGGGGCCGATGAAGTGGGTACAGGTCGCGGCGTCGCCGCTGATCATCCTCGTGGTTTCGCTGATCGTATCGGCACTGGCTTACATCGTCGTATCGATACTCGCCGAAAAAGCCAACATCAAGCAGTTCTTCGCGCTCAGCCTCTACGCCTCGGTTGTTTCCTCGATGGCCAACGTCCTGACGACCCTCGTCGTCCGGATGAGAGGTGTGGACACCATCAGGGCAGCGGCCGACGCCAAGTTCTCGGTCGGGCTCGGTTTTCTCGCTCCCGAGGAGGGTGCCCTTATACGGGCGCTTCTGGGGAGCTTCGATTTCTTCGCCATCTGGTCCTTCGTCCTGGTGGTCATGGGGTTGATGCACCTCTTCGAGATGACCCGCAGGCAGGCCATCATCTGTATCGTCCCGCTCTGGGTTATTTACGTGGGGATGCTGTTTCTGGGCGAGATCACCGGGAGCTTCGGATAGGCCCCGCCGGGTGCCTCGGCCGGGGAAGACGGCCCGTTGACAACGGTTCGTCTGCAATGCTAGAATCAACGGCTAACGTCATACAAAATAAACCTGTTCCAATGGCGCGGCGCAGACCCGCGTAATTTATTCACCATGTCTCTATGCACGGGATGAGGGATCTCGAGAAGGAGTCACATTGAAGGAATACAGTCCCGACCAAATCAGAAACGTGGCCCTGGTGGGACACCAGGAATGCGGCAAAACCATTCTGGCCGAATCGCTGCTGTTCTCGGCCGGCGCGATCGGCCGACTCGGGAAAATCGACGACGGCAACACGACGATGGACAACACGCCGGAGGAAATCGAACGGAAAATCTCGATTCAATCGTCCGTGGCGTTTTGCGAACACAATGGCACCAAGATCAACATCATCGATACGCCCGGGTACGAGGACTTTGTTGGCGACGTGCTGATGGCACTCGACGTAGTCGAGGGAGCGATTATACCGATTCGCTCCGACGCCGGCGTAGAGGTGGGAACAGAAAAGGTCTGGGAGTACATCCAGAACCACGGTCTGGCGACGATGCTGGTCGTCGACAAACTGGACAAAGAGCACGCCGACTTCGATCGCTGTGTCCAACAGGCGGTGGATTCGTTCGGCGGGAAGGTCCGGCTGTTTCAGCTGCCCATAGGACAGGGTGACGACTTCAAGGGTATAGTGGATCTGGTAAGCAACAAGGCGTACGAATTCAGCAAGGACGGCAAAGGGACGGCGAAAGTAATCGATATCCCCGCTGACTTGAAAGACCGCGCCGAGGAGTTGCGCAAGGAGTTGATGGAGACCGCCGCGGAATCAGACGAAGCCCACATGGAAAAATACCTCGAGACGGAATCCCTCGATGACGATGAGTTTCGCAGTGGTATCGCCGCCGGCGTTGCCGCTGGCGACGTCTATCCCGTCTATTGTGCTTCCGCGATTCTGAACGCCGGTGCCACGCAGATCCTCGATGCGATCGTCGACTTCACGCCGTCGCCCGCTCAGAGGCCGAAAATGGCGCTCGAAGACAAGGAGATCAAGTCCGACGTTTCCGGCGCCACGGGCGCCTACGTCTTCAAGAACGCGTCTGACTCCCATGTGGGCGACATGTTGTTTGTCCGCGTTTACAGCGGATCATTGACGGGTGGGCACGATATCTACAACACGTCTCGCGACGCAGCCGAACGCCTCGGACAGCTCAGTGTGGTGCAGGGAAAACAAAGGGTGGAGGTCGACAATCTGTTGGCCGGTGATATCGGCGCCGTCGTCAAGCTCAAGTCGACCAAAATGCGCGATACGATCGCTGCCAAAGGGTCCGGGATCGTTTTTCCGGAAACCTCACTCCCTGGACCTTCGATTTTTGCCGCGATCAGCAGCGCGAACAAGGGTGACGAGGACAAGATGGGCACCGGCTTGAATCGCCTCCACGACGAAGACCCGACATTCGAGGTCAAGGTCGACGGTGAGGTCAAGCAGACGCTCATTTCCGGGCAGGGTGAGCTGCACCTGGATGTTGTCGTCGGGCGTCTGAAATCGCGGTACGGAGTCGAGGTCATCCTCGCCAAGCCGAGAATCCCGTACAAAGAGACGATCAAGAAGTCCGCCGAGGCCCAGGGAAGGTACAAAAAGCAGACGGGTGGCCGGGGGCAGTACGGCGACGTCCACATCAGGCTCGAGCCGCTACCGCACGGCGGTGGCTTCGAGTTTGTCGATGCCATCGTGGGTGGTGTGGTGCCGGGCAAGTTTATTCCGGCCGTCGAAAAAGGGATCGTCGGGGCAATGACGGATGGCGTGATCGCGGGGTATACGTTCGTCGACGTAAAAGCTACACTGTTCGACGGCAGTTACCACACGGTAGACTCGTCCGAGCAGTCGTTCAAGATGGCGGGATCGATGGCATTCAAGAAAGCCGTCGAAGCCGCCGCTCCCGTGCTGCTCGAACCAATTATGAACGTGCAGGTCAAAGTTCCCGAAGAATTCATGGGCGATGTGATGGGGGACATGAGCGGCCGGCGCGGCAAGATCCAGGGCATGGAGCCGCAGGGCAAGTTCAACGTGGTCAACGCCCAGGTTCCCCTGGCCGAACTCTATCGCTACTCGACGCACCTTCGCTCGATGACGCAGGGTCGTGGGGCGCACAAGCGGGAGTTCTCCCACTATGAGGAGATTCCCCGCGATGTCGCGCAAAAGGTGATCGAGGAAGCGCGCAAGGAAAAAGAAGAGAAATAGAAACGGAGAGGTGCGCCGATGTCGGGACACTCCAAGTGGTCGTCGATCAAACACAAAAAAGCCAGGACCGACGCCGTCCGCGGCAAAATCTTTACCAAACTGATCCGGGAAATTACCGTTGCGGCCCGCGAGGGCGGGGGGGACGTGGAAGCCAACCCCAGGCTGCGTCTCGCCGTCCAGTCGGCCAAAGACCAGAATATGCCCGGTGACAACATTCAGCGCGCGATCAAGAAGGGTACCGGTGAACTGGAGGGCGTTCGTTTCGAAGAGTTCACGTACGAAGGATACGGGCCGGCCGGTGTGGCGCTGCTGATCGACGTGGTTACGGACAACAAGAACCGGACCACCGCCGAAGTCCGGCACGCGTTGACGAAGCACAACGGCAATCTCGGTGAGTCGGGGTGCGTAGCCTGGAATTTCGAGACCCTCGGTGTCATTCGTGTCAGCAAGGACCAGTGTGACGAGGAGACGCTCCTGGAGGCAGCCCTCGAGGCGGGCGCCGACGACGTCAAGGAGGAGGACGGCGTCTTCGAGGTTTTTTGTGAACCTGCCAGCCTGGTGGTGGTGAGCGAAGCGCTCAAGGGCGGCAACATACCGTACGACAGCGCGGCAATCGAAAAAGTCCCGAAGACACTCGTCAAGGTCGAGGCCAGCGACGCGAAGAAGGTCCTCAAAGTGCTGGAGATTCTGGAAGACCTCGATGACGTTCAGCGGGTCAGCGCCAATTTTGATATACCCGACGAGATGTTCCACCAGGAGTGATGGTGCCGTCAGAATTCACGATACTGGGAGTGGATCCGGGCAGTGCGTGCACGGGGTGGGGGCTGTTGCGCGGCAGCGGCGGCCAGCTCCAGTACGTTGCGTCGGGGACGATCAAGCTGCCCCGCACTGCCTCCCGTTCAGAAAAGTTGCGGCAGATCCACGCCGCTATTGCCGGAGTCATTGGCGAGCATTCTCCGACCCAGTTTGCGATCGAGGAAGTATTCTACAATAAGAACCCCAGGAGCACGATGGTGCTGGGTGAAGCGCGTGGTGCCGCCATTCTGGCGGCCGCGCTGGCGCACCTGCCGGTTTTTGAGTACTCGGCACGGGAAGTGAAGCAGTCGGTGACGGGTAACGGCGCCGCCCACAAAAGCCAGGTCAACTTCATGATGGGAAAGCTTCTGGCTCTGGGGGATCCGCCGCAAAACCCCGACGAATCCGACGCGCTGGCGGTCGCGATCTGTCACGCGCTCAAGCACGGGGAGATAAGCTTCAAATGATCTCCAGACTCCGCGGCAGGCTGATATCGGCGTATCCCGAGTGTATCCTCGACGTGGGGGGTGTGGGGTTCGCCGTGATGATTCCCGAACGCGTGCGCGAGGTCTTGACGCCGACGGACGCCGACTTTGAGTTTTTTACGTATCTCTATGTTCGGGAAGACCGGCTCGTCCTCTACGGTTTCCTCGACAAGGTGGACCGGGAACTGTTCATGCGGCTGATCGACGTCACGGGCATAGGGCCGAAACTGGCCCTGGGGGTGCTGTCGGACCACCCGGCCGCGCGGGTGGCGGCCGCGATCAGGGAGGGGAATACAGAGTTTCTCAGGAGCCTGCCGGGGTTGGGGAAGAAAACGGCGGAACGGTTGTCGATGGAGCTCAGGGACAAGCTGGACGACATGGAAACGGCGCCGGCGGCGGCGGCGCCGCCGACGGGTGTCCGCGGCGAGGTG
>CBDUWU010000261.1:0-4684 GCA_965371015.1 uncultured bacterium | reverse complement strand
CGACAACATTACCGGCACGGTCAACACCTCGCTGACGATCAACGACACCGGCCCCGCGGTTTCGGGGAGCTACATCCTGGGAGATACCACCCAGTACTGGAACCTCACCACGACGGCCGTCTACACCGACTCCATCGAGGTGTGTTTCACCTACGACGAGAACACCATTGCCGGCCCGGAGTCCGACATCGTCCTCCTCCACTGGGACGACACGCTCACTCCGCCCGACTATGTGGACATCACGACGAGTCTCGATACCATTGCCAACATCGTGTGCGGAAGGACGGCGACGCTCTCGCCCTTCGTCGCCGCCGTGACCGACCCCGCGAGCGGCACGACCACGAGCGCGGCGCCGGCGACGTTCGCCCTGCGCCAGAACGTCCCCAACCCGTTCAACCCGTCGACAACGATCGCCTACGACGTACCGGGAAGCGGTGAGCAGGTGACCATCCGCATCTACGACGTCGCCGGACGGCACGTGCGCACCCTCGTCGACGGCTACCGCCACCAGGGCACCCACCGCGTCACGTGGAACGGCCGCAACGCCCACGGGCAGCAGTTGTCCACCGGCGTGTACTTCTACCGCATGCAGGCGGGCGTCTTCGTCGAAACTCGAAAGATGGTGCTTTTGAAGTAGGAAAACGGGTAGCGGCAGCATGGAGGCCGGCACGAGTCGTTCGTGCCGGCCTCTTGTCGTTATTGTTCAGGTCTTCTTGATAAACGATCCGTCATTGAGTTCCTTGTAGGCCTGCATCAACTCTTCCTGGGTGTTCATCACGATGGGGCCGCGCCACGCAACGGGCTCGCCGATCGGCTTACCCGATACGAGCAGGAACCGGATACCGTCGGGGCCGGCCTGCACCGTCACCTCGTCGCCGGTGTCGAAGAGCACGAGCGAGCGGTTGCCGGTCAGTTCGAGCTGGCCCTGGCCGCCGGGGCCGGTGACTTCGGTCGGGACGTCGCGCGGGTCTGACGCGCCGCGAAACGACCCGGCGCCCTGAAAGACGTAGGCGAACGCGTGGCGCGACACCTCGACGGGGAGCGTCTTGCGCCTGCCCGGCTCGACCCACACGTCGAGGTAACGCGGGTCGGCGGCGACTCCGTCCACCGGGCCTTTCTTACCCTGGAACTCGCCGCAGACAACACGCACACGCGTGCCGTCGTCGTCGGTGACCTCGGGGATTTCCGCCGAGGGGACGTCCTGGTAGCGCGGGTCGGTCATCTTGAGATCGCGCGGGAGGTTGGCCCAGAGCTGAAAGCCGTGCATGCGGCCGCCCTCGTCGCCCTTCGGCATCTCCTGGTGGAGGATCCCGCTCCCCGCCGTCATCCACTGTACGTCGCCCGCGCCCAGCGCGCCGGAATTACCCAGGCTGTCGCCGTGCTCGACGGTGCCGGCGAGGACGTAGGTGATCGTCTCGATCCCCCGGTGCGGGTGCCACGGGAATCCCGCAATGTAGTCCTCGGGGTTTTCGTTACGAAAGTCGTCGAGCAACAGGAACGGGTCGAAGTCGCTCGTCTTGCCGAAACCGAACGCGCGCCGCAGCCGCACCCCGGCGCCTTCCATCGTGGGTTGCGATTGGCTGATCTGTTTGATGGGACGTATCGACACGGTATCACCTTCTTCCGGGTGGGGTGGTCAATCTCGATCGTGTTCTGGTGCATAAGGTAACGCGCAGGGCGGCCGAAGGCAAATCGGGGTCGACCGCGCCGGGGAAAGCCGACTTCGACGTCCGCTGGAGTAAAGCGCGTCAGTCGCTCTCGGGAGCCGGGTTTTCGAGGAGGTCGAGCAGTTCGGTCATGTCGGGTTCGCCGGGGAAAAGATCCAGGATGGCCTTGACCCACAGGATGGCCTCGTCGGTGTTGTCCTCTTCGACGGCGCGTTCGATCAGGAAGCGCATCGCCAGCGCGCGGTCGCGTGGGAGGCCCGACTTTGTTCCTTCGAGGAAGAGCGCTCTGGCTTCGCCGTATCGCTCGAGCTTGACGAGCACGGAGCCGTACTCGACGCCGAGCCGCGGATACCGCGGCGCGTTCGCGTACGCGTGGGCGTAGATGTCCGCCGCTTCCCCGTGTTGCCCGCCGCGCGCGAGACTGCGCGCGTAGTTGATCGCGGTCTGGACGCGGTTCGGGTCGAGCCGGTACGCATTGGCGAACGCCTCGGCCGCCTTGTCCGGCTGGTTGTTCTGCGCGTAGTGGATGCCGAGTACGTCGTACGCGGCCCCCTCGCTGATCGTCGGCCCGGGCCGGACGGACACGAAGAAGAAGATGCCCAGCGCCAGCGCGCTCATGACCGCGATGCCGGCGAACCGCCGGCGCGCCGCCTCGCGGCGAATCCAGTCGACGAAGAACGCGGCGAGGAGAATGAGGACCGGCACCGTCGGCAGGCGGAACCGCACGTTCACAAAAAACAGGACCACCGACAGGACACCGCACGCCAGAAAGATCGACATCACCGCGCGGTGCCGCCGCCCGCCAAGCAGCACGATGAGCCCGCAGATACCGAGGGGCGCGATGACGGCAAACGGCACCAACAGGAAATCGAGAACGCCGCATTCCCGCCGGTGGAAATAGGTGGTCGGCATATCGTCGGACGCAGAGCCGAAGAAGAGCATGAGCTTTTTCCCCATGATCCCGATCCACTCGCCCGGGTGCGCGGCGATGTGGTCCAGCGTCTTGCGGAAGTAGTACCTCGACACTTCTTCCTGTGTCATCAGGCGGCTGGATTCGGATTCGGCCTGTACCTTGAGGTCCTCGAAGAGTGTCAGCACGTCGCCGCGAACGCCGGGGGGCGCCGAGAAGACCCCGGTGGCCCCGGGACCGTTACCGACATAAAAGTTGAAGCCGCCGTGGGATCCGCCCGGCGTGATCTGACCCGTCTGCTTCGCGTTCCACGCGACGGTCGGCGCCAGGAAGAGTGCCCCCGCGGCGAGGAACACGGCGGCGGCCCTGACTCCCGCCCGGATCCACGTCACGGACGCTGTCTTCGAACCCTTGCCAACCGCGCGGTGTCTCAGGAACATCCAGACCGGGAGTGCTACCAGCATCAGCAGAAAGAGGTTCGGGCGGGCCGCGGCGCCGGCGCCGCAAAGCGCGCCCAGGACGAGCGGCGCGCCCCACCACGGAACCGGCTTCGACCCGACCGCGAGCGGATTGTTGTCGCCGAGCGATCGGTCCCAGGCGAGCGCGACCAGCAGCGCCGCCGTCAGGAAGAACACCTCGAAGGTCGAGGCGAGGATCATACCGTCGTAGAGCAGCAGCGACGAATACAGCACCGCCATCGCCGCGGCGGCGATCGTGACGACGGATTTCGAAGACCCCTTCCCCGGTTGGCCCTTTATCCCCCGCGAGGACAGGCGGCCCGCCGCGGCGGCGACCAGGACGATCGTCACCATGCCCAGCACGAGCTGCAGAACGCGCGGGGCCAGCAGCCCCACTCCGAAGACCTTGAATACCGCGACCAGAAACGCCGGGTAAAACGGGTTGAAGGTGATCGCGATTGCCGGGAGTTCTCCCCCCGTCGCCACCATGCGGGCAACACTATAGTAGAGCTTCGAGTCGAGCATGAGGAAGTCGCTCAACTCCGAGCGCTGGAGCTGGACCAGGTACACGATCCGCACGACCACGGCCACGCCGAGGATGGCGAGGAGCGCGATCGCGGCCGCACCGCGGCGCGGTGTCTTCTCCGGGGCCGGTTTCTTCTGCTTCGCGGGTTTTTTCATGGAATTTCGTCGTGCCGATACTGACACGGAGCGCCGGATACTGCAAGCGGTGACCGCACGTCGTTTCGGAGCCGGCGGATCCGGTTGAAATGCCCCTTTCACCAGAAAAACTGTAACCACGCGGCCGCTTTCGCCGACTCACCGCCGGACGTGACGCCGCGGCGTCACATCGTCCGCGCGCACACAAATGACCGATATCGAAAGGACCCCCATGGCAACCACACTCAGCAAATCGATCGTGATCGACGCCTCGCAAGAGGATGTCTGGCGGGTGCTCGCCGACCTGGGTGGCGTGCAGAACTACAGCCCCGGCGTTTCAGAGTCCCACTGCACGTCGGACCGGAAGCAGGGTGTCGGCGCGACGCGGCACTGTACGTTTGTGCCGCGCGGGTCGGTCGAAGAACGGATCGTCGAGTGGCAGGACGGCCACAGCTACAAGATAGAGATCTACCAGGGCGAGGGTGTCCCCCCGTTCGCGCACGCCTACGGATACCTGAGCGCCGATCCGGAGGGCGACGGCACGGCGACACGGGCGACCATGCGGCTCGAATACCGCCTGAAAATGGGCGTCATCGGGACGGTGATGGACCACCTGATGGTGAGGCCCCAGTTCTCGAAGACCATCGACCACATCCTGGCGGGCCTCAAGCACCACGTCGAGACCGGCGAGATCATCACGTCGCCGGGAGCCATCGAGCTCCCTCTCGACGCCGTAGTGGCAGCCAGATGAATCACATTCGATCGACGATGCCCACCCTCTCGGCCGTCGCGGCCACGCTCGGCGAAGTCGAGTGATCGCTCTGCCGTCTACCGCTCGTCACCGCCGCTGACCGCCCGTCCCACCCGTTCGCCCGCTCGTCGCAAACGAGTGGGCACCCCATCCCTTCACCGCTAACTTACTTGTATCAATAGACATTCGTACACAGAACCCGCGCAGAAGGACCCCTTATGAAACCACTACTCATCAT
>CBDUWU010000260.1:0-4685 GCA_965371015.1 uncultured bacterium | reverse complement strand
GCGTATCCGGCGCTTTACGCAAGACATATTCGGCGTTTCATTCATCATCTCAACCTCACCCCCACGCTGACGGTCCCGGTCGGCGCCGCGGGCGCTTCCATCTCTTCTTCGGCGGGGGATGTCACCGCCGCGATCACAACAAGCGCCGCGACGAGGCCAACGTAAAACCACCATTTCTTGTAGACCGGCTTCGACGTCTCCGTCGCGACGGCGGCCGAAGTGCCGTCGCCCCCGGCGGGCGCAGAGCGGAGCTTGACCGCCGCATAGGCGTCACGGGTCGAGTCGAACGCCTCGACGACTTCTGTCTTGAACCGCGACGGATCGGGTCCCGCGTACCGTTCATCGTCGTTGAGCAGGCGCAGGAACTGTTCTTTTCCCTTGTCGGGGTTGCCGGAGAGAATGTAGGAGGCGGCGAGAAACTCGCGCGCCGATACCTGCAGATCCCGCGAGAGATCCGTGCGCGCCAGAAAGGTCTGGAGCGCGGTGATCGCGCCGTCGTACTTACCCCTGAAGTAGTACTCGTATTCTATCTGCTTGAGCGCGTCTTCCGGCGCCTTTTCGGTCGTGATCGCCGCCGCCGGGACGTTTATCGCCGCCATACACACGAGGAGTAACGCCGAGATCACCCGGGTCAGTCTTGAGTTCCAGAACGTCACCATCGATATCCCTCCCGATGCCGGCGGCCGCCGCTACTGCATTTTCACTATTGGCTCGCCGCCGCCTTCGTATTCAATAATCGTTTCCCTGTTCTTTTCGATCAGTATTTCGAAATCTCTTTCGCCGGACTCGCCGGCCATGCGGCACGATACCCGGTGTTTGCCCGCCGGGACTTTTACGCCGGAGAACGGGGGCTGCAGCTTGAACAGCTTGCCGTTGACCTTGAACTCTCCCACACCCCCGAGGAAGTAGACGGTCAACTCGCCGAATTCGAGGTTCGGCGCTTCCAGTTTGATTCTTTCCCCCGGTTTCAGATCGACGGTCTCGACCCACCCGGTCATTCCGTCCATCAGGTCGGCGCGCAGCGTGTAGCGCCCCTTGGGCAGGTCGGTCTGAAACCGCCGCGTTTCGTTTTCCTTGAGGTCGCCATCGATATAGACGTTCGTCTTCTCCGGCAGCGTCCATTCCACCTGCGCCATCTCAGCTTCCTGCTCGGCGACGGAACGAACCTGGAACGTCACAATCTGTTTTTCGGTTACGTAACCGTCGCTGGCGCTCACCGTCGCTTTGTACGTACCACTCGCCCGGCGGTCCGGGATCCAGACCAGCTGGTTTTTCTCGACCGTCATGCCGTCGGGAGCCTGTTCGAGCGAGTACACGACCCGTTTGCCGGAGTTGCTCCGGGCCCGCAGAGTCCGGCTGAAGCGCTCGCCGGCATCGGCCCGCACCGTGCCGATCTTGCGGAAGTCTATCGCCAGTTCCGCCGCTTTCACCTCGATGACAGTTTCCGTCACCGAAGCGGAAATCCCGTCGTCGGCGTAAAATTTGATTTTGTGTTTGCCGGCCTGCCCGTAGTCGACTTTCCACTCGAACTCGCCCGCTTCGCTGAGCGATGCGCCCAGCGGAAGATCCTCGCTGTAGTACCGGACCGAGTCGTTTTCGGCGTCGATCGACTGGAGCGTAAAGGCGATCCGCTCGCCGCTGGACACCGACATGTTCTTCGGAGCGGAAATGACCGGCGGTCTGTTGCCGGCGGGCTTGAAGAAATCGGACGACACGAGCCCCCGTTGCCACGCGAACAATCCGCCCGCGGCGACGATCAGCGCCGCCGCCACGACGCCAACGACCTTGCCCCTCCCGAGGCGCCGCGGACGTCTGCCGGACCCTGCAGCCACAACGGTCACCGATTTGTGCTTCTTCCCTTTCGCGGGTTTCTTGTCGTTGGCCTTGCGGGCCGCGCCGGCGCTCACCACCGGCCGGGCCGACACCACCACGGTAACCGTCTGATCTTTGCCCCGTAGTTCTCCGATGCGATCGAGGTTCTTGCGCGCACGTTCGTTGTCCGGATCGAGGAAGAGAATACGTCTGAATTCCAGGGTCGCTTCTTCGAGATGGCTCTGCCCTCTTTTCATGTAAAAGGCGCCCTGCGAGAGACAGCGGTTGACCATCTTGTCCCGGTACGCGGTTTCGTACGCTTGGGGATCGCCGATATACAACGCAAGTCTGCGGCGGTCGCGCGTAATGCGGAACTTTTCCATCGCCGACTCGACGTCCTCGATGACTTCCTGGACCGTGCCGTAGCGCCTGTCGAGATCCTTCTCGAGCATCCTGGATACAATGTGCTCGAAGTCGGGCTGGATCAGCGGATTGATGTTCGCCACGGAGAGCGGCTCGAAAGTCTGGATACGTTCCAGCACCTCCGAGTAGGTTTTGCCCAGGAACGGCTTCTGTTGCCCGAGCAGCTCGTAGGCAACCACGCCCAGCGAAAAAATGTCGCTCTGGGGCCCCACGTCCCGGCCGGCCGCCTGCTCCGGCGACATGTACGCCGGAGTCCCGATGACCTTGCCCTCCTGGGTAATCATCGATGTCGCATCCGACTTCTTGGCCAGGCCGAAGTCCGCGATCTTGATCCCACCCTGATTGGTGAAAATGACGTTTCCCGGCTTGATGTCGCGATGGACGGTATCGTGATCGTGCGCCGACTCGAGTCCGAAGCAGACTTCGAGCAATACCTGGATGGCGACATCGAGGGGAAGTTCGCCGCGCTCTTTGAGGATATCCTCGAGGGTGAGGCCTTCGTAGTACTCCATCACGATGTAGTACGCGCCTTCGCTCTCGCCGTAGTCGATGACGTTCACGATGTTTTCGTGCTGGATCCGGGCGGCGGCGCGGGCCTCACGCTGGAATCGCTCGATGAAGCTCTCGTCGCTGGCAAGGTAAGGGAACAGCACCTTGATCGCGACCACCTTGTCGATCGACGTCTTCCGGGCCTTGTAGACGGCCGCCATGCCGCCAACGCCGATCTGCTCCAGCGAATCGTAACCCTCTATAGAAACGTATATTGCCATTTGCAAGGTTCTCCGCGGGAGAATCCCCAAACCACGTATCGACGGACCTCAGGCTTATCGTAACCAAATTTTATTCAACGAGTTACGTTTTCCCTTGGTCTCCCCGGGGAGTCATTTGCAATTTCCAAGCCACCAATGGGAGCCCGGAGGAACGCCCTGGAATTCTGGCCCGTTATCGGCCCGGAGCCCCGGGATCTCCACGATCCGCGGCCGTCCGCGGCGGTCCGAGATTTAGCTGTCAATTTTTCGGGCACGTTGCTATAACTTGCGCGAAAAACGGACGGTTCCAGCAAATTCTATGGTGTGTTCAGGGAAGAAAGGATTCGGGATGAAGTCGATTCGTATCGCAATGACGGCCGCGACGATCGTAGTGGCGCTAGCGACGCTCGCATCCACGGCCAGCGCGCAGGTATTTTATTCGTACCCCGGGGCACCTCCCGTCAAGGCGGACCAGCCGGCCGTCGGAGCCAACGTCGGCTTCGGGGACGATCTGTTCCGGTTGCTCGGTTACGGCCGCTTCAACGTGATGTCCACGTCCGACCTGGGTCTGGAATTGATCTTCGACAATGCCGACTCCCCCGTAGAGGCCGACGTGTGGCGATGGGGATTCGGAGCCGACTACAAGATCGCGATCGTCCCGAAAGACTCCACCAGCATGCCGTTCGACCTCGCCATCAACGCCGGGTTCGGCTACATGGGCGGGGGCGATGCCTGGAATATCCGATTCCCGGTAGGAGGGATGGTCAGCCGGCCGCTTCAGTTCAACGGAGACCGGGCGCTGGTGCCTTTTGGCGGCGTCTATGTCCTGTTCGAATACGCGAGCTGGAACTGGCCCGCCGGAGTTACCGGCGACAACAGCGATTTCGAAGTCGACGTCGAGCTACGGGTCGGCAGTGGACTCGAGTTCAGCAAGTCGTCGGTGGCGTACGCCACCCTCTACCTGGGGGCCGGCACCAAATTCTATCTGGGAATCAATTTTCTGCTCTAGATGGGTGTCAAGACTCGCCGACCCTGACCACAACCGCGGTAATGTTGTCCTTGCCGCCACGCTCGTTGGCGGTGTCGACCAGCTTCACGGCGGCATCGGCGGGGTCGTCAGACCTGAGGATCTCTTCTATTTCGGGGTCTTCCACCATGGATGTCAGCCCGTCGGAGCACAATATGAACACATCGTCCTTCTCGAGCTTGAACGGCGTGAACGGAGTGTCGGTCACTACGGTGGGCTGAACTCCGAGTGACCGCGTGATCACGTTTCGTTTGGGGTGATTGCGTGCATCCTCCTCCGTGAGGATGCCGGATCGCACCATCTCGCCGACCAGCGAATGGTCTTGCGTCAGCTGCACCAGTTCTCCCTGCCTCAACACGTACGCCCGCGAATCTCCGACGTGAACGAAGTACGCGAATCCATCGTGGATCGCCATGGCGGTGCAGGTGGTTCCCATACCGGACAGTGAGGCGTCGGCCACGGATTTGTGGAGTATGAGGCGATTTGCCTCCTCCACGGCCGACTTCAGCACGGCGGAACGACTGGACCCGGCATCGGCATAGTAGCGTTCCCTGATCGTTCGAACGGCGAGGTTGCTGGCGATTTCGCCCCCCCCATGCCCCCCCAACCGGCCGCCACGACAAAGAGCCACCCCGTGTCCACCCGTGAGGTGTCGTTTGCGGGCGCGAAGTACC
>CBDUWU010000259.1:0-4723 GCA_965371015.1 uncultured bacterium | reverse complement strand
ACCCGCGACCCTCAGCTTGGAAGGCTGATGCTCTAGCCAACTGAGCTATTCCCGCTCATAAAAAAGCGGTGGTGGGGAGGGGAGGATTCGAACCTCCGAAGGCATCGCCGACAGATTTACAGTCTGTTCCCTTTGGCCACTCGGGAACCTCCCCGATACCCAAAACTATTTTTATATATTTGTTGCCGTTGCTCCGCCGGATGCAGAAAGAACTCGCCAAAAACATAAAAGACACTACCCCCGCTACACCGTGCGGAGTTCCATCGGGAATGTGTATCCGTTTTTTATGCGCTTGGTGTTTAGTACGAACTTTAGGTTTTTAGAGAAGCGATGGGTCTTCCCGCGGTCGCGACGCACTCTAGTCCTGGAGCTGGCGAAGGGACTTGAACCCCCAACCTCCTCATTACAAATGAGGTGCTCTACCATTGAGCTACGCCAGCTGAAATCACCGTAACTCCATTTTAAATATACGGCAGAGAAAGGGTATATTAAGCCTTCTCCTCCAAAATTGTCAAGCCTAAAAATACCAGAAACTTCAGTAAAGTCAACGGCTGGCATGAAAATATGTGAGAAAAATATTGTGGATATCTCTGCGTTGATGTTGCCGCGAAAATGTGGATAACTTTTCCGGCGCAGCCGGACCGCGGCAACATAACGCTTCGGCGGCTGCTACAGCGAGCGACGACGCTCGCAGCAGAGCCGCCTCAGAAGAAACTTTACAACAGACTGCCAGATAGCGAGTTACGCCCCGCCCTTGCGGACGCGGGGGCCTTCGGGGGTGTCTTCGATGGTGTAGCCGGCGGCGATGATGGCGTCGCGAAGCTCGTCGGCTCTCTGGAAGTCCTTGTCTTTTCTTGCGTTCTGGCGTTCTTCGAGCATCGCAAGAATTTCGGCTGGCACGTCCTCTACGCCGCGCGGAAAACCGTCCCTGAAGAGCCCGAGGATGGTATCGAACTCGGTGATGGTGCGCCGGAACGCCTCCAGGGCATCGCGATCCCGGGAGAGGGCGGGGCCGTTCGAGTCGAGCAGAACGTTGTAAGTCTTTATCAGATCGAAGATCTGGCCCATGGCGCCGGCGCTGTTGAAGTCGTCGTCCATGGCGGCGATAAACCGCTTCTTCGTCTTTTCGACGGCTTCCCTGAGGTCGTTGCCGGCGGGGGTTGATACCCCCGGAGTGTCTCCGAGGCGGTCGAGGTACTCGGAAACGGACTGGCAGGCGTTGGTCAGCCGTTCGTACCCCTTTCCGGCTTCCTCGAGGCGTTCCCGCGAGAATTCGCTCTGTGAGCGGAAGTGCGTCGAGAGCAGGTAAAACCGGACGACGACCCCTTCATACTCTTTGAGGACGTCCTCCATGGCGAAGAAGTGCCCGGTGGATTTGGACATTTTTTCGCCGCGCAAATTCAATAACCCATTATGAAGCCAGTAGTTAGCAAATGGTTTACCGTTGGCACACTCCGACTGGGCGATCTCGTTCTCGTGATGCGGAAAGATGAGGTCCTCGCCACCGCCGTGAAAGTCAAACGTCTCGCCGAGGTACTTCATCGACATCGCCGAGCACTCGATGTGCCAGCCGGGGCGCCCCCGCCCCCAGGGGCTGTCCCACCCGGGCTCAGGATCCACAGAGCCCTTCCAGAGGGCGAAATCGAGTGGATCTTCTTTGGTTTCACCGACTTCAATACGGGCGCCGCTCATGAGGTCGTCTATGTTCCGTCGTGACAACTTGCCGTAGTCTTTCATCGACCGCACGCGGAAATAGACGTCTCCACCCGCCGCGTAGGCGTGGCCCTTGTCCACGAGACGCCCGATGATGTCGATGATCTCGGGGATGTGCCGGGTGGCGTAGGGATATTCGGTCGCCGGCTTGATATTGAGTGCGGTGGCGGCGGCGTGGTACGCCTCGATGTTTCTTCTGGCGACTTCGGTGTACTCGATACCCTCGTCGGCCGCCTTGTCGATGATTTTGTCGTCGATGTCGGTGAAATTCTGAATGTACGTCACGTCGTAGCCGCTGTGCTCGAGATACCGGCGCACCATGTCGCCCGAAACGAACGCCAGCATGTGCCCCATGTGCGGGCGGTCCTGCACCGTCATCCCGCAGAAGTAAATACCGGCCTTGCCCGGGGTCACCGGCTCGAACTCTACCTTCTTCTGTTTGAACGTATCGTATACCTTCAGTGCCATGATCGGATCCTCGCCGTCTATGCTTCGAACGCAAACGTCCCCGCGCGGGGGGACGCCTCACACCATCGATGTCATAATGATAACAGGTTACTTATTGATAGATAAGCGCAAAATACGGTCGACGAGCTCGTTGTAGTCGATGCCGGCCCCTTTGGCCGCTTTGGGGACGAGACTGTTCGCCGTCATCCCGGGCAGCGTGTTCACCTCGAGGAAGAAGTGCCGGCCCTGATCGTCGAGCCGGAAATCGACGCGCCCGTACACCTCGCATCCGAGCGTATGGAACGCCCGCCGCGCCGACTCGGAGACGGCCTGCGCCACGGCCTCGTCGAGGGGCGCCGGCACGAGGTACTCGGTGGCGCCGTGCTGGTACTTGTGGAAATAATCGTAGAGCCCCGACTTCGGACGGATCTCCAGCAGCGGCAGGTCTTCGCCCTCGAGTATCGCCGCCGTGATCTCGGCGCCGGGGATGTACTGTTCGACGATCACGTTGTCGTCGAACCGGAAGGCGCGTTCGACCGCTTCGTCCAGGTCGACGCGCGAAGCGACGACGGTCAGGCCGACGCTCGAGCCCTGGTTGTTCGGCTTGACGACGACGGGGAGTTCGAGCGAGTCGAGGATCTGGGTCGCGAACGAACCCTCGTTGCCCGCCGGGCGCTTGCGGTTGAGAAACACCGACTTCGCACCCGGAACCCCGACCGATTGCGCCATGTGCTTCGAGCGGTACTTGTCCATCGCCAGCGCGCACGCTTCCATCCCGCTGCCCGTCGTGCGGATCCCGGCAAAGTCGAGGATCGCCTGGACGGTGCCGTCTTCGCCGGCCCCGCCGTGGAGGGCGTTGAGGACGATGTCTATACCCGACGACTTGTAGCCGGCCAGCATCTTCGCCCACCGCACCCTCGCGCCGTAGACGTCATCGATCACGTCGGGCGGCACCTCGCCGATCGACGCGTCGCCGAGAACGAACGCCCAGTCGTCGGACGGCGACACTTCGGGGCGGGCGGGGTCGGCGACGAGCACTCGGTGGCCGGCGTCCCGGGCCGCCTGCGCCATGCCGCGCGCGCTGTCGAGCGAGACGTCGCGCTCGGCCGAGTCCCCCCCGGCGAGTACCAGTACGGTGAGTTGCTTCTTGCTCACAGTCGTCTCCGTTCCCGGGCCGGGCCGCTTACAGCGCGGCCGCCCTTTCGATCAGGTTCAATACGACGGTCCTGCCCTTGACGGCGGCAACCCGGGCCAGGTCCGGCCCGTGCAGATTGCCGGTGACGGCGGCCCGGATGGGAAAAAACAGGTCCTTGCCCTTTATGCCGACATCCTTCCCGGTCTTTTTAAACGCCGCCTTGATCGCGTCGGGCGCCCACTCCCCGGTCATCGACGCAAGTTCGGCGGCGAGGGCTGCGAGCACGGCGCGCGCCGTGTCCTGCGCGAGCACCTCGCGCGCCTCGTCGTCGCAGACGGCGTCGTCGAGAAAGATCAGCGCCTGCGTCGCGAGATCTCCGAGCGTCTCGACCTTGGCCTGGAGGATATCGAGGATTTCCCGCTGCTCGTCTGCGTCGAATCGCTGTCTGACTTCTTCGGGCAGAAACGGCGTCGCGACGGCGACCCACCCGTCGGCCGAAAGGTCGCGGATGTAGAGGCCGTTGAACCAGGTGAGTTTCTGCGGGTCGTACACCGCCGCCGACTTGTTGATCCGCTCTGTCGTGAACGCCGCCACCAACTCGTCGCGGGAGAGTTTTTCCTTTTCCTCAGGGTGCGACCAGCCCAGCAGCGCGAGATAGTTAACGACCGCGTCCGGCAAAAATCCCTGTTTACGGATCTCCTCGACCGAGCTGGCGCCGTGGCGCTTGCTCAGCTTGGTCCTGTCTTCGGCGAGGATCAGCGGTACGTGTCCGAAGGCGGGCGGGTCGGCTCCCAGCGCGCGGTAGATCAGGATCTGGCGCAGCGTGTTGGAGAGGTGCTCCTCGCCGCGAAGCACGTGGGTGATTCCCATGGTGTGGTCGTCGTGGGTGGCGGCGAAATTGTACGTGGGCAGGCCGTTGGAGCGCATGACGACAAAGTCGCCCACCATGTCGGTGTGCATCGACACGGTGCCGCGCACCAGGTCGTCGAATACGATCGCCTCGTCGGGGACGCGGAAACGAATGACCTCGGGCGTACCCGCAGCCCTCTTTTCCGCGACCTGGTCCGGCGTGAGGTGACGGCAGGTACCATCGTAGTGCGGCGGCCGGCCCGCCGCCATCGCGGCTTCTCTTCTGGTTTCGAGTTCCTCGTCGGTGCAGAAGCACGGGTACGCGACGCCGTCTTCGACGAAGCGCGCGGTCACCTCGCGGTAGAGGTCCGTCCGTTCCGACTGCCGGTAAGGACCACAGCCACCGCCCGCGTCCGGGCCCTCGTCCCAGTCGAGTCCGAGCCAGCGCAGGTCGTCGAAAAGAGAGGCCTCGCTCTCGCGCGTGCTGCGTTCGGCGTCGGTGTCCTCGATGCGCAGCACAAAGGTCCCGCCCGTATGGCGCGCGTAAAGCCAGTTGAATATAGCCGTTCTCGCCCCACC
>CBDUWU010000258.1:0-4836 GCA_965371015.1 uncultured bacterium | reverse complement strand
GGGTGTCTCGTACCCACTCCCGCCGTAGACGGCACTGTAACCAAAGTGCTCCACGTGTGATGGGCTTACCACGACGACCGTGTGTACATCGAGTCCTTGCGCGCACCGATAGCCGTGCGCCGCCACCTGCCCGGAATAACGGTAACCCGCGTGCGGCGACACGACCGCGCGTATCCGGCCGCGGGGCAGGGTGGGAGGGTCCGCCGACGCCATCATGGCGTCGATGTCGCGGGACAACTCGCGTTCTCCGCGAGGATAAAAAAATCCGGCCACGGTGGCTTTGCGGATTCGTTCTGGCTCGCTCATGAGTCCCCCTGTGATTTGCGGGTCCGGAACTCCTCGAATCGGTCGATCGCCTCGTCGAGCGCATTCCCGTCGACGGCCGCGATCACGCCCGAGTGCGTACTCGTCGCCGCGTACTCGCCGGTTTCGCCGGGAATCGCGGTGGCTGTCAGGCGGCCTACCTCTATCCCGGCCCCATCGAACAGCGTAATCCGGATCTCGCCGTTTGACAAACCATACAAAGCGATCTTCGTCGCGTCGGGTTCGATCACGCGCACGAATTCGAGGTTGGTGAGGGCCGTCAGCGCGAAACCGACGAGGGGCTGATCCACCGGCCCGAGGGCGGGGTTGAGAAAACCCCAATCGTTGCCCGGCCGCACCAGGGTGAGGTTGAAAGACGGCGATTCCAGGACGATCTTTCCCAGGCGGGTCCCCTCGAAGTCTAGCAGGCGGCGGTCGCGCAGGTCGGACACCGACAGCCTGAATATGTCGAGAACGGTCGTATCGATCAGTACGATCCGGAATTCCGCATTCTCTCCGAATCGCGACCCCGCATACACCCGGTTTTCCAGCCGGCGGCCGAAGGCCACTTCCTGGCGAGAGCCATCGTTCAACTCGACCGACACAGAGTGCGGCGGTATGTCGAGCGGCTGAACGACCGGTACTTCCGCGAGCGGGACGAACTCGTCGGCTCGCAGGCCGCGAAGCCGCCGGATCACTTCTTCCACTTTACGCGATCGTCCGCGGACGGTTTCTCCGGCCGTCTCCGTCGTCCACGAATTGTTTTCGTCACGCCGCCACGTCACCGAACTCTCGGGCCAGGACACGGTAAATTTCGCGACCGACGCCGTCTCGAATTCGGTGAGTTTCCGGTTCCGGAACGTCGATGGTTCGCCCAGGGAGTACCGGCGCACACCCGTCGGTATCAGAAGCACCGACGAGTCACCCCGGCGCCGGGCGTATGCGTGGTACTTCTCGACCGTCAGGTTGCCGACTTCGAGGGACACGACGGTGTCGCCGCCCGCCGCCACGACTTCGACTACGGCCGATGGCGGGGCCAGGCCGAACGGGGCGACGTCTTCCTGGCCGCCCAGGTTCCGGTGGATCTCGCCGTCCGACAGTACGCCGAGCAGCTGGTTGACGGCGCCGTCGGCGGCACGGTCGTCGGCCGGCGAGGTCATCCGCCATCTGCCGCGGTCCGTGCGTGCAAAGGCGAGGGTGACGTCGGGGCGTGTGATGGATACGGTAGCCACCTCGTCGATGTCGAAGTCGGCGAGGTCGGTGCTCGCGTCCGCGCGATCCTGTGAATTTTTCTGCCGTGGTTGTTCAATGAAGAAGAAATAGGCGGCCAGGAGTGCCGCGATCACGACAAGAATCACCGTGTTTCTCATCTGCATGAGGTGTCACGATCTCCGTTTTTTCAAGAGCACGTATCCACCGAGCGACGCGACCATCAGTGGGAGCAGCACGATGCTCAACACGAAGATCAGCCGCCCTTCGCTCGCCGATATGAACACGCGATCGCCGGCGCCTTCCCGCAGGCGAATCGGGATGACGATCTGTTCTTCCGCGAGAAATTCGACCGAGTTCAGGAAAAAATCGGAGTTGCCCAGCACTCCGAAAAACCGGTTGGTCGCGAAGTCGGAGTCGCCGATCACCACGATCCGGCTCGTCCATTCGGGCTCCCTCGCGCCGGAGCGGGGGCTGTCGAATCTGTTGGTGCGTTCTGACGCGGCGGCGACGGCCAGCGGCGGTGCCAGGTCTGTCTCATCGCGCGTGGCGGATCCGGTCTTAAAGCTGCTCAGGTCCGTTTCACCCCACGCCGACAGTTCGGTGATGGCGATATACTGCGCGCTCACAGAGAGATCGGCCTCGACGGGAATGACGGCCAACGGGCGCGCCATCGGAAAAATAGTGATCGACCGGAAGTCCCGAGTAATCGGATGAGGCTGGTACTTCTGTATCTTGGTGTAGGTGGCGTCGAATACTTCTTCGCCCGCTTCGACGATGACCAACTCGTCGAGAAGCACGTAGTTGTCCGCCAGGATATGGTAACGGGCGAGTGTCGGTGCGATGCGTTCGATCGGCCGGCGCGGGTCGAGCAGGAAGAGGGCGTTGCCTCCGCGGTCGAGATACTGATTGATCCGGTTCACCTCGGTCTCCAGGTACTCCTTCTTCGGGCCCGCCAGGATCAGTACCGCGCAGTCGCCGGGTATCGAATCGACGTCGATCAGCGAAAGTTCGTGGACCAGAAATCCGGCGTTTTCCAGTCCCTTGCGCGCCAGCATGTATCCGGCCCGGTCCCCGCTGTCGATGCGCTTCTCGTCGTGCCCGGTGGTGAAGTACACGGTCTTCTGTCCCTTGCGGCTCGCGAACAGGAGGGCGTTGGTGAGTTTTTCCTCCGACAGTCCGTCCGCCGTTCGCGAATTGTCCTTATACTCGACAACCACTTCTCCGGCGCGCGCCCGATACCTCTCCGCGACATGGGGTTTTTCGTCGGGGTCGATTCGGTCCCAGCGCACGTTGTTTCCGTGGGACGAGTACATCCGCAACAGTTGTTCGGCCCCGTACCACTCGTTCGTCTGTTTGCGGACGAACGCCGTGAATACGATTTCGTCGTCGAGCTGTCCGAGGAGCGACCGGGTTTGTTCGGACAGCGAGTGTCGCTGGTTCCGCGTCACATCTCGGCGGTGCGTGTTACGCACCGAAATTGCCTGGATGACGACGAGGATCGCGGTGAAAAGCAACGTCATCAAGACCGCGTTGGCGCCGTGGCGCGCAGAGCGCTTTCCGAAAAACGCGATGACCGACCGCACGTTGAACACGGCGGTGACGGCGAGCAGGACGGCTCCCGCCGTCAGTAACACCGCCGGTAAACGATCGCCGGGTATGCCCACCGGAAAGAGTGCCGTTCCCGCGATCAGCAGGAACAGGCCCAGGGCGGCTGCGACTCTGAATACGGTTTCTTTCACGTCTATCCACTCCGCCAGCGGTTCGAGTCCAGGACGCGCGACGTGAGGAACAGGAAGAACGCCGTGAAGTTCAGGTAATAAACGACATCGTTGCTGTCCAGTACTCCCATGGAAAAACTGTCGAAGTGTTCCAGAATCGATAGCTGGTTGATAATGGTCGCAGTCTCGGGGGATACGAACGGCGTCAACCACGAGATGATGAGGAACGCCAGGCCGCAGCCGAACGTCGCCACGCCGGCGACGAGCTGGTTGTCCGAAAGAGAAGAGAAGAAAAGGCCCATGGCCGTATAGGCGGCGCCGAACAGGAACAGCCCCAGGTAGCCTGTGAATATCGGTCCGGGCTCCGGGCTGGCGTATTTGAACATCAAGAGTGGGTAGAACAGCGTGAGCAATAACATGACCGTGTAGACTGTCAGCGTCGCCAGATATTTGCCCAGGATCGCGTCCCAGTCCGATATCGGAAATGTGAAGAGGAGTTCCGCCGTTCCTGACCGCCTTTCCTCCGACAGCAGGCGCATGGTGAGGAGCGGGAGAATCAGAATCATGATGACCGCGATGTTGCCGAGCAGCGGTCTCACCACGCCGTCGGTCAGGTTCATACCCTGAGCTCCGGCCGGGTTCTGCATGGTCTGGATCGAGGTCAGGTTGTAATAACCGAGGAGGTTGTAGAAGAAATATCCGGCCAGCAGAATGAAGACCGTGATGACCGCATAGGCGACCACCGAATTGAAAAAATAGAGGAGCTCACGCCGGAAGATGGCGCCGGTGCGCGACATTGTCATCCCGGCTCCTCCTCTCCGGCGGTGCGGTCAAAGGCGCCCTCTTCGGTGACGAGTTCGACGAAAATGTCTTCGAGGCTGACCGATTGTGACTGGAGCCCGAGTACTCCGAACCCCGTCGACACCAGCCGGCCCGAAACGGCCTCCCGGATGTCCGCATCGCCCCGGGGGTCGACGGCGATACGTACCACGTCCGGGGACATCACTTCGAGCCGTCTGACGCCGGCCACGTTGTCGATGCCCTCGATCTCGGTGCGCACGCGGTCGTAATCACCCCGCACCAGGACCTCTACACTGGCGGTGTGGCCGAGGTGTCTGCCGAGGTTTTCCGTTGTGTCGTCCGTGACCAGCACGCCCTTGTTGATGATGATCACGCGCTGGCAGACGAGGCTCACTTCGGGAAGTATGTGCGTGCTGAGTATGATGGTTCGTTCGCCGGCGAGGCTCTTGATGAGATTACGGATCTCGATGATCTGTCTGGGATCGAGTCCCACGGTGGGTTCGTCGAGAATCAGTACTTCCGGGTCACCGAGAAGGGCCTGGGCGAGTCCCACGCGCTGCCGGTACCCGCGTGACAGCGTACCGATGGGACGGTTGGCCACATCGGCGACGCCGCATTCTTCCATGACGCCGGCGGCTCGTGTGGCACGAACCGATCTTTCGAGTCCTTTGAGTGTACCCACAAAGTCGAGATAGGCGGAAACGGTCAGGTCGCCGTAGAGAGGGACGTTTTCCGGCAGGTACCCGATACTTTGCCGCACGGCCAGTGAGTTTTCGAGGATATCGTGGCCGGCGACGCGGGC
>CBDUWU010000257.1:0-4876 GCA_965371015.1 uncultured bacterium | reverse complement strand
CAAAGCATCGATGTGGTGGATTCCTTATCGGGCCAGGAACTGGGCGTGGTGGACGCCACAACGGGCCAGCCGATCGGAAACCAGTTCAAGTCGGCGCCGCTGGTCGTGCTGAGCAGCGACTTTGGCGAGTACGTCCACAACTACCCGAACCCGTTCCAGGCGGGCGCGCAGTCGACGAGCATCACTTATTTCCTCGCGCAAAACGGCGCGGTGTCGATACGGATCTTCGACCTGCTGGGGAACCTGGTGTACAAGCTGGAGATCGCGGCGGGCCAGGAGGGTGCGACGGACGGGCCGCAGGAAGTGGAGTGGGACGGCCGCAACATGAAGGGCGAAGTGGTCCGTAACGGCGTCTACATCTGTGTGCTGAGCGCGGGGAGTAACTCGACGAAGTTCAAGATCGCGGTGGCGAAGTAGATATGAATTTGATGAACACGGCATATGGCACTGACCGGTCGAAGTCCCTGGTGGGGTCGTGGCGCGTTGTCGCGCTGGCGATCGCGCTGGTGGCTTCCCTCGTCCTCCCGCTGCCGGTGGCAGCCGATACGGGTGACGGGGGCACGCAGAGCGTGTTCTCGATCGGCGCGGGGTCGCGCGCGCTGGGTCTGGGCCGGTCGTTTGTCAGCGTTGCCGACGACGCGAGCTCGGTCTACTGGAACCCGGCGGCGCTGCGCAACGTGGAGCAGGGCCAGCTGATGTTCATGTACATGCCGCTCTTTGGCGATTTTACGGGCGCGGACTATGTCTACTTTGGCGCAGTCTACCCGACGCTGAATTCGGGCGCCTTCGGCGTTGGTTTTCAACGTATCGGTACGGATTTTGAAGGCTTTGACGAATTCAGCCGCCCGCTGGGCGAGCAGAAGTACGCGGACAGCCAGCTGCTCTTGTCGTACGCGTTCCAGCGCGAGTCGAAATGGCTCCTGGGAACGATGGCGATGGGCGCGAGCTTCAAGGTGGTCCGCCAGCAGATCGACCCGTTCTCGAGCACGGCGCCGGGCGCCGACCTGGGGCTGCGCTGGATACCGAAGGGCGCCGAAAGGCTCTCGGTGGGTGTCAACTTCCAGGATCTCTTCGGCGCGGAGCAGAAGCTCAACGTGGAGAACGACATCACGTACCGCACGATCATGCTGGGCGCGGGTTACACGCACGCCTTCTCCAACGGCTCGGCGCTGCGGCTGCTCCTCCAGATGGACATGCCGGAAAAGGCCGACAGCCGCTACCACGCGGGTGCGGAGTACGTGTTCTCGCGCTACATTGCTCTGCGCGCGGGCTACGACGAGGGCAACATCAGCTTCGGCGTGGGATTCGAAGTCTCGACGTTTGGCCTGGACTACGCGTATATGACGCGTGACGAAGCGGGCACGTCCAATTCGTTCACCTTCACCGTCGACGTCGGCGAATCGCTCGACGAACGGCGCGCAAAGATCGCGTTGTCGGAAGCGGAAGAACTCGAGGCACTGATCCGCCAGCAGTTCGAGAGCCGCGTCGTGGTCCACCGCGCGCAGGCGACGCAGTTCGAACTCGAAGGCGACTACGCCGCCGCACTCGACGAGTGGCAGCTGGCGCTGGCGTACATTCCCGACGACCCGGAATCGGTGGCCGGCGCAGTCCGTTCGCGCGAACTCCTCGTGGCGGCGCAGGCTGCGGCCACGGTAAACGCGGCCAACCAGGCCGTGATCGGCACTCGTTTCTCGCAGGGACTGACGTTCTTCGAAGAGGGTAACTACGTTCGCGCCCGGGGCGAGTGGCAGGCGATCCTCGACATCGATTCGACGCACGCGGGTGCGCAGGAGTACATGTCGCGCGCCCAGGACAAGATCGACGAGGCCGTCGCCGTCCACATGACGCGCGCGCGCGACTACCAGCGTACGGGGCGTTACACCGAGGCGATCGGCGAGTGGAACAACGTCCAGGTCTACGACCCGGACAACGCGGAGGCGGCGGCGGCGATCGAGCGCCTGCGTTCCCGAATAGAAACGCAGAGCAAGGACTTCGAAGCGGCGCAGCGCCGGCTTCGCATAGTCAACCTCTATAACGATGCACTGAAGGACTACAACGTCGGCGAGTACCAGCGCGCCCTCTCGGGCCTCGACGAACTGCTCGCCCTGCAGCCCGACCACGAAGATGCGAAGAGGCTGCGCGCGCTGGCCAACCGCAAGGTCACGCCGCTCACGGGCGCGGAGAAGGAACGTATCCGCAAGCTCTATCTCGCCGGCATGCAGTTCTTCGCCAAGGACCAGTACGCCGAAGCCGTCTCGGAGTGGGTGAAGATTCTCGAAATCGACCCGACCAACGAGAGCGTGCGGCGCAACATCCAGGAGGCGCGCCAGCGCCTGCGGCAGCTGGAGAACGGATAACCCCGGCGCATGGCCAGGCCCGAATCCCCTGATAAGAACGTGAAGATCCGCGAACTCACGGTGGCGGCCGAGGAAGGCCAGTTGAGCCGCGTCCGCGACTTCATCGTGGACGCGTGCGACGAAGCCGCGTTCTCCGAGCGCGAGACGAGCAACACCAAGCTCGCCGTGGACGAGGCGTGCACCAACATCATCAAACACGCCTACGGCAACACCGGCGAAGGCAAGATCACGGTCAGCGTGAGCATCACGCCGGGTGACGTCAAGGTATCGCTCAGCGACACGGGCGAGAAGTTCGACTACGCGGCCATCCAGGACCCGGACCTCGACGAATACGTCGAAACCGGACGCAAGGGTGGTCTCGGCATTTACCTCATCAACCGTCTCATGGACGGTGTCGAGTACCGTGCCTCCGACACGGGCAACGAACTGATCCTCTCCAAACACAGCCAGTCCGCCGTCACCCGCGGACTCGTCCCTCCCACGGTGCAGCCGTACAGGGGTACGCTCCGGTTCAAGTTCATGCTCCGCGCTTCCAGCGGACTGCTTTTGCTCATGCTGGCGATCTGGGCGGTCGTTTTTGTACGACAGACCACCGACATCGGCTCCCAACGGGCCACCCAGTGGCTCGAAAAGCGCCGTATGGCCGGGAACCTCGCCAGCCGGAGCTCGGACGCACTGCTTCGACCGGAGCATTTCTCCGTCGAACAGACCAACCTCAGTTCGTCGCTCGCCAAGCTGCTCAACAGGAACGAATCGCTCGCGTACGTGCGCGTCGTTGATACGAGTAACAATATTATTGCTTCCGGCATCATCGACGAAATCTTCACGGTGTACGAAACACCGCCCGGCGCCGTCGAGCTGAGCCGCGACGACGGTGTCGTGTGGCGCTCGCTACGCACCGGCGAGCGCAGCGAACGCGAAGTCCGCGACATACAGTTCGGGGTGCGCATCACCAACCCGGATACGGGCGACCCGCTGGTGCTCGGGGCGGTCCACCTGGGCGTCTTCACCGACGCCGTAGAGGCCAATATCGAGGATCCGCGCCTGACCGTCACCGTCACTCTGTTCGGCGTGTTCCTGGTGGGGCTCCTGCTAATCATGGGGCTCGTGTCGGTATTCGTAAAGCCGATCCAGGTCCTCACCGACGGCGTACGGGCCATCGGCGACGGAACCCTCAACGCCAAACTCGATATCGGCGGTCCGGCGGAAATCGGCGCCATCGCCGGCGTATTCAACGAGATCACCGACAAGTTCAAAAGGGCGCAGGAGAGCGTGCTCGAGCAGGAGAAGATGCAGAAGGAGATGGAAGTCGCCAAGGAAATCCAGCAATCCCTCCTGCCGCGGCACAAGCCCGAAGTGAGCGGCTTCGACATCGCGCCGCTCTACCAGGCGGCGGCCGAGGTCGGCGGCGACTACTATGACTTCGTCGACGTCGACGAAGACACCATCGGCGTGGTGGTGGCGGACGTGTCGGGCAAGGGCGTGCCGGGTTCGCTGGTCATGACCATGATCCGGACGGCGCTGCGCATGGAGGCGCGCGGCAACAAGAATGCGTCCGACGTGATGTCCAAGATGAACGCGTTCGTCACGGACGACATGAAAAAGGGCATGTTCGTGACGATGTTCTACGTGATCCTCGATTCGAAGAACCGGATCATCAGCTACGCCAGCGCCGGTCACAATCCGATGGTCCTGTACCGTCACGAGACCAATGAAACATTTTTCCTGAACCCGAAGGGGTTTCCCGTCGGAATCAGCCTGCCCGACGAATCGCTGTTCCGCAAGTCGATCAGCCTCGAGAAGATCAAGCTCAAGAAAGACGACATGCTCCTGATCTACACCGACGGCGTGACCGAGGCGATGAACGAGCGGCGCGAGCAGTACGGCGAGCAGCGCCTGCTCGACCTGATCAAGGAGCACGGCCACATCTCCCCGGAGAGTTTCATCTCCGTGCTCGATCGCGACATCAAGAAGTTCACCGGCGGTTTCCCGCAAAACGACGACATCACGGTGGTGGCGGTCAAGGAGAAGCAATCCGCCGACGACGTCCTGTTCGGCATCCGCAAAAAGCTCATCGACCTCGTCGAGATCGAGGGCCTCAGCGTCAAGGAAGCCTGCACCCGGATGAAGGTCTCGCCGGCGACGTATTACCGCTACAAGAAGCGCCTCGAGGTGATGGGCGAGCGCGGCCTCAAGAACAAGGTGCTGCGCGAAGACACGGTGCTCAAGCGCGTGAGCCTGGAGGCGCGGAAGGAAATGCTCGACATCATCATCGCCAATCCGGAGTTCGGCGCCAAGCGAATCGCCACCGAGTACAACGCCGGCAAGGAGGGGCGGCGGCGCATCACCGAACGGATGGTGTACGACGAGCTCAAACGTCTCAACCTCAATACCAGGGATCTGAGGCTCGAATACCTGCGGCGCAACCGCCTCATCAAGGACGAGACCGTCGAAACCGGCGCCGACGCAGGTCCCGCCGGGAAGGGTATGGTGGAAGACCTGCTCAGGGATATCCCCGG
>CBDUWU010000256.1:0-4883 GCA_965371015.1 uncultured bacterium | reverse complement strand
GAGGTTGAACGTGCGGTTGCCCGTCGACCCGGGATAGACGTCTCCGCCGTCGCCACGGTTGATGCCTTTGTCGAGCTGGTCCAGCCCGTCGGCCTCTTCGACGACAACCCCCTTGACGCGCATTTGTGAGCTGCCGCCGCTGTTACCGAGAAACGGAGCCTCGATGATCGTCTCGTCGACGTGCATGACGAGGAGGCCGGTCCCGTGCAGGAAGGCGTCAAAGCCGAAGAACTGACGGTTCTCGACCAGCCAGTACTCGCGCGGCGGGTTGGCGGAGGCCGACTGGTACCAGCCGTCGTCCGTGCCCTCGAAGTCGGCGAGGTGATTCTCGCCGCCGCCAGTGACGGTGACGTCGTCGACGACGAACATCCCGCAACTGGAATTGAACTTGCCGTCCTCGTCGGCCCACGACAGGTCCGAGACGCCGCGGAACTTGATCCTGTACTTTCCACCGGGAGGAAGTCCGGACACGTACGCGGTGATGTCATGGGTGGCCGTATCGTGGGTGTAGAGTGTATCGTAGGCTTCAGTGCCGGTAAACACGTCAAGCACGTTCTCGATCCCGCCGACCTCGACGATGGCGTAACAGAAGTCGTAGGGGTTTTCGGTGTCGTAACGGTACGCGTAGGACATATTGACCGGCGTGGTCCCGTCGAATTCGAATTCCCGTTCGATGGTTTCATTCCACGTGTTGCCGTATCCGCGGTCGATCGCGTTGTTCCCCCATCCGCGGGCGACGCCCTCACCTTGTTCGAGACCGCAGTACATCGAAAAGGCGCCGTTGATCCTGCACTCGTTGGAGCGCCGGAAACGGTGGTAGGTAAAGCCGAGCAGGAGCGCCTCGCCCGAGGTGGCGATCGCGTCTATCGATTCGATATTCTCCTGCCACGTGATGTCGGTCGGGGTGATCCACCCCAGCTGCCAGCGGGTCCACGCGCACGGGTGCGCCGGGCTGGCGGGCTGGTTCCAGTTGCCACTCCCCATGATGCCCCAGTGGCCGATGCCGTGGCCCTGACCGTTGATGTCATAGAGGTCGGGCAGCCCGAAGGCGTGGCCGAACTCGTGGCAGAACACGCCGATCTCGTTGATCGTTGCATTGTCCGGGGGACAGTTACGCACCGGCTGCATCGTGTATTCGTTGACTTTTATGAATCCGCCGCCGAAGGCGGCGTCGGTTGTTTCGTAAGGCAGCCCGCTCGGCTCCCAGCCCGAATAAACATACTGGTGCGACCAGATATTATTGTTCCCGCCGCACTCGCCGCCGTACTCGCTGTGGACGAACGAGACGAAATCGACAAAACCGTCATCGTCGCCCGAGTTGGCGATGCCGTCCGGGCCATCGTTGTCGTACTGGGCGAAGTCGACGGCCGGATCCTTGAGGTCGAGCGTTTCAGTGAGCATCTGGTACATATTGCCCGTGGAGCACAAACCGTTACAGTCGGGGGGCAGCCCTTCGTAGAAGGCATCGTCGTGCGCGAGCGGCGCCCAGTCGTAGACCGTCCCCGTCATGACGAGCTGGCCGTATGAAACTTCGTCGTAGTAGGCGGTGACCGTCCCCGCTCCCCCGTCGAAGAGCTTCAGCTGCACGGCGACGGAATCGAACGGGCCAGGCCGGTTGGAAAACTCCGTCAGCAGAACGGGGATCCGCATGGTCCCCGCGACGGCGAATTCCGCCGGCATCGACGAGAGGGCCTGCGGGCCGTTGGCGGCGAGAAACGCCTCGCGGCGCTCCTTGAGGGTCTTGACCTTCTGCGACCATCCGCCGGTCATGACGTAGCCGCGCCCGTCCTTGCTGAAGAATTGTCGTATCGGTTCCGGCAGCGTACCGCCGTCTCTGGGTGCCACCAGGGCGGCCGCGCCACCGGCCACCGTCAGGCAGAGGATGAATACCACAAGATGTCTGTAACCCAACATGTCTGTTCCCCTTGTTTCAGACGCTCAACAACCAGTTACTTCCTGGTCAGCTTCGCGGTGCCGCCTTTGGCGGGCAGCCGCCGTGTTTCGGGCTGACAGGCGACCATGCCGAGAAACGCCTTGCCCTGCGCGTTCACTCCCGGCATCATGGTGACCTCGCCACTGCTGAACCCTTCTTCCACCACACAGAGATACTTGATCAAAAAGAATTTCCCGGGAGCCTTGCACTCGAACGCCATCACGTAGTCAATCTCCCGCTCTCCCATCGATATTACCCGGTCTCCGAATTTGGTCTCGTCGAGGACGCGGATTCCCGCCGGCAAGTCGAAGCGGAACTCGGTCGCGGATACATGATACGGCTCGTCATACTGCGCGAAAACGTACAGCGTAAATTGTTCGCCCGGCGCGACGCCCATCTGGGTCACCGCTCCCAGTTCGTCGAAATACGGATTGATCTCTACGCCCACCACGCTTTCCGGCTCCACTTCCTTCTGCGGAATCCCGGGACGCGATTGCCCCTGGGGCGCCGGTTTCGCCGTTGATGTATTCGCCGCGCTGTTTCCTTCATCGCCACCTCCACCGCAACCCGCCAGCGGCAGGACCAGACAGACAGCTGCCAGCACTCCGACTAAGAGACGCAACATGAGATACTCCCTCCAAATCAAAAACCAGAATTATTCTGCCAAGCCAGTTGAATTCGAGCCGGGCTACAACGCTCCGGCCATCGGGACTCGTGCCGCCGCTCGGTCGCGCGGCGGCGAGTCATTAACCTGTATATAATACGTCATTTAGCTCGAATTATCAACAAGAAAGCATTGACCTCCAGTGCACGGTCATATAGAATGGCCAGGGACTAATTCGTTGAAACTACATATGTTATTGGAATCCCCTGCGATAGGATCGGCGCGGCGGCCCGCCCCGCGCCGCCGGTGTTCCGCCGGCGAAGGTCGCTTTTAACCTGTTGGAGTCAAGACAGATGGCCTCTTCCGAAGACAAGCACGACGAGTTACGGCGCCGCCGCGAGGCGGCGATGGCCGGCGGCGGCGAAGAACGCGTTAAAAAAATCCACGATTCCGGGCGGCTGACGGCGAGAGAACGGATCAACCTGCTGTTCGATCCGGGGACGTTCCAGGAAATGGGCGTGTTCGTCACCCACCGCAGTCACGATTTCGGAATGGAGAAGAACCAGATCCCCGGCGACGGTGTCGTGGCGGGACACGGGTCGATCAACGGCCGCCTCACCTACGCGTTCGCCCAGGACTTCACCGTGTTCGGCGGCACCCTGAGTGAGGCCAACGCGGGCAAGATCTGCCGTCTCATGGACCAGGCCGTCCAGAACGGAGCGCCCGTCATCGGACTCAACGACAGCGGCGGCGCCCGCATCCAGGAAGGCGTGGCGAGCCTCGGCGGCTACGCGGAGATCTTCTGGCGCAATACCATGGCGTCGGGCGTCGTCCCCCAGATCTCGGCCGTCATGGGGCCGTGCGCCGGCGGGGCCGTATACTCTCCCGCCATCACCGATTTCATCATCATGGTCGACCAGACGAGCCACATGTTCGTTACGGGCCCCGGCGTGATCAAGACGGTCACCAACGAAGAAGTGTCGTTCGAAGATCTCGGCGGAGCGCGGACCCACAACACGAAGAGCGGCGTGGCCCACCTGATGGCCAAAAACGACCAGGACTGCATCATCCAGATCCGCAAGCTGCTCGGTTACTTCCCCCAGAACAACCTCTCCGACCCGCCGCGGGAGGACACGGGCGACGACCCCGGACGCATGGACGACGCCCTCGACACGCTCGTCCCCGACAACCCCAAGGAACCGTACGACATCATCGACGTGATACACCACGTCGTCGACAACGGGGAGTTCCTCGAGATCCAGCCGATGTACGCCACCAACATCGTCGTCGGTTTCGCGCGGCTCAACGGCCGCTCCATCGGCATCATCGGCAACCAGCCCAAGCACCTCGCCGGCGTCCTCGACATCAAGTCATCGCTGAAAGGGGCGAGGTTCATCCGGTTCTGCGACGCGTTCAACATTCCCATCCTCACGTTCGAGGACGTACCCGGATTTCTGCCGGGCACCGAGCAGGAATTCGGCGGAATTATCAAGCACGGCGCCAAGCTCCTCTACGCCTACTGCGAAGCGACCGTGCCTAAAATCACAGTGATCACGCGCAAGGCCTACGGGGGCGCGTACGACGTCATGAGCTCCAAGCACATCCGCGCCGACTACAACGTGGCCTGGCCGACCGGTGAACTCGCCGTCATGGGGGCAGAGGGTGCCGTGAATATTCTCAACAAGAAGGAGATAGCCAGGGCGAAGGACCCCGAAGCGGCGCGCCAGAAGCTGATCGACGACTACAACGAGAAATTCGCCAACCCCTTTATCGCGGCGGCGCTCGGTTACATCGACGACATCATCGAACCGCGCGAAACTCGTCCCAAGGTAATCGCCGCGCTGGAGAGCCTGCTCGACAAGCGCCAGAACGTACCGCCCAAAAAGCACGGCAATATCCCGCTGTAGGAGGACTCGCGCACCAGAAGCGAAACACCATGTTCAAGAAGATACTGATCGCCAACCGGGGAGAAATCGCCGTCCGCGTGATACGTTCCTGCAAGGAACTCGGCATCACACCCGTCGCAGTCTATTCCGAATGCGACCGCACGGCACTCCACGTGAGCCTCTCGTACGAGTCGTACCCTATCGGCCCGTCGCCGAGCAAGGAGAGCTACCTCAATATCGGAAGCGTGATCGACGCGGCACAGAAGAGCGGAGCCGACGCCATCCACCCCGGGTACGGATTCCTCGCCGAGAACGCGGAGTTCGCGCAGGCGTGCCTGGACGCCGGCATCGTCTTCATCGGTCCGAGCCCCGACTCGATCCGGATGATGGGCAACAAACTCGTTGCCCGCAAATGCAGGGCGGCCGCCGGCGTACCGATGATTCCGGGGAGCACCGGGGC
>CBDUWU010000255.1:0-4900 GCA_965371015.1 uncultured bacterium | reverse complement strand
GCCATCGGCGGCAAGCCCCTCACCTCCACTGTGGAGGGGCGCGAGCGATACCCGGTGCGTGTGCGATATCAACGCGAGCTGCGAAACACGATCGAGGGACTGGGGAGCATCCTCGTGGGAACTCCCGGTGGCGCGCAGATTCCCCTCATCGAACTGTCGGAACTCAAGTTCGTTCGAGGGCCGATGGTAATCAAGTCGGAAGACACGTTCCTCGTCGGGTACGTGATCTTCGACAAGAAACCGGATCAGGCCGAAGTCGACGTCGTCCAGGACGCCCAGCGATACCTGCAGGGCAAGATAGACAGCGGCGAATTCGACATCCCCGAGGGGGTGAGCTACACATTCGCCGGGAGCTATGAGAACCAGGTTCGCTCGGAAAAAAAGCTGATGGTCGTGTTGCCGCTCGCTCTCGTTGTGATCTTCCTGATTCTCTATTTCCAGTTCAAACACGTGTCCACTTCACTGCTCGTGTTTTCCGGCATTTTCATCGCATGGTCGGGCGGATTTCTGATGATATGGCTGTACGGGCAGGACTGGTTCCTCAACTTCTCGCTCTTCGGCATCGACATGCGCAACCTGTTCCAGATACGGAACTACAACCTGTCGGTGGCCGTGTGGGTCGGCTTCCTGGCGTTGTTCGGGATCGCCACCGACGACGGCGTCATCATATCGACGTATCTCAAGCAGTCGTTCCAGCGCAAAAAGCCAACGACGATCGAAGGCGTCCGGGAAGCGACCGTCGAAGCCGGCAAACGGCGTATCCGTCCGGCCATGATGACGGCCGCAACCACGCTGCTCGCCCTGGTGCCGGTGTTGACGTCGACCGGCCGCGGCGCCGATATTATGGTGCCGATGGCGATTCCGTCGTTCGGCGGCATGTTTGTCGTGGTGATCCGCGTCCTGACCGTCCCGGTCCTGTACTCCTGGATGAAAGAGCGTGGTATTAAATCCACGCCACCGCCGTTAGACATTACGCGCTGAGTCGCTACAGCTCTACGTCGAGCAGTTCGGCCAGCTCGGTGACGGTGCGGTCGAAGCGCTGGAGCGCCGACTCGATGGCGTCGGGTTTCGAGAGGTCGACGCCGGCGTCCCTGAGGAGATCGAGCGGCGCCTTGCTGCACCCGCCTTCGAGCATTCCCAGGTATTCCTCGACGGCCTTGTCGCCTCCGGTCTTGAGGCGTTCGGCGATGGCGATTCCGCTGCACAGCCCCGTCGCGTAGCTGTAGACGTAGTACTTGAAGTAGAAGTGGGGAATGTATGCCCACTCCATGCCGTCGTTCTCATCCATGGTAAAACCCGGACCGTAGTAGCGCTTCACCAGGCCGGCATAGGTCTCGTCGAGGAGCTCGGCCGTTATGGGCGTGCCGTCTTCGACGTATCCGTGCACTTTGCGTTCGAACTCGGAAAAGAGCGTCTGGCGATAAATCGTCGTGCGGATTGTCTCGAGTTCGGCGGCGAGGATGCCGATTTTCTCATCCTTGTTCTTCGATATGGCGACGAGGTAGTCGGAGAGGAGTGCCTGGTTACACGTCGAGGCGATCTCGGCGAGGAAGGGCACGTAGCGGTAACCCGTGTAGGGCTGGTTGTTCATCGCGAGATAACTGTGGAGCGCGTGGCCATATTCGTGCGCCAGCGTCGACATGTTGTTGAGGCTGTTCTGATAGTTCATGAACACATACGGGTCGCGACCGTAGACGCTGGCCGAGAAGGCGCCGCTGCGCTTGTCGTTGCTCGGGTACACGTCGATCCAGCCGTTGGCCGGGTCGAGTCCGTGGACGAGAAGATCGACGTACTCCTTGCCGAGAGGGGCGAGCGCTGCGGGGAGGATCCGCATCGCCTCTTCGTACGTCACGTCCATCTCGGCCGCCGCCACCATGGGGACGTAGAGGTCGTAGATGTGGAGGTCGTCGAGGCCGAGGACCTGCTTGCGCAGTTCGACGTAGCGGTGGAGCGGCTCGAGGTTGGCGTTGATCGTGTTGATCAGGTTGTCGTGGACCGCCGTGGCGATGCCGTCCTTGTCCATGTACGCCTCGAGCGCCGTGTCGTAGTGGCGTGCGCGCGCGTAGGTGACGTCGAGGTCGAACTGCCCGCCCAGGAGGGCTGCGAAGATGTGCTGGTACTGTCGGAGCGTGGCAAAGAACGCCGTCATGGTTTCCTGGCGCACCGCGCGGTCGGACGAGGCGCGGAAGCGGCCCAGATTGGAGAGCGTGAGCTGCACTTCCTTGCCGTCGGCGTCGTGGATGACCGGCCACTTGATGTCCGACATCAACGCGCGAAAGCTCTGCTCGATCGGGCTCGGGATCTCGTTCAGGTCGATCTCGGCCCAGAGGTTGTCTCCGGCCAGCTGCATGACGCGTTCGGCATCGGCGTCGAGCACGCGCGCGCGGCGCCGGCGCAGGTTGTCGAGGTAACCCTGGTACTCCGCCGGACCGTTCTTGTCCTTGTACACCTTTGCCATCGTCTTGTCGTCCACCGCCAGCACTTCGCTGCGGATGAAACCCGACATTGCCATCAGTTCTTCCATCAACGTCAGGCTCTGCTGCATCTGGACCTGCCGCTTCTGGTCGGTCAGGTTCGTCGAACGCGCGAGGTTGGCGTATTGCTGGACGTGGCTCGCGCGGTCGTGCAGGTCAAAATAGAGGTCGAGGTACTTCTTGAGCGATGCCGGGTCGGAGAGCTTTCCCTGGTAGGCGGAGAGATTCGGAATCTCTTTTTCCAGCTTCGCCATCTCCGCTTCCCAGGCGGCGTCGTCGGCGAAGAGCTGGGTCAGGCTCCACTTGTAAGCGTCGGGCACCTGGTCGCGGCTGTCGTTGGCGTTGGGTGTGTATTCGGGGAGGCTCCCGGCCAGTGCGGGCAGGGCCGGCAGCGCGAGTACGATGAGCCCGAATACGAGTGTCGTGATAATGAAATGGGTATGCCGTTGTGTGCGGAACATGGGCTTCTCCCGGATGGAAGTTAATGTGAGATCGGTAGTTTGTTTATCAACTTGGTATTATGGCACAAAACACCCGGGATTTTCGGCCTGAATCTGCCCGTTGTTTCGAGCCCCCGGTTTCTGGCGTTTACTGAAGCGGGGGAAGATCGGTCAGCAGGAAATCGATCACGTCAGATGCCGTATATGATGTTTCACCGGAGCCCAACACCTGGAGGATCCCGGACAATTCGTCTCCGCAGGTCAACAGGGGCAATTCCTCCCCCGTTTCGCTACGGACCTGCGCCAGGCCGATGTTGGCCATCAAGCCATTGCAGAGACACTTCCGGCCGACGGTGTTCTCGATGGCCCCTCCCTTGCGAACGTACATTTCCGGGTCTTCCGCCGGACAGCGCCACCCCAGGGTCCCATCGGGTCGCTCATAGGCTTCACGGAGGTAGCCCAGGTCGCATTGCCGGTGTCGCTTCGCGTACACGTCGGGTTCCGATTGGGTATCTGAAATCGAGAGAATCTTGAACGGAAACCCGGTGGGCGAAGCGACCGGATCCGTGAAAACACGCGGTGTTCCAATCTGGCATCTCTTGATCATGTCACGCTTGATATCCTCTCGCAGGCCGGACTCGTCGCAGAAGGCGAAAAGCGTCCCCACCTGGACGCCCGCCGCTCCGGCGGCCAGGGCTTGCGCGAGTTTCTTCGGGGTGCCATAAGAACCCGCCAGCCAGAAGGGGATCCCGAGGGATTTGATGGCCTCGAGATCGATCACATCCCGGGGGCCGTAAACGGGCTCGCCTTCCGGACTGAGGTCCGTGTGGCCGCGCGGCGGGGCGTTATGGCCGCCCGCCGAAGGCTCCTCGATGATCAAGCCATCTACTTTCCCCCTGCACTTCTTGACCATTATAGTAGCCAGTGTGGACGAGGACACGATGGGAAAGAAAAGAGGCCGCCGCAGGGACGGGGGGGCTTCTTCGACCACGTTTTTCGGGTTGAAAGAAACCTTGTGCGTACGTCCGCTTTCCGCCTCTGCGACTTGGAGTTTGAGGTCCACGGGCTCGGATTGGACGAGGCCGTCGAGGATCCCGGGAATGTCGAGGGGGATCCCGGCACCCACGATGACGATGTCGACGCCGGCCAGCATCGCTCCGTAGAGGGAGGCAAGAAGTGGCGTCTGGATCTTGTGCAGGAAGTTGATACCCACCACGCCGCCATGGCCTTCCTTCGCGAGAAATACCTCTACGAAGTTGGCGGCGATCAATAACTCCTCGAGGTGTCGGCTGAGTTTGTGTCCCACCATCGGCTTCGCTGCGAAGGGTCGATCGGGGGGCTTGCCGCCGGCAACAAAATAGCGATCAATGAGTCGACGGGAAATGGACGGATCCGGGAAAGCCGCGAGAGCGCGGCGCATGTGTCCGCCCGGATCTCCCAACAGCAAACGCCTGGCCAGGATCAGATCGAGCGCTGCCCCGGAGACCACGCCGACCTTCCCCCGCGAGGAGACCGCACGGGCGAGCCGCCAGTCGGAGACGCCCATGCCCATTCCACCCTGGATGATCTGAGGAAATTTCATTGTTGGGTTGTAACCGATCCTTCGTATTCTGTCCGCCCGGGCTGCCATGCGAGAAGCCTCGGCACAATCGTGCATTATGTATAACACATTAAACCGCAGTCTCTCCTGAAATCGAAGAATATCTTCTTTGCTGCCGACAAAACGGTGCAATACACCCGGGGAGTTCCTCCTGAATCTGCCCGTCATTGCGGGCAGGCGCTGGTCAGTGCGTCGTCCGCCCGTTCTTGTCAGGCGTGTGCCTGGGCGCCGGGCCGGTCTCATCGGGGGCGGGTGGTTGTGGCAGGATGCAGGCGTCGACTCCCAGTTCCCGGGTCATGAAGCCGATCATGTCCGCGATCAGGTCGTCGTCCGGGTAGCGCTCGAGGAGGAGGGTGGTGCGCTTCGGGAGGTTGCCAAAAAAATAG
>CBDUWU010000254.1:0-4916 GCA_965371015.1 uncultured bacterium | reverse complement strand
TCCTCTCGACTTAATAAAAAGGAGGTTGACTCCAGCCGCTTCCATATCACTTGAGAAGAACCATCTTGCGTGTTTTTGTAACTTCTTTGGTTACAAGGCGATAGAAATACACCCCGCTCGAGACCATCCGCCCCGCCCCGTCGCGGCCGTCCCAGACGGCCGCCTGGATCACGTCCGGCGTCTGGACCGCGTCGACCAGGGTCCGCACCAGCTGTCCCGCCACATTGTAGATGCGGAGCGACACATGGCCCGCCCCGGCGATCGAATACTCGATCGTCGTGGTGGGGTTGAAGGGGTTGGGGTGGTTCTGCGAGAGCGTGTTGCGGTACGTCGCGCGGCCCGCGCCGACCGCCGGGGTCTGCGGGTTGTGCAGCCAGGACAGTATGCGGCGGAGGTGGGTCGCCGTGGCATCGCCACCCTCTTCCACGTCTCGAAGGTATTGATAACTCATCCCGCTGAGCAGAAACCCGACGTTGATGCCGTTGGGGTTGGTCGTCGACTGTTTCAGTACGGCGCCGCGTACGTCTCCCGCCCCATGGTAAGACATGGCGGCGGCGGATGCGTTCTGCGCGAGCAGCACGTCGAAGTCATTGATCGTCGGGCAGCCGCCAATGGCAAGAACGGTATCGGGTCCGGACGCCCCCGCAAAGACACCCGGGTCTTCCCCGATCACCAGCGGGCTTACGCCGACGTAGTGGTCGTGCGCTGGACTACCCAGACTGAAATTCATGTATGCCTGCCGCAGCGCTACGCCGCCGCTGTTCCAGAAGGCACCCCATTCTTCGGCTACGTCATCACCGCAGAGGTACACACCACCCGACGTCCCGAGGTGGTCCAGAAACTCGAGCAGCATGCCGGCGTCGTCGGATTTATCGGGAGTTCCCGAGCCATCGCTGAAGGCGGTTTCCAGGTCGCCACAGTCCCACAGGATTTTCCGGTAGCTGCGGCCGAGCTGCTCTCCTGCGTCCACGACGCGGCTTCCGGGGTGATTGCCGCCCGCGGACGAAGGGCTCCGGATGTCGAAGCGATCCACCTTGTCGAGTATTCCCAACTCCTCGAACACCGCGTCCCACAACTCCTGCCCGCCGCGTCCGTCGGTCCCGTCGACGTAGAGTATCTCGCCGCCGGCCCGGACTCCCGCCGCCGGCAGGATCGTGAACTCCATCGGGTTGGCCAGAACCTGCGAGCGGTCGAACGTCGGACCGGTGAACTCGCTCCAGTAGCTCCGGTGGACAGAGGGCGCCGCGCTGCGCGCGCCGAAAGCGAAGAGCACGGTATCGCCGGGGGTGAAGAGACCGTCGTCGAGGTCGAGGCAGTACCGGTCCGGCACGACGGCGCCGTCGGCGTCGTAAACAGAGTCCATTCGCACCCGGTACCACATTTTGCCTTCATCGAAGAACGAAGCGACTACGGGCCAACGGGCCGGATTGTCCGACAGTGCGGAACCGGTTTTTCCCGCCTGTCCGGGCGGCCGAACCGAAATGTACGCGTAGACCGCCGGCCCCGTACCCGAAAACGGATCGATGGCCAGACCGTGCTCAGGGTCGTTGACGGCCACGACGACCGAATCGCCCGGGAGGATGTCCGGGCTGTTACTGGGCTTGATGTCGTTTGCGATGTCGGCTCGGGCCGTTCCGGTAAGGGTGCCGTCGGTTGAGAACGTATCCTGAAAGAGGTCGATGGTCCGCACGCTCCACTGCGGGCCCTGCTTGTCGACGCGATAAACGGAGACGTTGTCGAACAGCGGCGCGTGCGAATGGCATTCTTCGTTCCAGCAGTACCAGTAGGAGCACATGTCCCGGACACCGAGGGACACCTGGATGGCCGATGCGCCGGTTTCGATATAGGCTCCGATCGTCCACTGCATGCGGTCCCACTGTTTCGTGCTTCCATAGTACACGTAGCCCGTGCCCTTCCACTCCCCCCAGCAACCGTCGACGAAAGACCGCACATTCCAGACATAAAACACCATGCCGCCCAATGCCAGATCGCGGTATACGTCGAGCTCCAGCGTGACCTCGGCGCTACCTCCGGCCCAGACGATGGCGGGCGACCAGATTTCGTTGTGGATATGTTTCTCTTCGCTCCAGCCCAGGTAGCGATAATACGGAACCGCCGTCTGGTTCGGCCACCCGCCGCACGCATACGTCGCCGTGGAGCCCTCGAAAAAGCCCCAGAAGCAGGACAGGTTTGACACGCACGGGTCTTCCTGGAGGACCCCGGTCCCCGGGAACAGCCCCGCGAAGTCTCCGTAGCTCCAGTCCGGAGTCGCGGACCAATTGCCGCTGGCGGTCACGGTATCGCCGACCGACTCGGATTCAAAAAGCTCGGTGGCCAGAACGATTCCCGTCGCGTCGCTCACGGTGAGGCTGTCGACAATTACAGCGCCGTCGGTATCCCAGAGCCCGTCCTCGTCCGACCAGATGCCGTCGGACTGGAACCGAATGCGAAAACGAACCTGGCCGGAATGATCCGAATCGGGTATTACGTGATGCGCCAGTTCACCGCCGATTCCGTCGTACTCCTCTAGTCTGACCCGGTAGGTGTCATCGCAGAGACTTCCTTCAATGTAAACATAGTCATAGTCCGGCTCGGTGTCCCACGCGATGAGAAAGTCGAGGGCGACGTCGCCTGCGACGTTCAGACAGGCCGACGTGGTGAACATCTGATTCCAGTTATTGCCGTAGCCGGGGAGGGTCGCATAACGGCACAGGAGCAAACCCGAGGTATCGGGTCTCGTACCGCACCACATCGACTGCGCGCCCTCGATCGGAACGAGCCGCCCGAAACTGCCGCCGCCGAGGCCGGCGAAGTCATCGACGTGGAAGTATACGCCCGTCTGCTCCGTGCGGTCGTGCGAGGTCCATCCCTGCGCATCGCATGGCGGCGTGTCGAAGTCCCAGAATCCAAGTGAGGTGGTGTCGTAAATCGCGGTTGCCAGCGGGATGCGCCCGTTGGCGGGTGAGTCCCGTTTGACTGCGGCGGTCGGGTTTTGCGGCCGCAGGCCCCGGGCCGGGTCTGATTTTCGCGCGCTCGATGGCAGGCAGAAGCCGAGGGTCAGCACAGCGCACATCGAAATCCACATTGCGCGTCGCATGATCGATCACCTCTCAAGGCCGACGCTTACTTCAAAAATATCATTTTTTTCGTCTCCGTAAAGCCCCTCGCCGAGAGTTTGTAGAAGTACACCCCGCTGGACACTTCGCGGCCCGCCCCGTCGCGGCCGTCCCAGACGGCGGCCTGGACCGCGTCTGGCGTCTGGACCGCGTCGACGAGGGTCCGCACCAGCTGCCCCGCCACATTGTAGACGCGGAGCGACACGTGGCCGGAACGGGCGATCGAGTACTTGATCGTCGTGGTCGGATTGAACGGGTTGGGGTGGTTCTGGGAGAGCGAGAACGAATGGCCGATGCGATCATCGGGCCCCGTCGGTGTATCGACCAGGTTCCCCAGCCACGAAACGATACGGTACAGGTGCTCCGCCCGCGCCGGATAGCCAATCGGCGTGTGGTCGCGAATATAGTGAAAGCTGAATCCGCTGAGAACGAATCCGACATTCACTCCCTGGGTGTTCTCCGTGATCTGGCTCAGGACAGCGCCCTTTGTCACGCCTCGGCCGTGATAACTCATCTGGACGACCGAGGCGCCCCGCGGCTCGAGGATGTCGAAGTCATTGATCGCCGGACAGCCTCCGAAGACGACCAGTGTGTCGGGTCCGAGACCATCGGCGAACATCCCGGTCGCCTCGCCGACGCCGAGCGGGCTGACATCCAGGTAGTTGGTGTGAACATCGTCTACCCTCCAGTTCATGTAATAGTCCATGAACTTCGTGCGCAACTCGGCAGCGCTCGCGCTGCTGAGCGAGTGATGCCACTCGTGGGCAACGTCGTCGCCATTGAGGTAGACACCGCCCGTACTCTCGAGGTTTTCGAGATACTCCAGGACGAATCCTGTATCGTCAGATTTTTCACTACTGGATTGAGCGTCGCTGAAGTTCGTCCGGAGGTCTCCGCAGTTCCAGATGAGCTTGCTGTAAACAGGCACCAGTTGCCGGTGAATGTCCATCACACGACTGCTCGGGTGATTGCCGGATTCGGATGATGGCTCTCGAATATCGTAGCGATCGACCAGCTCGAGGAGTCCGAGATACTCGAACGCCGAGTCGAAATAGGGTTGAGCGCCGCGAAAGTCCATTCCGTCCACGTACAGGATGTCACCGCCGCGCCGCCAGCCCCCGGCGGGGAGAATGGTGAACTCGTCGGGGTTCGCCGCGGCCTCCAGTAAATCGTCCGTCTCTCCCGTCGCGGTCGGAACGGGTTTGGCAAAATACGACCAGTTGGCGGACGGAGCCGCCCCTCGGGCACCGAAAAAGAACCAGACCGTGTCGCCGGGAACAAACAGGTTGTCATTGAGATCGATGTTGTAGCGATCGGCGACGACGTTTCCAGACGACGTATAACTCGAATCCAGTCGAATTTGCGTCCAGTCCCTTCCTCCAATCGTTGGTGTTCCCGCAACTTCGTATCGCGAGTCGCCGACCAGCGCGGCCGGAGGAACCGAAGCGCCAGGCCCGTCGACACTTACAAAGCAGTACACAGCCGGTCCACTGGAAGAATCGCCCGGAACGTGGAATCCCAGACCCGTCTCGCCGCCATATACGGTGACGGACACGGAATCGCCCGGCAGTATTCCCGGGCTGATAGAAGGCAGGATGTCATTTGCCGCGTCGGCACGCGCTGTACCCGTGATAGTGCCGTCGGATGAGAAGTTGTCCTGGAACAGATCGCGGCCACGTACCTGCCACGTCGGGCTGTATCGTTTTATGCGGTCCACCTCGACGGTATCGAACAGCGGTGAATGACTATGGCCCCGACCGTATCCGCCCCAGCCCCCGCACCAGCCCGACGACCCACACC
>CBDUWU010000253.1:0-4920 GCA_965371015.1 uncultured bacterium | reverse complement strand
GCGGCGGTAACAGCGGCCGCCCGAACCCGCACGAAAGAACTCTGTCATGATTGGAAAGAAACTCGCTCACTACGAGATAACCGAAAAGATCGGCCAGGGCGGCATGGGCGAGGTGTACCGCGCCCGCGACACGAAGCTCGGCCGCGAGGCGGCGATCAAGGTGCTTCCCCCTGTGTTCGCGCAGGACAACGAGCGTCTCGGCCGCTTCAGGCGCGAGGCCAAACTCCTTGCTTCGCTCAACCACGCCAACATCGCCACGCTCTACGGAATGGAAGAGGACAACGGACAGCACTTCCTCGCGATGGAACTGATCTCCGGCGAGGACCTGTCGGACCGCATCGCCCGCGGCACGATACCGCTGAAAGAAACACTCAAGATCATCCGCAATGTCGCCGACGCGTTGCAAAGCGCCCACGGACACGGGATCGTCCACCGCGACCTCAAACCGGCCAACATCAAGGTCAACGCCGAGGGCCAGGTCAAGGTCCTCGACTTTGGTCTCGCCAAAGCGCTCGAGTCCGACCCCGGCAGCCCGAATATGTCGCAGTCGCCGACGATTGCCACGGCGGCCGGTACCATGGGCGGCGTGATACTGGGAACGGCCGCTTACATGAGTCCCGAGCAGGCTCGCGGCAAGCCGGTCGACAAGCTCACCGACGTGTGGGCGCTGGGCTGCGTGCTCTACGAGATGCTCACGCGCGCGCAGGCGTTTCCCGGAGAGACGGTGAGCGACACCATCGCCAAGATCCTCGAACGCGAGCCCGACTGGTCGGCGCTCCCCGCCGATACGCCCCAGCCGCTCCAACGGCTGGTACGACGCTGCCTCCAGAAGGACAAGTCGATGCGCCTGCAGGACGTCGGCGAGATCCGCGTCGAGGTCGACGGGATTCTCAGCGGCGCTTCGGCGTCGTGGACGGGGCCTGTGGCGGTCCCGGTCAATGACACAGCACCCGCCCCGCGAGGCGGGGTTTCGCGAGCCTGGATCGCCGTGGCGCTGGTCGCGATCATCACGGCGGCGGGTTTCGCAACGGCGTGGCTCAGGGAACCGGCGAACGAAGCGCGAGTCGTCCGCACTTCGATAACGCAGCCGGCCGAAACACGCTTTGTCTCCCTGGGTGACTACGCCGGCCCCGTGGTGATTTCACCCGACGGACGCCGGGTTGCGTTTGTCGCCAACAACGCATCGCTGACCCGAATGCTGTTCGTCCGCGAACTCGACGCACTGGAAGCGGTCGCACTACCCGGCACCGATGGCGCCACGTTTCCCTTCTGGTCGCCCGACGGACGCTCGCTGGGTTTCTTCACCGACACGCGCCTCATGCGCGTGGAACTCTCGGGAGGGCTGCCGATCACGGTGTGCCCCGCGGTCAACGGCCGCGGCGGATCGTGGTCGCGCAAAGGAGAGATCGTGTTTGCGCCGGATTTCCAGGTCGGCATTCACCGCGTTCCCGCCTCGGGCGGCACACCCGTCGCCGTCACGGCGCTCGACACGACAATGCACAGCACCCACCGCTGGCCGGTGGCGATGCCGGACGGCGAGCACTTCGTCTACGTGGCCGCCCACCACGACGTGGGGTTGAGCGAACACTACGGACTGTACTTCACATCCATCGACGGGAGCGTCAACAAGCGGCTGATCGCCTCCGGGGCGTCGGCACTCTACGCGTCGGGGTACCTGTTGTACCTCCGTGAAAACACGTTGATGGCGGCTGAGTTCGACCCCGCAGAGGGCGAGTTCACTGGCGAACCGCTGGCCATGATCGACAAGGTCCAGTACGACCCGACCACGTGGTATGCCTCCTTTTCCGTTTCGCAATCAGGCATGCTCGCCTATCACGGCGCCGGCGACGGCGGGCTGAAGACCCGTCTCGTGGTCATCGACCGCGACGGCAAGGAAACCGCCGTCATCGATGAAACCGACGTTTACTACCATCTCTCGATTTCACCCGACGGCAAACGGCTCGCCTGCACCGCCGGCGGCGCCGCCACCCTCGCCAACACACTCAGCATCTGGCTCTACGAGATCGAGCACGGACGCCGAACACGTCTCTCGTTCAGCGACGGTGCCGACATCTCGCCGGTCTGGTCGCCGGACGGCAAACGCATCGCGTACTCCACCATTTACCCCGGTTCCCCGACACGGACCAACAGAGTGACGGTCGCCATGACCGACGGCGGCGGCGAAGAAGTGATTATCGAATCCGACGAGGAGATGTGGCTGACCGGATGGTCGCACGACGGGAGATACATCGTTTATACCGAGGGGAGTTTCGTCAGCGGTGGCGGGGACATCTGGATCGTACCCACGTTCGGCGATCGCAAGCCGTTCCCGTTTCTAACCACAGACGCCGACGAGGACGGGGGCATGCTCTCGCCCGACGGTCGATGGATGGTCTATTCCACCCGCGAACAGGGTCAGGTTCAGGTATTCGTCGCCCCGTTCGCCCCGCCTGCCGGATCGGCGGACGGCGCGCGCGGATCCGTCAAGTGGCAGATATCGACCGACGTCAACCTCGTAGAGGGAACACTGGCCAAGTGGCGCTCGGACGGGAAAGAGATCCTCTTTCTCACCACCGACGGCAGAATCTGGTCGGCCGAGGTGGACGGGTCGGGGAACAGCTTCCACGTCGGACGCGTCGAGATGTTGTGCTCGTCCGACCCGTGGAACTTCGGGCGCGTCGGCTTCGACATCACCCCCGACGGCAACGGCTTCGTCGTCAACTCGTTCAGCAAGTCGGCGACGCCGCCGATCACGCTCGTCCAGAACTGGACCCTCGACCTGAAACGCTGACGGTTTTCCGGTAGGACGCTCTTTCAGTCCATGGCGTCGACGATGGCCTTGAAGCGGGGGTGGTCGCGGAGCGGGTCGAGGTCGGCGTCTTGCTCTATCCAGTCCTTGTGGGCGAATCCGCACAAGACCGACTTCTCGAAATAGTCGATCGCCTCCTCGATCCGGCCGACGCGCGAATAAGAACACGCCACACCGTAGACGATGTACGGATCGCGCGGGTCGGTCTCGAACGCCTTGTCCGCCCACTGTAGCCCCTCTTCGTGCTCGCCCAGTTCGATCAGCGTGGCCGACTTGAGGTACACGGCACGCGAATCGTCGGGATGGAGCTCGAGGCGTCTGGAGAGGTTCTTCAGAGCGATGCCGTACCACAGCTGCGACTTATCCTCCTCGCCCAGCATGCGGTAGGTAAACGCGAGCAGGTTGGGAGCCTGGTGGTTATCGGGGTCGACCAAGCAGGCCTTTTCGTAGAATTCGGCGGCCCGCGCGGTATCGCCGCGCGCGAACAGCGTCCGCGCGTAGTAGTAATACGCCTCGAACAGGCGGGGGTTGAGCCGGATCGCCTTTTCGAACTCTTCCTCGGCCTCATTGTATCGCTTGCTGAGGGAAACGGCAAAACCGTAGGCGGCGTGTGCTTCGGCCAGGTCGGGGCCGAGGTCGAGGGCCTTCTGCGACGACTCGAGGGCCTTATGGAGGTTATCCTCGGTACGCTCGAAGTACATGTAGAAGTAAGAGTAACAATCGGCCAGCCCCGCATACGCGAGCGCGTAGCCGGGATCGCGGTCGGTAGCGTGTGTGAACATTTCGATCGCGTGGTAGATGCTGATCCTTTTGGACTGATAAAAGAAATTCCGTCCGCGCAGATAAAAGTCGTACGCGTCGATGTCGGCTGTTGGTGACGTCTCGAGCGCACGTTTCTCGTTCTCGCTCAACTCGACTTCCATCACTTCGACGATGTTCTGCGCGATTTCTTCCTGGATCGAGAACACGTCCTTTACCTCGCGGTCGAACTGCCCCGACCAGATGTGATAACCGTCGGCAACGCTGACGATCTGCGCGTTGATGCGCAGCCGGTCCTCCGCCTTGCGTACGCTCCCCTCCATCACCGCGTCGACACCGATACGCCGGCCGATGGTGCGGATGTCGATACTGGCGCCCTTGAACGAGAACGAAGACGTTCGCGATGCGACATCAAGGCCTTCGACGCGCGTGAGCGCGTTAATGATCTCTTCCGCGATACCATCGCAGAAATAATCCTGGTCGCGCTGTGCACTCATGTCGACGAACGGCAGCACGGCAATCGACGGCCGGTCGCTCTGTGCGCGGACCACAGGCGCCTCTTCGGGGCTCTCCAGGTCGCGTAACAGGTCGGCTGTCGTCGGGTAGCGCTCGTCGGCGTTTCTCGCCATCGCTTTTTCCACGATGTTGACGACTGACAGCGGCAGATCTGGACGCATTTCGGACAGGGGTTCCGGTTCCTGGTTGAGAATGGAATAAATGACGGCCTGGTGATAGCCGCCCTCGAACGGGAGCCGGCCGGCGAGCATCTCGTACATGCACACACCCAGCGACCAGATGTCGGAACGAAAATCGATGTCGTCGCCCCTCGCTTGTTCCGGCGACATGTAGGCGACCGTTCCCGACGATGAGAGGATCACCGCCGTGCTCGCACCGCCGGGTATGGTGGCGAGACCGAAATCGAGTATCTTGGCCACGCCCTCGTCGGTGATCTGGATGTTGGAGCACTTGATGTCGCGGTGGACGATGCCTTGCTTGTGCGCCGCGGCCAACCCGTTCGCCACCTGCCTGATGATGTCGAACGTTTCCGACAGATCCATGCCGCCCGAATGAATCTTCGCTCTGAGACTTTCGCCGGGCGAATACGCCATGGCGATGAACGTGCGGCCGTCGACTTCGTCGATCTCGTAGACGGAACAGATGTTGGGATGATCGAGCGCAGCCGCCGCCTGCGCCTCGTTGACGAAACGCTTCATCTGGACCTCGTCGTCGAGGATCCCCGGCCGGAGGAATTTGAGCGCGACGGGACGCCGGAGTTTGATGTCCTCGGCGCGGAACACATCGCCCATCCCGCCTTCGCCGAGCTTTTCCAGAATTTTGTAGTGGGAGAAGAC
>CBDUWU010000252.1:0-4923 GCA_965371015.1 uncultured bacterium | reverse complement strand
ATTCGAGGGCGTTCGTTGCGATACTTGCGCTGGTCATTCTTCCTGTGCTCGCCCTGGCACTGGCTCGCTACGGTGGTATGGAATCGCCCGTCCGCCGGCTGTGATGGGTGTGGTGGCGGTGGCCGTCGGGGTCACATTCTTCGTCCGGCCTCGTCATCGCCAACCTGAGGCGGGACCTACGACCGACGCGCTGATTCGATTCTCTCCAGCAGCTTCCCGACATTTCTTTCAGGAGTAAACTCTGTTTCGGCCGTGACGGTCCCTTGTGCGGCAAGGGCCGTCGCGAGTTCGTCCGACTCGAGCAGCCGGCGCACGCATCCGGCCAGCTCAGCGGCGTCTTCCGGCGGAAACACGAGGCCTGTATTTCCGTCGACGATTACCTCCGGCATCCCCCCCACCAGCGATGCGATGACCGGCGTCCGGGACAGCCACGCCTCCACGACGACCGTGGGAATGCCGTCCCGCTGCCCGCCGGCCGACACGCGCGAGGGCATGACGAGCGCGCTCGCCCCGGCCAGATGGACGGCCAGTTCCGCGTGTGGGTAGTATCCCGGCATTTCGATCCGGTCGCCGACGCCTTCGGCGGCCGCCAGCTTCTCCAGCCGCTCGCGCTCGGGGCCCTCACCCAGGATTCTGGCGCGGACCCTGAACCCGTCGCGGGCGAGGATGCCCACCGCCTCCACCAGGATGTCGAACCCCTTCTTGTGTATCAGGTTACCCGCGGCGACGAGGAGGGGAGGCGCGCCGGGTTCTTCCCGGCGGGAGGGGAGGGGCTCGAACGAGACGCTGATCCGGATCACACAGAACTTGTCCGCGGGCTCGCCGGGCACGAGTGCCCGGAGGAAATCGAGGCCGTGGCGGTGAACGGCGACGACGAGGTCGGCATCGCGGAGTTTTCGGCGCTTGAGCGGATCGCGATGGGACCTGGCTCCGTAGTAGATGTCGAAAGCGTGAAATGTCATCGACATTCCGGTGCCGAGAATCCGCCGCCCAAGCCACGCGACCGTCGCCGGAGACGAACCGAAGTTGGCGTGGAGGTGGGTCAGGCCATGGCGACGGGCGTCGTCCAGAATCGGCATGGCGGCGAGAAAGGTCGCCGCGTTCTTGACCCAGTATACCGGGTTGGGAAGCGACCGAATGCCGAGATCCATCGCGGCGGCCAGCAGATGGAAAGGGCGTCGAACGGCGAGTGAGACCAGCCCCCGGACGATTGCGGCCGGCGTCCAGGACACGACGGGCGAGTCGATCTCCGCAAGGCGCTCCGACTGGATCGAACCGTTTTGGGGCCGGTAGAAAGAATATACACGCGTTTGCGGCCGCTGGCGCACCAGCTCGGCCGCCTCGTTGATTTCGAACGTGTGGCGGTAGATGTTGGAGGCGATGTATCCGAGTTTCATATGGTCTCTTTCGATGCTGAAGGCGGCATTATAGCAGGAGTCGGGCGCCGTTGGCGAGCGTCGTGGAACTAATCGCCAGGCGATGCGTAGAACTATCGAGACCCAATGACACGGTCGGTCACGGAGTCAATTTTCACAAGGAGTCGGGTAGACATGGTTAAAAATGCAACACGTGTATGGTACGGAGGGTTGACGATCGCGCTGGCCGTCATCGTCGTTTTCGGTCTGTCCAGCGCTGTCACGGCAGGATCGAAGGACGCCGGGAAGGGCTACCTGGGCGTCTATATGCAGGAACTCGATAAGGACATGCGCGACGGGCTGAATATCGAAGTCGACAACGGAGTGCTCATCAGCGGTGTCGAAAGCGGCGGGCCGGCCGACGAGGCGGGACTCGAGGACGGCGACGTGATCGTCGAGTTCGCCGGCAAGCCGATCAGCGATCCCGAAGCTCTCCGCGACCTGGCTCGAGCCGCCGAGCCGGGCGAAAAGGTCAAGGTCAAGGTGGTGCGGGACGGCGAGACAAAAACATTTACGCTGACCGTCGGCGACTGGCCCGACGACACGAGCTGGTTTTCGCTGGGCGACCTCCACCTCGACGATCACGATTTCGGCGGTCACATCAACAATATGGTGTACGCGTTTTCGGGCAAGCCCCGGCTCGGCGTCGAGATCGCCGAACTGAACGACGACCTCGCAAAATACTTCAAGACGAAGCCGGGCGACGGTGTCCTGGTGCTCGAAGTGAAGGAAGAGTCGGTCGCCGAAGAGGCCGGTGTCAAGTCGGGAGACGTCATCCTCGAGGTCGGCGAAGAAAAGGTGACGTCGGTCGATGAGTTGCGCGAATCGCTGGAAGACTTCGAAGAGGGAGACGAGTTTCCGATACTCGTCGTGCGCAGTGGCAAGAAAAAGACGCTGACGGCCACGATGGACGAGACGGAAAATGTTTTCCACTGGAGTGGCGATTCCCAGCTCCACGGCTATCAGAACTTCATGCCGAAGATGCACCGGTTTCGCGTTGATACTCCGCACATCGAGATGATGGTGGATGATGATATGCGCGAAGAACTCGATGAAATGAAAAAGGAACTGAAAGAGATGAAAAAGGAGCTCAAAGAGCTCAAGAAGTAACCCCGGCAGCTGTCGAACGCAAAGAAGAGATCCTCACCTCCGCCGCGGGGCGCCGGAAACGGCGCCCCGTTTTCTTGTCTCAACGGATGGCGGCGGTGTAGACGGCGCGGAGTTTTACGACGGAAGTTTCGACGGAATATTTCGTGCGTATAAACGCCGGTCCCTCTTCGTAAGCCCTGTGGCGCAGCGCATTGTCGTTAACCGTTCGAAGCAGGAGATCCGACAACGAACCGGGAGTCGGATCTACGGCGATGTGCCCTGTCCGGCCGTCGAGGACGATGTCTTCAACGTCTCCGGCGGCGGCGGCCACCACCGGAACGCCCAGAGCGACCGCTTCCATCGCGACGTTGGGAAACCCCTCGTACGCCGAGGGCAGCGCGAGACAACTGAAACGCGCCATCCTGTGCTCCGGGTCTTCGACCTGGCCGGCGAACTCGACGGCGTTATCGATCCCGAGCCGGCGGGCCTGACCGGCGAGCTTCTCCCGGTCGGGACCGTCTCCCACGATGACGAGCCGGGCATCCGGGAGTTTCCGGGTCACGAGTGCGAACGCGTCGAGGAGGAGTCCGACCTGTTTTTGCGCCGTGAGCCGGCCCACAAATCCGATGACCGGTGATCGTCCTTCGGCCGGGGGATCGGTGGGCGATTCCAGTCCGGGGGATACGGCGTTGGGGATCAGGGTCACCCGGCCTGGCGGTACCGCCGTCCGGTCCACGAGAAAGCGGACCCCGGCCCGGGAATTGGCGACGACCTGGTCGGCGCGGCGCAACGCACGTTCGAGAAGCCGGGCCCGGACGCCGCGCAGCCGGAGACGTTCGTTACGAAGCGACAGGACGCACGGCCTGCGGGAGCACCGCGCGGCGGCGTACGCGTAAATGTTGGCCGCATCGAGAAAGCCGTGGACGACGTCGATGCCGCGGGCGTCGAATGCCCGGGCGAGGAGACCCAGCCGTCTGAGGTCGAAGCCGTGCGAACGGGGGAGCTCGACGACCTCGACTCCGGCGTCCTTTATGTGGCCGGCGAAAGGGTGCGTGGATTGTGACAGGCAGAACACCACCGGGACGTCCGTGCGCGCCAATGCGGCCGCCAGTATGGACAGCTGGCGCTGGGCGCCCCCGAATCCGAGGTCGTCGATGACGAAGGCGATGTTGAGCCGACTCGAGGACATTCCACCCCTTTCGCCCCGAACTATAGCCGATAAACGTTTTTGCGCGCCACAAAACAGTTTGGGAGGGCGTGTCCGGTCGTGATAGAGTCTGCAGTCGATGGATATCGTATGGTTCTCCGAGATCAAGTGGGACTACCTCAAGACCCGCAAACAGCAGATTATTCGCAGAAAACCCGCTGACGTCCGGCTCCTCTACCTGGAGCCGTACGTGAAGGGCCGCGACAACCGGTTCGACCTCCGCGAGGATGGCGGTATTCTGCGCGCGACGGTACCTTTTATCAAGACGGTCCCCCCGGGGGAACCCCTTCGCTGGGTGCTCGACCTCCGCTGGGGCCGCGCGCTTCTCGACGGCGTCGCTCGCCGCCGTGTAAAACGGCTTTTCCGCGACGCCGGCATCGTCCCCGCGGAGACGGGGCTCGTTCTGTCGAACGTGTATGCGATGGGTGTGGCCGCCCGGATAAAGGGCCGATTTCTGCTCTACGACTGCAACGACGCCCACTCGGAGTTCCCCGGAATGCCCCGCTGGACGGCGAAATACTACGCCGATGCGTGCCGGCGCGCCGATGCGGTGTTCGCCTCGTCGCGCGCGCTCTACGAAGACGCCGCCGAATTTCGCGGCGGTGAGGACGGCTGCGAACTCCTCGGCAACGGTGTCGAGTACAGTCATTTCGAAGACGTGCGCGTTGAAAACGGGTGGGCGACCCCGCCCGACCCGCCGCGGATCGGCTACCTGGGGGCGATCGCCCCGTGGTTCAATTTTGACTATGTCGAACAACTCGCGCGGTCGCACCCCGACTGGCAAGTCGCACTGGTGGGGCCGGTGATACTCGGCGTAGACGACGCCGTCAAGCGCCTCACCGACCTGCCGAACGTTTCACTCGGCGACGCTGTCGCTTACGAAGACGTGCCCCGTGTGCTGAAGACGTTTACCGTCGGCCTGATCCCGTTCCGGTACGACGCGTTGACGCGCGGGGTGAACCCGAACAAAATGTACGAGTATCTCGCCATGGGACTTCCCGTGGTGGCAACGCGCTTCTCTTCGGAGGTCGAGAGGTTTCCCGGGGTGGTCGAGACGGGTGCGACCGCGGAGGAGTTCGTCCGCGCGTGCGAACGTTCCGTCGTCGCCGCGGCCGACGCGTCGCGTCTCGATGACCACCGCCGGCGGGCCGTGGAAATCGCCGCCAGGCACGACTGGGTCGTGATCGCCGACCGTTTCTGGGACCGGATCCG
>CBDUWU010000251.1:0-4966 GCA_965371015.1 uncultured bacterium | reverse complement strand
ACACAGAAGAACGCGCGCGAGTTCGTCGTCGAGCCGATCCGGGGCGAAAGCACGCTGCGCTACCTCGACTGGGTCGAGCACAACCGCGCCGTCTGCAACGATGCGAGTGACGGGCAGATCGGCTACATCCACCTGCCCGACACCTACCTCGGGTCGGCGCGGGAGTTTCCCAAGTACTACTACTCGCAGCTGCGCAAGAAGGCGCTCGTGATCGACGGCCGCTTCAACGGCGGCGGCCTCGATCCCTACATGTTCCTCCACCGCCTGCGCAACGTGCCGCTCGCGTACTGGACGCGGCGCCACTCGCACGACCAGACCATCCCCGACTTCACCCTCAACAACGCGCACATGGTTTGTCTCACCAACCGCCAGGCCGGATCCGGCGGTGACATGCTGCCCATGGAATTCCAGATACTGGGGATGGGGCCCGTGATCGGCACGCGCACGTGGGGCGGCCTCGTTGGCGTGTCGATGTTCTACGGGCTCGTCGACGGCGGGGGACTGACGTGCCCCGACTACCGCATCTACACCCCCGACGGGAAGTGGATCGTCGAGAACGAGGGCGTCACGCCAGACATCATCGTCGACCTCGATCCCAGGGAAGTATTCGACGAGGGTCTCGACGCCCAGCTGATGAAGGGCATCGAGGAGCTCCAGAAGATGATCGCCGCCGACCCGCGGCCGTGGCCGAAACACCCGGAGTTTCCGAAGGACCGATAGGTCATTATCCCGCAGTTCAAGTCGTCTCCGGGGCCGCGTGGCGGTCCCGGGGGCGATGTTCTTATGCGGTTGTTTACATCCGGCGTGATGCCCTCTACAATTTCGGGCCATCCTCTGCCCCGAGCGGGCGATCAATGTAACAAAAACATACATACTATTGACAGAATATCATACAATTGCTATAATGAGGTCAAAAGGAGCCCCGGATGAGTGGTACCGCGACCAGAATACGTCAACTGAGAGAAAAGGCCGGCTTGAATCAACAGCAGCTTGCCGATCGGCTGGAGATCCCGCGACCGGCCGTGAGCGCGATCGAGTCGGGCAGGCGCAAGGTGTCGGCGGATGAGCTCGTGGTCCTCGCCCGGCTTTTCAGCGTGACGGTCGACTATATCGTCGGGCTCGAAGAGGGGGTCAAAGTGACCCTGCCCGCGCCCGGGACGGCAAAGACGAAACAGACAAAGCGGCCGCGGCGCGAGCTCCGGATCAACGTGCCACGTAAGCACCTCGACAAGTTCCGGGAGGTGCTGATTTACATGCTGGGTGCGGTCGGAGCCCGGCCGAATATCGGCGAGACCGTGCTCTACAAGCTTCTCTACTTCATCGACTTCGATTACTACGAAAAGTACGAAGAGCAAATCATCGGCGCAACGTACATCAAGAACCACTATGGTCCGACGCCGGTCGAGTTTAACGAAATCGTCGATCGGATGATGGCCGAAGGCGAAATCATACAGATCGAGGTGCCGTACTACGATTACCAGCAGAAGAAATACATACCGCTGCGGCACCCGGATCTGACCAAGCTGGACGCGCGCGAAATCCAGATGATCGATGACGTTCTGGCTCGGCTCGCGGATATGGGTGCGCGACAGATCAGCGAATATTCCCACAATGACATCCCGTGGCTGACGACGGAAGATGGGGAACGGATCGAATACGAGACGGTGTTTTACCGCACACCGCAGTATTCAGTGAGGGGATACGAGGATGACGAAGGGAAAGCGGATGCGGTTTCGTGAAGTCAGGCGATTACGCGAATTCGAACGCGACCTCAAAAAGCTGCTGAAAAAATACTCAACGCTCGAAGCCGACGACCGGATCGAGCTGGTCGAGATCTATCTCAAGGCCGACAAAAGTACCGAGGACCGGAAACGGATCCTGAAATACTACCGCATGGAGCAGTGAATCGGTGGCACCAGATCGGGCCGATCCCGCTGGCGCGCGTCCGCCATTTGCAATATAATACTGGCTGGTCCCCATCTTAAGTTTATCCCCCTGAACGAAATATGAGCTGTATTCCTCCGAGGCATAATTGCGCGCATTATCAGGTGTGCCTGCAGGTCCAGATCGTGGCTTTGCTGGCGGCGCTGTCGCTGGCGGGGCTTGTTGTTGTGGGCGCCGCCGAAGCGGCGGGCTCCGGCTTGCGTGGCACCGTCGTCGACAGGGCGACGAAAGAGCCCGTCGGACTGGTTGCCGTAACGCTGGACAGCGTGCGTAACCAGTACTCGGACAAGGACGGCGTGTTCAACTTCGGGACCGTGTCCGCGGGGACCCACGTCCTCTCATTCCACCACATCTCCTACGAATCCAGCACGATCACGGTCGAGTGGCCGGCCACCGGCGGGCCGCTGGTCGTCGAGCTGGCGCCGGCGCAGCACGTGACGGACAAGATCGTGGTGACGGGGAAACAATCGGTCCAGTCGATACCGGTCAGCGCCGTCACGATCACGCGCGACGAGGTGATCAATACGGCGGGGAACGTGGCCAACGACCCGCTGCGCACGGTTCAGGCGCAGCCGAGTTGTGCCGCCAGCGGCATCGACTTTCTCTCGGAGATGGCGATTCGCGGCGGCGACACAGAGGAGCACACCGTGTTCTACGACGGCTATCGGCTCGACCACTACGCCCACGTGGGCGGATACGCGGGGGTATTGTACGACGACATGCTCCGCAGCACGGTCCTCGTGCCGGGGGCGGCGCCGATTCAGTACAAGGGAACGCTCTCGGGCGTGATCGTGTTGCGGCCGGCCCGGCCGGATACGAGCTTTGGTTCGTTCCGCTACGACATCACGTCGATGGCCGGCGGTATGGGGCGCATGGTCGGGCCCTCGCTCTCGGTCCAGGCATCGGCCAAGACGAGTTTCTTCAACCTGCCCGTGTACCAGCAGGCGGGCGTCCGGGAGCGGTCGTTCTGGGATGTCACCGGACGCGTGACCTTCGTGCCGGGCGAATCGTTTTCCGCGACGGCGACGGTCCTGGCGGCGTCGGATACCGAAGTGGGCAACTACGCGAGCGCCCCCGGGGCCGAGCGCACCGTCGAGTCCGCGCTCGCCGGCGTGGATCTGACGTGGGAGCGGTCTCTCTGGGAGTTCAAGCTGCGCCCGTCATACTCGATCTTCGAGTCGCGCGACGCGATCAGCTGGCGATTCGATCCGCGCGAACACGAGCTTCGGGACGCGGCGTTGTACGCGGCGCTGGCCCGGCAGGGAAAAGTGTTCGGCTTCATGCTCTCGGGAGAGGCGCGGCAGGTCGAACACAAGGGCAGCGGGGGTGAGCACGAGGACACACCGTACGCGGCCTCGGCGGAAGTCCGGCTGATGCACCGGGACGCGGTGGCGTTGGTGCTGGGGGCCGGCGGCTCGAAAGAGCCGTGGACGGAGAAGATCGAACCGGAAGCGTACGGGTCGGTGCGTGTCTCGCTGCTCGACGTGGTCAACGTCTCGGGCGGATTTCGCCGGTCGCACCAGACGCCGTTCGTGTTTACGCAGCGGCGGTACTTCGCCTCGCTGCCGATCGACGCCGGCGATCTGCTGAGCCAGTACACACCGTCGTGGCAGGACGCGCCGGCGGTGCGCATGGACCAGGTCTCGGTGCGGGCGGCGCTGTCGTTGCCGCTGAAGTTCGGCGCCGAGTTCAACGGTTTCCGCCGCGAGTACGAAAACCTGCTCACCTGGGACCGGGATGCTTTCCCCGCCGTCTCGAACGTGCACAGCGGGGGCACGGGACACGGACGCGGCTACGAGATTGCCATAAGGCGGGACGACCCGGAATTCGTGTCGTTCGTGGTCGCCGCGTCGCAGGCTCGCGTGTGGAAAACCGAGGGGACACTGACCGCCGAGCGGATCGGCGACTTCGACCGGCCCGATTCGTGGCACGTGGCGGCGAGTGTGAGAGTGCTGGACAGGTTGCGGGTGTCGGTCCGCTGGACGGACGTTCGCGGCCGGCCGTACACATTGTATCGGGACGCCACGACGCCGCCGCCCACCGAAGATGTGAACGAGGAGCGCCTGCCTCGCTACCAGCGCCTCGACTTCAAACTCGTCGTCGACGTTTCACGCGGAGAGTTCGACGGTGAGTTGTTCCTCGATCTGGTGAACTTCCGTAACAACCGCAACCACGTGGAAATGTTCGGTATCGAAACCGAGCCTGGTGTCTTCAACTCCGTGCCGTACGGAGGAACGAAGTTCTTTCCGATCGCCGGTATCACGCTGCGGTGGTAACGGCTACTTTACCGGACCAGGCAGGATGATCGTTACCGTATCACCTTCGAAGCCGGCGATCTTGATATCGGCCCAGTTGGTGACGACGTCCGGGCTGGAAGCAACCGTTCGCAGGCTGAGGCCCGAGATGCAGCGGATGTCGAGCCGTGGTTTGACAATCACGTGTGCCGTGACAACGCCGCTGTCCCACAAGAGACGCTCGTCGCCCCATACCTGGAATCTTACGGTCCCGTCTCCCTTGTAGCTATCGTCGATGCCGGCCTCGGCGCGCAGTGTGTGCCAATCACCCACGAGTATAAAATCGGAACGGGTATCGCCGCTCGTCCGAAGCGCGTGCTCGAACGGCAGGCCGTTCATGTGGACGGCGTCGGACTCTCCGGCGAGGTACTCGGTCAATGCCGGGCGATCGAATACGTTGCGCTCCAATAGATGAAACTCGGAGATGGTCGTCGGCCCGACTTTGACGGGGGCGAGCGCGTCGAATGACGCTTCGCCGAGTTCGGTGGCGCCCAGGACCATGGGATCGACGCCGTCGTCGTGCGTGCTGAGGACGCGGAAGCGCAACAGGCGGCCGGCCCTGGGCTCGAACGTGACTTCCTGCATCTCTTCGGTCTGTTCGAGGGCGCCGGTCGCGACGGGTTCGCCCCACCGCCCGGCCACGTCGGCGATATAGACTTCGTAGTTTCGTACCTGTCCGTACTTCCAGTACTTGTCGTTACGCGGCCGGATGCGGAAACCCTCGATGA
>CBDUWU010000250.1:0-4976 GCA_965371015.1 uncultured bacterium | reverse complement strand
CCCTGCTACTATCCAGAAAAGACGTTGTATCCCTGCTCACGATGGAAGATTGTCTCGCCGCCGTGGAGAACGCGTTCGGCGAGCTGGCGCGCGGTGCGGCCGCCATGCCGCAGAGGGCGGTCATCAAGGTGGCCGAGCACAAGGGGTTGTTCCTGGGGATGCCGGCGTTTATCGGCGGTGATTTGAACGCGCTGGGTCTGAAGGTGGTGACGGTGTACCCGGACAACCCGTCGAAGCACGATCTTCCGACGACGCTGGGGACGTTGATGCTCTGTGACCCGGACACGGGCAAGGCGGTGGCGATAATGGACGCGGGGTACCTGACGGCGGTACGGACGGGCGCGGCGAGTGGTGTGGCGACGAAGTTTCTGGCCCGCAAAGAGTGTAAATCGTGCGTGGTGTTCGGTGCCGGCGTCCAGGCGAAGAAGCAGCTGGCGGCGATGAAGCTGGTCCGCCCGCCGGAGAAGACGGTCGTGATTGATATCAACGCGGATGCAGCCAAGGCTTTCTCTGCAGAGATGGGTGAAGAACTGGGGCTGGAAGTGGTCCCGACGGATGACGTGGAGGGTTCGGTGAGGGGCGCTGATATTATCATCACGGCGTCGAGTTCTCACGACCCTTTGTTCGATGGCGTATGGTTGAAGCCGGGCGTGCATATCAATAATATTGGTTCGCATTCACCGGATGCGCGCGAGCTGGATACGACCACGGTGAAGCGCTCGAAGTTCGTCGCCGACCTGAGGGATGCCAACCTGGCCGAGGCGGGCGACATCCTGATTCCGATCGCCGAGGGTGCGGTGACGGATGACCACATCTACGCGAGTCTGGGCGAAATCGTGATTGGCGAGAAGCCGGGACGCGAAAGCGACGAGGAGATCACTGTCTTCAAGTCGTGCGGCCTGGCGATCCAGGATGTGTCGACGGCGCAGGCGGTCTACTACGCGGCCCGCAAACAGGGGATCGGCACGGAAGTGGAATTGTAGATACGCGCCCGGAAGGAACAAAGTTCCGGATCAAAGTTCGCCGAGGTCCGTCTCGATGGGGATGTTCATTACGATCGACTGGAGCTTCTTCATGGTCTCCAGATACCGGTTGAAATAGATCCTGGATATCCGGCCCTGAATCGCATACCCCATGACCAGGTCGTCGTCCATCAGGCTCTTGAGGACGGACGTTCGCACCATGAGGAGCTGCGAATCCTCCGTACACTGGGCCGTCAACGCATAGGTGCCAGCGTGAAAGGTCACGCACGACCCGAAAGTCCCCCCGCGTGAGAGCTGGTCGATCAGTACGCTGGTGCCGCCCTTGCCGGGGAGACGCAGCGACACCTGCCCGGTGATCACGGTGAACAGGTGTTCTGCGGGGTCGCCCATCTCGTAGACGATTTCGCCGGCCTCGTAACGGACCACGTTGGACTGCTCGCTGATGGTATCGAGCTGTTTCGCGCTCAGGAACTTGAACATATCCCGCGTCGTCAGACGTGCTTCCATGACACACCTCCAGAGTGTCTGCATCCGTCTGCAGTTTTCAGGGTGGTCCCTCTTTACCTTCAGCTTAACACCGGCCCGGGGCCTCAACAAGCCCCCGAACGAGAAACGCGCCGGGACGAACCCGGCGCGCTTTCGAGCGTTTCACGAAACAGGACACAAACAAACTTTATGCGGCCATCTTCTGGCGGTTCGCCACGGCGACGACCTGGGGCTTCTTGATCAGCGCGATGATCACGGCGGCGGCGAGGCACAACACGCCGACGATCGAGAACGCCGCCGGGAAGTTGCCGATGTCGCCGAGCTTGCCGCCCATGATGGGGCCGAAGATACCGCCCACGCCGTAGGCGAGGAATACCCAGCCGTAGTTCTGGCCGACGAATTTGGCGCCGAATGTATCGGCGGTAATAGTCGGGAACAACGCGAAGTTGCCGCCGAAGTTGAAGCCGATCAACGCGGCGCCCAGGTAGAGGAGTGACGGGTTTCCGGCCATGTAGGGGAACGCCAGCATTACCACGCCCTGGAGCGCGGTCATGAGGAAGATCGACGGCTTGCGGCCGATTTTGTCGGAGATCGTGCCCCAACCGATGCGGCCGAGGCCGTTGGCCAGCGAGAAGAACACCGCCATGGCGGTACCGGCGATTGCCGATGCACGCACGGGATCGATTCCGTTGGCCTCCAGCGCCTGGCTGGGGAAGAGCTTCATCAGACCGATGCTCATCAGTCCGGCGCTCGCGCTGAACAGGAATGTCATAAATATCATGTAGAACTGGGGCGTGGAGAGCATTTGTCCGCTACCGAATTCCACCGTAGGTGCGGCCTTGCCGGCTCCCGCCTGGGCTTCCTGCCAGCCCTCGGGTTTCCAACCCTCGGGCGGAAACACCATCCAGTATCCGCCGATGACGACGGTGGCGAGGAAAGCGATGCCGTACACGATAAAGGTCGTTCCGAGTCCCATACTTTCGATCAGGTGTCCCCACGAGCCGGCGAGCTTGACCCACAACATGGCGCCGAAACCGAATCCGGCGACGGCGAGACCGGTGATCATCCCTTTTTTGTCGGGGAACCAGCGCATACCGACGGCGATGGGCACGACGTAGGCGAGACCGATGCCGGCGCCGCCGATGACCCCGATGCAGATAAACAGAACGGGAAACGAGGTCTCACCGAACAGACCGGCGAGTACGTAACCCAGGCCGAGCACGACGCCGCCGGCCATCGCGAGCTTGCGCGGGCCGACCCTGGGCATCATGCGCCCGGCGATGACCATCACGATGGCAAAACAGACCAGACCGGCCGCGAATACGGCCTGGGTCTCGGCCCGCGACCAGCCGGCTTCGACGAGCGGCTTGGTGAAAACCGACCAGGCATAGATAGCCCCCAGGGATAATTGGATCAAAAGCGCCCCGACGACGACGAGGGAGCGGTTCATCACTTTGGGGTTGGACATGTAAGCCTCCTGGAATATAGCGTTTATAAAAAGAACCCGCCTTCGGCACTCCTTCTGGGGGGGCTTGTGGCGCGTCAATATGTTCACTAAGTGAAGATTTTCACTAAGTATAATACAGAATCGGGGGGGCTGCAAACAGGATTTTATTACCAGGTTATGCTTTCGATGGGCAGGGGAGTCGAGCGGACGTAAATCAGCCGCCGGGGGCGACGACGACGCCGGATTCGACGAGGAGATCGAACACGCGGCCGGCCCAGAAGCGGTTGAATTCGACGTTGTAGTGCCTGCCGGAGTGCTCGTTGAAGTAGGGCCCCTTGAACGCGTCCTTTGCCGGTACGCGGCCCATACCGAAGGTGGTGGTGGTCGCGGAGCGTCCGATCTCCCGGTCGACCTCGGAGATGTACCAGTCGGCGGTCGTGTAGACGAAGGTATGGTACACGGGGCTGTCGAGCCGGCGTGCGTGCGAGTGGATGACTTTGTTGCCGACGAACATGACCTCTCGCTGAATTCTCGTCAGTCCCTTTCTCTTCATCAGGGCCGCCTCGGAAATGTCCTCCCGCGAAGCGCCGACGAGGAGGACACTGTCGGTCCCCACGGAAAACGCCGCCGGCAGCGGCACGACTTCCGAAATACTGTGAGACCAGAGAATGTCCTGCAGAAAAGGGTCCCTCGTCTCTGCCTCGTCGAACGAATCGGTCCGGTTCCTGCCGATCTGGCTCAGGTTGTGCCACGCGTAGCGCGCGAAGTTGATGAGGTGCCAGCGGCTTTTGGCGGGTTCGTTCTGCGTTGACTCCCAGGCGCCGAGTTGGTAACCGATCGCCCGCACGTTGTCGACGGCGTCGTTCTGGCAGTGGACGACGAGCACGGCGGCGACGTCGGCCCGCGGATGGTCATCCATGAATGCGTCGATACGCTCTGCGTGTTGCAGCGTGCCGTAACCACCGACGCCGAAATTGACGGCACGCATCCCGCCGCCTGTGTACTCGGCGACCATTTCGTCGAGGAACGAGGCAAAAGTCTCGCCGGTCGACACGCCCCACCCGAACGTGTAGGAGTCGCCGCACAGCAGGATCAGCTTCTTGTCGAAATCGACGTTGCCGCGCGCGCCGAGCCGGTACCCGGCGTCGTCGGTGCGGACGTGAATGCTGAAGTCCGGGCCGTAAAACGTGTGGTCGAGGTTGGCGGCGGGTTTCCAACCCAGGAGGTTGTCGGACGTGTAGAATGCCGGCCGTCGGCCAAACTTGTCGCCGTAGGCGGCGCGAAGCACGACCTCACCCAGGGTCACCGCCAGGGCCAACCCCAGGGCGACGAGCGCAGCCGCCGTCCATACGGCTTTCGCGCCCGGACGGATCGGTTTCTTCCGCTTGCCTTTCAACGCCGCTTTCGCCCTCCGCCTCCCGAGCGCGACCGGCTCTGGTTCGACTTCTGTTGGCTGCGCTGGCGTGACTGCTGCTGCTTGTCCATGCTCTGCTTGTTCTGCTTCGACGAACCCGACCATCCGCCCTTGTCTTTGGTCTGCCAGTTGCCGCCCTGGTTACGGTGGACGTTTCCGCCTTTGTCGGCATAGACGTTGTTTTTCTTGTTGGACGTTTTTGGTTTGCGGGCCGGTTGTGTGCTGGGTCTGGAGCCTCCCTGTACGCCCCGGTGCTGCTGGGCCTTGTACATGTTGCGGTGGGACGACCTTTTGCCGGCTTTGTATCCGGCCCGGTAACCGGCGCGAGCGCCATGGTGATACCCGTGACGGTACCCGTGGTGGTAGCCGTGACGGTAACCATGACGGTAGCCGCCGGGGCCCCACCATCCGCCGTACCACGGCCGTCCGACGCGGATGTGGAGCCAGCCGAAACTGACGCCGTAAGAGAATCCCCACCCCGTCCACGGGTTCCAGTGCGCGTGAAATCCCCACGTCACCGGCCGCGGGTAATAGTAGGTGTGATACCAGGGCTGGTAATAGTACCCGGTTCCGTAGACGACGGTGCCGTAATAGACATACGAACAGGTATAGGCGGGCGTGTAGCCGACATACACTGTTTCCGGCG
>CBDUWU010000249.1:0-5117 GCA_965371015.1 uncultured bacterium | reverse complement strand
GGTCGAAGCCGAAGCCGCGCTTGGCGCAGAACCAGGCAAAGCCGTTCATGGCTCCCGGGTCGTCGGGGTGCCGGTCGAGATAGACCTGGTACACCTCGAGGCACTTGGCCTTCTGGTCGAGGCTGTAGTAAACGCGTGCCTCCATTTGCAGCGCTTCGTCGTGGTGCTTTGTGTTCGGGTATCCGGCGATCAATTTGTCGTAGTACACGATCGCGTCTTCGTAGCGCTCGTCGATGTACATGACGTATCCGAGTTGATAGTAGATGTCGGCCCTGTGCTCGGTGTCGGGGTCAATTGTGAGCAGCTTTTCGAGTGCCGCCTGGGCCTCCTTCGACCGTACGGCGTCGGCGTGCTTCATGCCGAGCTTGTACAACGCTTCGGCGTCGTACTTCACGGCGACGATACTATTGAGATAGTCCGAGACCTTCGTGTCCTGGTAAGTGACCTTGTCGAGCTGTCTACACGGCCCGCCCCACTCCACCTCGCCGGCGAGGGCCGTCTCCGGCGCGGGGACCAGAAACACGACGGCGGTGGTCAAAAGGACCAGAATACGACCCTTCATGGGTAACCTCCTGATGTATAATAAGTTATATGCCGGGGCCAGGCTCGATTCTATTACATTAATCGCCGACAGCTAAGATATATTACACCGTTCCCTTCGGTCAGTTTCAGACCCTTGACTCTGGCACCGTTTTTGCGTTATAATACGGTGTCAAAGTAACAGTCTCAGGAGGACACCTACCGCACCTAACTGCTATTAATTCCGCATTTTTTCTGTTTGACCCCAGGTCCATTGGACCGGTGTACATATTGAAAGTACTCGGCTGTTGAAATCGAAGCGCCATCGAGCCAAGAGAGGTCTCGGGCAGAACTTCTTATACGACCCGGCGATAGCCCGCAAGATTGTGGACGCGACCGGTGTCGGCCCGGACGATACGGTGGTGGAGCTGGGGCCGGGTCGCGGGATTCTTACCCGCGAGCTGGTTTCCCGCGGAGTGAAGTTGATCGCCCTCGAGATCGACGGGGCGCTGGCCGAACAGCTGAAGGAAGAGTTCGAAGGATTTGCCGCGGGAGGGTCCGTCTCTCTGACGCGAGCGGAGATACTCAATGAGGACTTTTCAAAAATTCCCCTGAGTGGCCTCCTCGCGGCAAGAAATACAGACCGCTGCACGCTGGTCGGGAACATACCGTACTACCTGACGCGCGACGTGCTGTTCTCGTTCCTGGTGTACGAGAACGAGGTTATCAACGCCGCGTACATCATGCTGCAGAAGGAAGTAGGCGATCGGATCGTCTCTGGGCCGGGCAGCCGGGTATACGGAATCACCAGCGTTGTTTTGCAGAGTCTGTACGATGTGAGGGTGGTGACTAGGGTGGCGCCGGGGTCGTTTACACCACGGCCCAGGGTGGCGTCGGTAGTGCTCGAGTTCAGACCGCTTGTTCAGCCCCTGCTGAAACCCCAGGAACTCGGGTCGTTCGTAAAACTGGTCAAGAACCTGTTCCAGCAGCGGAGGAAGACTATAAGCAATACGCTAAAAGCGTTTTATTCGCTGCGCGATCCGGACTTTGCCGTGATCGAATCCGAAACCGGACTCGATTTCGGTCTTCGCCCGGAAAACCTGAGTAAGGTTGATTTTTTGAATTTGTCCAGGTCTTTGACCGGGCTCGCGAATGGTTCGAGCGAACCCCGGTAGATGTAACGTATCGGGTGGCCCCTTTCTTCAGTGTCTGGTATTGATGCTTCAAAGGAGTATCTTAGTTGTTGCGATGGTTGTTCTCCCTCTAACCTGTGCGCAACCCGCCTGGGGTCAGGGGCCGCCGACAACCACATTACCGAACGACACCACTGTCGTGCCGGCATATATGTTTATGCCTGTTTTTACCGGAACGAGCAAAGCCGGTGTTTCGAGCGTGAAACTCGGCGGAAATTTCCGGCACACGTTCATGAAGGGCAGCGATATGACGCTGCAGACAACGCTGAATGCGGCAAAAGAAGACTTCCGCCTGCAGGCGCGGAGTAACGAGAGCAAGATGTTCCAGAACCTCTTCATTCACCGATTCGGCATGAGCGGGTGGTCCGCCCAGGTCAACCACATGGATAGCCGGATGTTCAACCGCGTTGTGGCCGTCACGGGCGGTTTCCAGGACGTCATACTCAACACGCTCACGCTGAGCGCGACGCTGCGGCACAATTCGATCGACCCCGACAACTTCCGGTGGGACGGAAGCGTCATTGCGGCAATGGACGACGCGGAAAAGACATTCAAGACCGACGTGTCGCAGGGTGGTGAGGTCGCGGGCGGGTTTGGTTACGGCCTGCTCGACCGGTGGCTGGTCGTGCGTGGACGCGGCTACTTCAAGAACCTCGACGTCTCGTCTTCGTCGACCGCTGGAGATTTTGACGGGCTGTTCCTCAAGGAGGACAGCACGAGCGCTGATGTCGAAGTGCACTTCAGCGACCAGCAGATCGCCCGTTTCGAGTACGACGAGTTCCACGCGCGCGAGAAGTTCACCGACCAGGAGCGCGGATCGCTCGGCGGTCAGATCGCGGGCGCGGAAAACCTCATCGAAGAGACGCGCATTGTGGAGGCGCGAGTTATGAACGTCGGGTTTACGTCGCATATGCTGAGCGGGCTCGATCTGAGGGTCGACGCCCAGCACGCCGATCACCTGACCGACTACGCCGTGACCAAGACTCGGTTCAGCCACAACATTACCGACTTTCTCCGCAGCGAAGTCAAATATACCTTTTTTACCGGCACCAGGGCGTCCGTCAACATCGATGCGACCAACATGCTCAAGGATCTGGGGCCACAATCGGTGAGTAGTCACGACCGGAAATCGAGAGAGGTAAAAGTCGGGCTGACCCACGCGTTCAACCAGACTTTCAACATCAGCGCGACCGGGAGTGCCCTTCTGATACAGACGTTTTACCTGAGATACGACGACAACCCGCGCGACCAGGACCAGCTGGAGCACAGCGTCAACGTCCAGATCAGTTCGCGGCCGTTTCGCAAGATCTCGGCGAGTATCGGCAGTTCGTTGATTCGCACCGAGTTCATAAATATCGACGGGACACTGTCGTCGAGTAACCGTATCAAGTCCCGGTACGATTTTCGCCCGACGATCACGTACAACATGAACGAGAGAATCAGCATCACGCAGAATTATGGACTCGCGATCGAGTTTACCGACCACACGTTCGTGCCCGAAGACAACTTTCTCGACCGGAACGTGACGTTTTCCAACGACGTGTCGGCCAGGATCACCGATCGGTTGCGGACCACGTTTTATTATGGATATCATTTCCACGACCGCGGCAGCTATCTCTCCGCGGAAGAAGACGGCGAGCGTTACCTCAACCGAGAGCGCGAGGACCGGCGTGACCAGATCAAAATCGAGTTCAGCTATCAGTTTACCGACAAGTTCGCCGTGCTCGGCAAGCAAGATTACAGCCGGAGGGAAGACCGGACCATCGGCAGCTCCAACGTTCGCGTGTCCGAGGACGGCGGCATCGAGGTCGGGATACGCGGCAATTACAACTTTGGCGCGAACCGGACGCTGAAATTGACGCTTCTCAAGGCGAACCGGTTCGGTTCATTCGTGGCCGAGGCCCAGGAGGATTACTGGATCGTGGACGCGGAAATCAAATACGCATTTTGACGGAAGACCATGAATAGAAATCGATCAATCATCAGGGGTACTTTGCCGGCATTTGCGGGGGTGGCGATCTGCTGCCTGTTCCTGTCGACAGGTCTTACGACCGGATGCAACCTGTTCGAACCGCGCGAAGCGCAGGAGCCGGTGCCCGACGACCGGGTGCCGTACAGACCGCCCAACGACGCGGCGGGAGTGTTCGCCAACATGAGATCCGGGATCGAAAACCTGGCCCAGGGACAGAACTACGAACGAAGCCTGGCGGATCACTTCGTATTCATACCGCTCGACCAGGACGCGATCGACCCGTCGCTGCCGCCGGGGATCTTCGACAACTGGACCAAGGACATCGAGATGCAGGTGCTCCAGCTCATGATCTCGGAGTCGTCGGCCGCGAGTGTCACGTTCCGGTCGATACCGCAGATCAACGAAAACGACTTCGTCCAGTTCCGGGTCACGTATGCCCTCAGCCTGACGGCCAAAGCCGGCGGGGCGGAGACGGAGATCCAGGGTGTCGCGGAAATGGGCGTGCGCCGCATTGCCGGTATCTGGCAGCTCGAACAGTGGCGCGATATCGAGAGAGTCGAAAATTTTACAACGTGGGGATTCCTCAGGGGGACCCTGAGGGCGAAGCTGGGTGGGGCGGGGTCACGATCCGAAACCCCTGGTAACGATAATACAGTGTAGTTAATAGCGATAGGTGGTATGGGCTCTTGACAGGATCGCGGAAAACGTTTACTATAATAGAGTCCAGTATCTTCGCGATATCGCGGAAAGGAAGCGACGAAATGTTCAAGCGCAGTATATTGATACTTCTTTCGATCATCGTGGTCGCGGGATTGACGACCTCGTGTATCCTCGATCCCAAGGAAGAGAAAAACGTCAAACCACCGGCGCCGGTCGTATTCAAAGACCTGCTGGAAAGAGACGACGTTCTGTTCAACCTCGGGCTCGCCTACAATGAGCGCGACATGGTGGAATATGCCAGGCTTCTGGACGATAGTTTCGTGTTTATTTTTTCGGAGGCGGACTTCAACAGCGGCGCCGTCACCGTCGAGCAGTGGGAAAAGGTGGCAGAAGTCGAATCGAACACAAAAATTCTCAACCCAAATCACGCAGACCCAGTCAAACGGGTGATCAGTATCGACCTGGTCCTCGATTATGTGGAGGACAACTGGACGGAAGAAGCTTCTCCACCCGAGTTCGGCGAAGAGTCGTGGTTCGGGAAGACCGTGACCTACCGCCTCGTCGTCAAGACCGCCGGTTCGTGGGAATACCGCGCGATCGACCTGAAGGCCCGTTTTACTATCCGGTGGGCCGAGACGGACAACGGCGACTACTGGCGGATCGTGCGCTGGCGCGATGACGTCGACTAGAACTTTGTTGGCCGGGAGCTGCTCCCCTGCCGCTGCCGGTTTCATCTTTTGCGAGCGAAACGGATGAAACGGCCGATTATAACT
>CBDUWU010000248.1:0-5166 GCA_965371015.1 uncultured bacterium | reverse complement strand
CGGCAGCAATCCGCTCATCTGGGCGACCGAATACACATCCGTCAGCTGGGAGCCCTCGACGGCCTTGACAGGCAGGACCGAAGAAATGTCGTTCAGCGTTCTTCCGACCTTTCGTCTGGCCCTCGAGTCCGAGATCACCTCGTGGCTGACGACCCGCGTCGGCGCGGTGCACTCGAACATCGCCTTCAACGAGAAATTTGGCGACGACGAATTCGACGTCACCGACGGCGCTTTCATCCCCGGTGATGGCTGGCTCACAAACGGTTTCTCGTGGCACCTCGGCGCCGGCTTCAACGTTGCCGAGTGGACCGTCGACATGGAACTCGCCCCCGAGACCCCGTTCAGCATCGGCTACTGGCTGACCGGTTACTCGGCGTTCGGCGCCTTCCCTGGCGTTGCGGGCCCGGTTTACCGCATCTCGGGTACGTACAACTTCTAACCGCCCTTCGGGCCGGTTGAAGATATCGGCCGCCAGAAGGCGGTTCGAGACACGGCGATCCCCCCCGATTTCGGGGGGGATCGTTTTTTTTGGTCCCCACGGCGCCCGGGCGGGAATTGAGGCGTGAAACTTGCATTTATACCGACGCACGCAACCCCGTTCGACAGCCCAGGCGCCCGAGGACCGATGTATTTCTTTTACTACGTACCAGTCGGAATCGACGCGGAGACCCGCCGATTCCCGGTGATGACGGTCTTTTTTTCGGTGCTGTGCACGGCTGTATTTTTCCTGAACAAGTACTTTCCCTACGCCACTCCCTTTGATTTCAACAACCTCATCTACTACCCGGGCTTTTCGGGCTGGCCGGCCGCGGTGGCGGCGGCGTTTCTCCACTTCGGTTACCTCCACCTCATCGGCAACCTCGTTTACCTCCTCCTGTTCGGGTGGTACCTCGAGGACCGCATGGGAACGGTCTCCTTCACGATAATGGTGCTGGGGTCGGCGCTGCTGGGCAACCTTGCCCAGGGCTGGTACAACATCAACGTCCTGAACGTCAACATGGGGATCATCGGGGCTTCCGGGGCCGTGTCGGGCGTGATGGGGGCGTTCCTCATCCGCTTCTACGTGAGTCGCGTCAAGATTGCCTACTGGGTATTCATGCCGCTGATGGCGTACACCCGCGCGGGGCGCGTCGAGGTCCCCGTGGTGTTCGCCCTGGCGCTGTGGATGGCGCTCCAGGTGGGGCGCGGGCTGGCGCAGCTGGGGGGGACGTCGGCCGGCGTGGCCTACATGACCCACATCGCGGCATTTTTCTTCGGCATCGCCTATACGCTCATCACGGGAGGCTGGAAGGAAGCCCGATCCGAGGCGCATCACATGCGGGCGCGCCGGCACCTGCGCAAGGGTGACTTTTTCGGCGCCCAGGAAGAACTCTCGTACTACGTGGCCACCCGGCCCGACGACGGCATCGCCCACGCGGAACTGGCCCGGGCCCGGATCCAGTCGGGAGACGAGATCGGAGCCCGTGCGAGCTATCTCAAGGCCTGCGAGGCCCTGCTGGGCTCCCAGGATCGAAGCGACTGTGAGGACGCGTACGCGCAGGCGCTGAGGGGATTCCCCGACTTCGTCCTCTCGACCGAGCCGCACCTGGACCTTGCGTACGGCCTCGAGCGCAACCTCAAGCCGGAACTCGCGCTGAAGGCTTACGAGAACTTCAACCGGCGATATCCACGGCACAAGGAAGCCCCTTTTACACTTCTGCGGGCCGCCAACCTCCACGCCAACTCGTTCGCCGACTCCACACGGGCGCGGCGTTGCTACGAGATCCTCATCGAGCGCTATCCGGAGGACGACTGGGCTGACTTCGCCCGCGAGCAGGTCAGGGTGATGGTGTAACCATTATTTGACAGCCGGGGTAACGACGGGACGGGCAAAGAACGCTTGCGGGCCTAACGGCTTTGTCGGTAATATACTTGCCAGAAGAAGCGGACCGGTGGTAGTCTGCCGTCGGCCGAACCTGGGGATCGATTCGCATGGGTGTGGAAGTGTGGAGGTGTATGATGTCCGAGGAGTTTTCGGTCAACGAGTTGCCGGAAGCCGACCGGCCGCGAGAGCGTCTTTATCACGTCGGAGCCGGAGAACTGTCGCTGCAGGAACTGCTGGCGGTGGTGATCGGCACTGGGTCGAGGGGGGCGGGTGCACCGCTCGTAGCCCTGCGCTTGCTCAAACGGTTCGGGGATCTGGCAACACTGGGCCGTTGTGGCGTGGATGAACTGACCGGCGTGACGGGTATCGGATTCGCGAGGTCGTGTCAGTTGGTTGCGTCTTTTGAGTTGGGCAAACGGTTCGCCCGGGATAACCGGAAGTGTGGCGAGTCGGTAAAAACTCCGCGGGATATCGCGAGGTTGTTCATGGACGAAATGAGGCATTTTGATCGCGAGCACTTCAAGGCGGCCCTGCTCGACACCAAGAACCAGTTGTTGAAAGTAGTAACAGTTTCGATCGGATCGCTCAACGCGTCGATCGTGCACCCGAGAGAGATCTTGAAACCGGCAATTTCGACAAGCGCCGCATCGATCATTCTCGTACACAACCATCCCACAGGAGATCCAACACCGAGCAGGGAAGACATCGAATTCACCAACAGGTTCGCGAAGTGCGGCGAATTGATCGGAATAGAACTTCTCGATCATGTCATCATCGGGGCGGGGACTTACAGGAGTCTCAAAGAGGGCGGATATTTTTGAAGGTCACGCGACGCGGCGAAGCGGTTGCGGGCCGGGAAAGGATTTGAGCTTAAGTGTTTTCCAGAATTACCAACTTCCTGACAAATGATGTGGCGATCGACCTGGGAACGGCGAACACGCTGGTGTTCGTCAAGGGCAACGGTATCGTGCTCAACGAGCCCTCCGTGGTGGCAATCGACCAGGGCAACCGCAAGCTCTACGCGGTCGGCCTCGAGGCCAAGCAGATGCTCGGCAAGACACCCGAGCACATCTCCGCCGTGCGGCCGATGAAAGACGGCGTGATCGCCGACTTCCAGATCACGGAGATGATGTTGCGGGAATTCATCAGGAAGTCGCAGAAGAAAAAGTTATTTATCCGGCCCCGCATCGTGATAGCCGTCCCCTCCGGGATCACCGAAGTCGAAAAGCGCGCCGTACGCGACAGCGCCGAACACGCGGGTGCCCGCGAAGTGTTCCTCCTCGCCGAGCCGATCGCCGCTGCGATCGGAGTGGGCCTTCCCGTGGACAAGCCTTCCGGAAACATGATCATCGATATCGGCGGCGGCACCACTGAGATCGCTGTTATCGCCCTCGACGGGATCGTGGCGAACAGCTCGATCCGCGTAGGCGGTGACGAACTGGACGAGGCGATCGTCAACTATGTCAAGCGTACGTACAACCTGCTCATCGGCGAGCAGACGGCGGAACACATCAAGATCAAGATCGGTTGTGCGATCAAGATGGACAAGCCGCTCGAGATGGAAGTCAAGGGCCGTGACCTGGTTGCCGGGATCCCCAAAAATCTCAAGCTCTCCAGCGAGGAGATCCGCGAGGCGATCAGCGAACCGATTTCGCAGATCGTCGAAGCACTCAAGTCCGCTCTCGAGCAGACCCCTCCCGAACTCGCCGCCGACATCGTCGATCGCGGCATCGTCATGACGGGCGGTGGTGCGCTGCTCCGCGGGTTGGATACTCTGCTCAAGGAAGAGACCAACCTTCCGATCAACGTCGTGGATGACCCGCTCCTGTGCGTTGTTCTCGGTGCCGGTAAAGTACTCGACAACGTCCACGTATACGATCGGATACTGATGCAAGGCGTCAACGACTAGCGATACGCCAACCATGCAGTTTGTCGCGCACTTCTTTCAAAAACATCGTGAGAAAGCGATTCTCGGACTACTGGTCCTTCTTTCTCTGACGCTGTTGATGCTCCCCGATACCGTCCGGTTCAGTGTCGCCCGGAGTACCCTCAATACACTGCTTCTTCCCGTGTCGCGCGGTGTCGACTTCGTCGATGACTACTTTTCGATGAAAGAGGAAAACCGCAGGCTCAAGCGCGTGGTTGCCAGTCTCGTGTTCGAGCGTGACCGGCTGCTCCAGTACCGGGACGAACGCGAACGGTTGCGGAGGCTGGCGGCGTTTCAGGAGGAGCAATTTTATGAACTCACGGCGGCTGAGGTGGTCGGACGCAATCTCGACCGGTTCCAGACGATGCTCATCATCGACAAAGGGTACAACGACGGTCTCGAGGAGCGAATGCCGGCGCTGTCGTACCAGGGCTACGTCGGCCGGCTCGTCCGGGTGTTTCCTACCTCGTCGTGGGTTCAGCTGGTCTGCAGCAAGAACCACCCTGTGAGCTGCATCGACAAGCGCAGCCGCGTCGTCGGTATCCTCGAATGGAGGGAGCGCAATTCGTTCGACCTGACGAGCGTAAGCGCAGTCGAGGACGTGCAGGTTGGCGATACGCTGCTGACAAGCGGTTTCGGCGGAGTGGTGCCCAAAGGATTCCCGGTGGCCGTCGTGACCAAAGTGGCCACAGCGAGTGATGGCCTCAGCCTCCGGGTCGAGGCCCGCAGCGAAGTCAAATTCAGGTCGCTCGAAGAAGTGTTTGTCATGACCGACGAGATCCCCTGGGACCGCGCGATTTTTTACGAGTCGGCTGACAGCGCGCTGGTCGAGTCGATATTGAGGGGTGACAGATGAAGTGGTTTTACCTCGTCGTGGCGGTGCTGGTGTTCCTGCTCATGCAGGTCGTTGTCGCCGACCGGGTAGCGCTGGGTCCCGTCACTCCTGATTTTCTCGTGCTGATGGTCGCGTTTGTTGCCCTCTTTCGCGGGGCAGTCAGGGGGTCGGTATTCGGGTTTGTGATCGGATTCCTCCAGGATCTTGCCAATCCCGGGTATCTCGGGTTGAATGCGCTGACCAAGTCGATCCTCGGTTACAGCGTCGGCAGGATCGGAGCGAAGACGGTTCCGGACAATTTCCCCTTCGTTTTTGTTCTGTTCATGGGGGTATCTTTCGGACACGATGTACTTTACCTCCTGGTTTACCACTGGCCCGACGTGGGCAGCGCGCTGGCGGCGATATTTGTAACGGCGCTGCCGTCTGCCGCGTACACGGCGTTCTTCGCCGTCATCATGAACAAGGTGCTGGCGCTGGCCGGCCCCAAGGTGGTTGAGTCGTTTGGGAAAGAGGGACAATAGAGAATTAATGGCGGGCAGG
>CBDUWU010000247.1:0-5189 GCA_965371015.1 uncultured bacterium | reverse complement strand
GAGGGGATGGGGACGGGTGCATCGCTCGGGATGTTCGTCGGTGCCATCGGTAACACTCTGGGGTTCTGGGACGAGGACAAGGCGTGGATGATGATGGGGGCGATGTCCGCGCTGGGGGCTATGTGGGGCGCCTCCAAGGTCGACGACCCGGCGTGGCGGATTCGCCTCAGCTGGGACGACCTCGACGACATGTCGGTACCGACTGAGTAGCCGCCCACACACACCACTACTGCAGGCACAACGCCCCGGAGGATGTCCTCCGGGGCGTTTCTGCGCTGATTGTGGGCCCGTCGCGGGTCCTGTATTAGATCAGGCGTCCTGTTCCTGGAAGTCGCCGGCGACCTTTTTGAATATCGTCATGACGACGATCGCGAGGAGCAGGTGCACCGCCAGCGTGTACCAGATGTACTCGGGATTGCCCCTCTCGACAAAAAACCCGGACAGTTTGGTGTAGGTGATGCCGCTGAGGAATCCGCCGATGGCGACGGCGAGGAAGTTGGCACCCATGTACAGCCCCGCTTTTTCCTTGGGGGCGATCCACGTGATGTATTCCTGGATCCGTGGCGACGAGATCATCTCGCCCACGGCAAAGAAGAAGATTCCGAGGAACACGAGGCCGGTGGGCCCCACGTTTGCCAACCCGAGAATCACGAACCCGATGGCCGACACGAACAGGCCGAAGAGAAATGACGGCATGGCCGGCCACTTTTCGAAGATGCGCGAAACGAACACCTGGAAGATCATGATGATCCACCCGGTGTGGGCGATAGTTTCGCCGAGGACGCGCCGGGTGCCTTCCTCATCGACGTGCGAGAAGAAGTTGGCGACCGGTGTGCTCAACACCTTGGCCAGCCCCAGGTAGAGGGCGGCCGTGTCGACGTTGCTGTCGATGTAGATCGCGCAGAGGTTGAAGAACGCCCAGAAGGGGAGCCAGAAGAAAATCCCCAACAGTATGAGAAATACCGAAAACTTGACGTCGGACAGGGCGGTGCCGATGTCGCGGAACTTCTCCTTGAGTGAGCTGCTCCCGAGATCGCGTTCGGGTTCCTTGTAGAAGAAAATCGTGATGAGGAGCATCACAAATACAGAGACCGCCGCGGCGATGAACGCGTAGTTCCACGAGATCGCGCGGAGCTTGCCGGCGACGATCGGACCAAAGGAGCCGCCGACGTTGACCATGGCGTAGAAGATCCCGAATCCGATCGTCTTGTTGCTCTTGTCGGTGACGGCCCGCACGGTGCCCGCGATGAGCGGCTTGAAGATACCGGCGGCCAGCCCGATGGTGAGCATAGTGAGCGCGATGCCGGAAAAGGACTTGGTCAGTATCAGGAGGAGAATCGACGGGATATACGCCAGGTACGAGATGATCAGCACCTTCTTGAAGCCGAACCGATCCGCGAAGGTGCCCGAGATTACCGGGACCGTATACGAGAGCAGGAGAAAGATGCTCTGCACGATTCCGAGGTCGCCGCGGGAATACCCGAGCGACTCCATGTAGATCCCGAAGCCGAAATAAATCCCGTAGTACGCGAACCGCTCGAGTACCTCGATGCCGTTTGCGACCCAGAATACCCGTGGAAAGGGAGACCGGTCTTTCATGTGCTCCTCCCAATGTAAGTGAGTGGGCGTCCGACAGATGGGCGGGAGTATAGCACGCGCGGGTGGAGGCCGTCTTGCCGATTTGCGCGTCCCCCGGGGCCCCCGGGAGCAGCAAGAAGCCCCCGCCGGGCGCGCGTCCGACGAGGGCTCCTGAGCATCAGCCGGGGACGGCTGAGCTATTCGGGACGGGTAGCGTCACCGCAATCCTTCGCCCAGCGGCCCCTGAAAAAGCCGCCCGGGTGGTCGTCGGTGTCGCGCGTGTTCCATACGCCCTTGACGTGTCCGCCGGTGCGAAGGCCGCGGGTCAGCCATATGCCGCGGTACCATCCGCCGGATTCGACGTCGATAGCGCCGTAGTAGCCGACGAGGAGGCCCTGGAACTCGCCGTTGTGCCGGATCCACTTGCCGAAAAACACGTTTTCTCCGTCGGCCGTCGGTCCGTAAATGCCCCGGAGGTAGCCTTCGTGCATGCCGTTATGGGTGATCCACTTGCCGCGGAAGATGCCGCCGGGTCGATGGTCGACCGGCCTCCACTGGCCGGACATGAAGCCCTGCGGGCAGCCCTGTGGCTCGATATTGAACGTGTTGAACGCGACGGCGTTACCCGCTTCGTCGACTTTGACGACGCGGTGGAGGTCCCTGAGGTTCTCTTCGTAGATCGTCACCTGGAACGGCCCCGTGTCAAACGTGATCGAAAGCCGCGTGTCTTCATCGGCGATGTCCACCGCGGTGGAGTCGTTGGGGACCGTGTCGCGCGGGACAATCTTGTGGAGCGCGACGAGGATGCCGTCGAAGTGGGGCTTTGTGTGTGATACCCAATCGAGCAGGTCGCGGGACGTGCGCGGGAGGATTTCGTCGTTCGGGTCGAATGCGATCGTGCGCTTGAGACATATGGCGCCGTTGTCCGCCGAGAGCGAACCGGTCCAGTCGGTCGGGAAGGTGATCGTCGTGTCCGCCTCGAGGTTGCCCCACGTGATCATGAGGTACGTTACCGGCCGGCGGCGCTCACGCGCACGCACGACCTCGGGGTCGTTCTCCATCGGGTCGGTGTAGCCCGCGTCGAGTTCGGGGCCGAACAACTCGGTCATGTTCGCGTCGCCGAACGCGGGGTCCTCGTCGCCAAAGTTCAGACCGCCGAACGGGTCGTCGAGGTCGACGACCTGCTCGCGCGTGAGGAGGTCTTCGTCGACGGCAGGTTCTTCGGTAGAAGAGCACCCGCCGATCATCCAGAACGCCACCAGCGCGATCGCCGTGAGGGTGTAAGGTGTGGTGCGTTTCATCGTCGCTCCTTTCGGGTCGGGGCTCCGGCCCGCTTGAATTACCCTTGCCTGGTTACTGCCCGTTATTGAAAGCTCGATTTACAGTCCCGGGTGGGCCGACCCGGGTGGGGTTCGCTGTGCTGTCCGGGGCCGGCCCATGGGAATGGAACAGCAATCGGGGTGCCGATCAACGACATTGCAAAAAGCAATTAGATAAGCTATTGTTTTCTAATATGTTGTAAGACGTCGTTCCCGGCAGGACCGCGCCGGGCCTCCCGTGAAAGTGTCCCTCACGGGACAACTGGACGTCCGCGTGTGTCCACACAGGGACACGTCGCCCGTCCCCGGGCGTATCGTCCGGCGGAGTCGAGATGCGAGATAATCCCACGGCCTTGAGACAGTCCGGTCTGGACCGGGCGGCGGCGCTGACCGTGCTGGCGTTCGCCGTCGCGTTGTCGTTGTTCGCCATCCGGAACAACGACATCTGGTGGCTGCTCGCCGCGGCCCGCCGCATTTTCGAGACCAAGTCGTTTATTACGGAGGACCCGTTTACGTTCACGGCCGGTGGCAGCGCGTGGGCGCCGCAGTCGTGGTTGTCGGCGCTCGTTTTTTACGTCGTACACGGCGCGGCGTCGGCCTGGGGGTTGATCGCGCTCCGCGCCATCCTGGTGGCGGCAACGGTCGGCGTCACTCTGCGCACGCTCTCCCGCACCGGCATATCGTGGGCTCTGGCCGCTCCCGTGGTCGTCGTCGCCCTGCTCAACTCGCACACACGTTTTCTTGTGCGTGCCCACCTTTTCGAGTATCTCTTCGTGGCACTGCTCGTGTGGTTTCTGCTGACGGCGCGCGAACGGCGGGGAATGTCTTTTTTTATTCTTCCGGTCGCGATGCAACTGTTGTGGGTCAACATGCACCCGAGTTTCATCCTCGGCCCCGTGCTGGCGGCGATTTTTTTCGCCGGCGAGTGGGCCGCGGGAAGAATGAAAAGAAACCTCGTCCGTCCGTGGAACAGAACGGGGTACGACTGGCGGCGGGTGGGAATCCTGCTCCTTTTGATGACGGCCGCGTGCCTGGTCAACCCGAACCCGGCTTTACTTCTGACACAGCCCTTCGGCGGCGAGCAGCGAGAACTCCTGTCGCGATTCACCCTGGAGTGGCGATCGCCTTTCGATCCAGCCCTGGCGCGCGGGGCGTTTCACCCGTATTACGAGATCCTGCTGGGGATTTCGGCGCTGGCGATCCTGGTGTCGCTCAAGCGTATGCAGCTGGCGCCGGTGCTGCTCATTGTGGCCACCGCCATCCTGTCGTTCCAGGCGCACCGGTTCCGGGTCGAGTTCGCCGTTGTGTCGGTGCCAATGGCGTTGATCCTGTTGCGGGCCTCTCCCGTGACCGCTTCGATTCGCCGATGGCTCGAAAAGGGCGGTCTCGCCCGCTACGCGGGAATTACCGGCGCGGCCGCCGCCGCCGCGCTGATCGCGGCCGCCGGCGGGCGGATTTCGATCGGCGAAGCAATAATGGACCGTTATCCGGCACAGGCATTCGATTTTGTTTCGACCGAGGGTATCGCTCATCGGCCGTTCAATACGATCGGCCACGGGTCGTACCTCTTGTGGCACCTCTACGGCGAAAGAAAGAGTTTCATCGACGGGCGCAACTTCAGCCCGGAAGTGTACCGCGATTTTCTGTCCTGCCAGACCACCGACGCGGCCCGCCGCGGCGTGGCGGCTAAGTACGACGTCGATGCGTTCATACTGCCGCCGATCGAAAACTCGGACGCGGGTATCGGGCGTGTTCACCAGTCGCTGGTCAAAGATGAGGCCTGGTCTTTGTGCTACGTGGGACGGCACGCGTGGATCTACGTTCGCGATGACTCGGTGGACGGTGGCTGGCTGCAACATAACGCTGCCCGGGTGTACAACCCCTTGACCCTCCACAATCGGCCGATGCGGAAAGAGGACTTTGTCCAGTCTCGCGAGGATCTGCTGCGTCTGGTTGAACACGCTCCTGACTACGACCGCACGCGCGTCGACCTGGCGCTCGTCCTCATGGCGCTCGGCGAACGCACGGCGGCGGTCGCCCAGATCGACCGCGCCCTCGAAATCGACCCCGATAACCCCATGGCCCTCGACGTCCAACGCCGCATCGAATCCTCCCCCTGACCGTTTGCCGAGTTTAATTGTCCGCCGCGGGGCTGCGAAGCGTACTGCGGAACAGGCGCTTTTCAGGTTCCCGGTCACTCCCGTTGCCGGTAGTATTTTTCCATGTGCCCCCGGCCATACACGCGCTCGGCTTCGAGCACATTGTGCGAAGCGCACAGCAGCCTGAGATTAT
>CBDUWU010000246.1:0-5282 GCA_965371015.1 uncultured bacterium | reverse complement strand
AGCGCGGGACGTTTCACAGCAAAGCGCGCCCCCCGGGGGGCAAAAACCGCGTCAGGGCGTGGTTTTTCGTATAAATGGTGGCGCGGCCCGGCAGATCGCTTGACAATTTATTGTTAATCGTATACTATACGTTAGGTACAACATGCAGGTAGAAACATCCAGAAAAGGGGTTGATATGCAAGGAATCTCGTTTGGGCCGACGATCCGGCTGCTCAGGCAGGCAAAGGGCATCAGTCTGAGGGAAATGGCCAGGCAGCTCGGGGTGTCTCCCGCGTTTCTGAGCCAGATCGAAGCCGGCAGACAGCACAAGATTCCCAAGGCCCGTATCGTACAGGTCGCCGATATGCTCGGCGTCAGCGAAGGCTATCTGCTCGGGACCGCCCGGCAGGTACATCCGGACGTTATCAGTTTTCTCGGCGAAACACCGGAGGCCGCCGAATTCATGACGGCGGCGATGAGGAATGGACTCGCCGCCGAGGACTTCACGCATCTGCGCGAGCTGGTGGAGGAGCGCAACGGCAGGGGTGGATTCGCGCGGACGACGTTGCCGCGGCCGAAGAAGAAAAAGGCCAAGGCGATCCCGGAAGATATCAGCAGCTATCTCGACTCGACGCTCTGCATGACCAACGTCGGGGTGCAGAACAAGGACCGTCTCTTCCAGCGCTTCGTCAAGCAGCTGGCCAAACGAAACAAGGCGGTGGCGTCCGACAACCTGCTGGAGAAGATGGAGAAACGCGAGCGCCAGTCACCGACGAGTGTGGGTGGCGGTGTGGCGATTCCTCATGCGTTCGTGGCCGACATCGACAGACCGGTGATCGGCGTCCTGCTCCTCAAACGCGCGATACAATACGGACCGACCAACGAGGATCGGGTCAAGACGGTGTTCTTCCTCGTCGGCAAGGAAGGTGAGCCGCAGCATCATCTTCCGTTACTGGCGAGAATCGCCCGGTTGTGTTCGACACCGGAGTTCCTCGATGTGCTGAGCAAGTCGAAGTCCGGCCGTGACGTCTACAAGACGGTCATCAACTGGGACAAGCGCATCAGCAACTGATTCAGTCTCGACCGAATCGCACGAAAAAGCCCGCGGCCACGGCCGCGGGCTTTTTTAATGATTCACTGCGGGAGGTATTTCAACCACGCGTGGGGAGAAACCGGTCGATCCCCCATACGCGGCGGTCGTACTTCATGATCACGAGACACGCGGCCATCATGGCAATGTTGCGGGCGATCAGCAGGGGGCCGGTCTGCGACCCGCCTTCGGACTGAAAACACCCGCAGTCGACCACGAGTCCCTTGACCATCACGATGGCGAGCGCCACCACGAACATACCCAGCAGCAGAAATACGGCTCCGGCGGCCTGGCGGGTGAAGAGCCCTACGATCAACAGAATGCCGGATATGAACTCGGCCCAGGCGAGACCGAGAGCGAAGATATTGGACACGCCGACGGGAACGATCTGGTACCCGCGAACGGCGATAGCGAACGTGTGGGGGACGAGGACCTTGTCCCACGCGGCGTATACGAAAGTCGCGCCGACGATGAAACGCAACAGGAGTATGGTTTCCTTGCGCTGGAGAATCTTCATGGGTTATTGGCCGGCTCCGGTTACTTCCGGGTGCCCGGCGTCCTGCCAATCTTCCCACCCGCCGGGAAACACGGTGACGTCGGTGTAGCCTATGATCTTGAGTTCGGTGGCGAGCTGGTCGCTGAAGTCGCACGTGGGACTCCAGCAGTAGCAGACGATCCGGGCGTCGAGCGGTACGGTGTCGGTAATCTGCTGGTAGTACTCGGCCAGCCGGTCGTAGGGAATGTTGATAGCGCCGGGGATGTGGCCTTCCTCGTAGCCCGCGGGGGCACGGGCGTCGATGACGTAGACGGCGCCTTCGTCGACGAGGTCCTTGACCTGGCCGACGGTCACGGCGCCCTCGGCGAGCTGCCCGCTATCGGCCCCGTCGCCGCCGTTGTGCCGGGCGGTCTGGACCTTCTCGACCTTCTGCACGAGGGGAATCGACTGTCCGCGGACGGCATTGTGTACGACGCCGATGAGGGCGGCGGCGATGATGATCACGACGCCGCCGGTGATGTTCTTGATGAAGTGGTTCATTTTCAGTGCTCCGGAGGGTCAGAGGATACTCGAAGGCCGGGTTGTTTTCCAGCCCTTTTTCCTTCTACCCCCTTGCTCGACAATAAGTTCCTCCCCTCTTATCTCTTTCTGACCTGGCGCCGGTGCGCGGCCGTCATTTGGACCGTTAAGAGGGGATAGAAGTTGAGAGAGCCGTCGAGTTGGAGTATCGTGCACACAGTCAATACAGTCCACGCCCACTTATCAATACAGGAATCAGCGCCATGTCAGACGTCCTCGCCTTTTTTGAGAACAAGTTCCAGGAACTCATCGACCGCATACCCGAGCCCTCGGGGTACTTCACGCCCAGGCCCTACCGAACCGGCATGGTGCGCTTTCGTGACTGCCGTATGGACCAGTTCGACCTGCGGCGGCGGTTGCTCGAGGAAGCCGGCCTCAACGTGTTCATGTTTCCCGCGCACAACATCCCCGGGTGTGACTTCCTGTCCGACTCCGGGACCACCACCATGACCACCGAGCAGTGGGCCGCCCTGCTCCTCGGCGACGAGGCCTACGGATCCAACGAAGGCTACTTCGAGGTGCGCGACCGCCTCGTCCAGACGTTCGGCCCCGACTGGGCCCAGCACGACAAGCTGTGCGAGAACCTCTTTCTGTTCCACCAGGGACGGTCCGCCGAGCACGCTTTCTTCGGTATTCTCAACCGCGAACTCGGCGCGTCGGCGAAAATCGGCGAAGACGTCACGCCGCCCGAAGGGCTCCACGAAGACCTCCGGAGGCGGATCGAGGCCGGCACGCAGAAGGCCAGCGGCGCGTGGTTCATCGTTCCCAACAACTCGCACTTCGACACCACCGAGGGCAACGTCGAGGACAACTGCATGGTCGCCCTCAACCTGCCGTGCCGCGAGCACCTCGACGACCACAAAGATTTTGCCTTCAGGGGCAACATCAATATAGATGACCTCGCCGCGCTCCTCGAGGCCGCGCCCGACCGCGTTCCGCTCGTCTACATCACCATCACCAACAACACCGGCGGCGGCCAGCCCGTATCCATGGCCAACATCAAGGAGGCGCGTGAACTCACCCGGCGCCACAACGTGCCCTTGTTCTTCGACGCGTGCCGCTTCGCCGAGAACGCGTGGTTCATCAAGCACAAGGAGCCCGGTTTCGCCGATCGTTCCATCGTGTCGATCGTCCACGAAATGTTCGAACAGGTCGACGGCTTCCACATCAGCTTCAAGAAGGACGGCCTCGTCAACATCGGTGGCGCCGTCTACTTCAATCAGGGAGGGTTGTTCCAGGAACAGTACCCCCACTTCAGCGAGATGCTCGTCGACCGCCAGATCCTCACCGAAGGCCACCCGACCTACGGCGGTCTCGCCGGCCGCGACCTCAAGGCGCTGGCCGAAGGCCTCAAGACCGTCGTTCGCGACGAATACCTCGACGCGCGCATCCACCAGGTGTGGCGCTTTGGCAACAAGCTTCTCTCGTACGGCATTCCCATCAAGGAACCGGTCGGAGGACACGCCGTCTATCTGGATATGGACCGTTTCTTCGCGGGGACGGATGCCAGGGACGATGAATTCCGGGGGATCGCCTTTACGGCGCTGTTGCTCTTCGGGGGGCACCGGTTGTGCGAACTGGGGATCTACGCCTTCGGCGCGTACAAGAACGGGAAAGAGATCGCGCCGGACCCGCGCGTGAACAACGTGCGCGCGTCGGTGCCGCGGCTATCGTACGAGGACCAGGACTTGTTCGCGTTGTGCGAAACGATTCGCGTGCTCCACGAGAATCACGACCGCATCCCGGCGATCGAGGTGGTCCACGGCCGCGACCTGAACCTGCGCCACTTCAAAAGCCGCTTTCGATTCCGCTAATCGCATACAGCGCGACCCGGTACGGGGCGCTCCAGCTCAGAGCGTTCGCGCCTGCCTCGAGTAGTGATTCCTGATCGTACGCGGGAGAACCGGCCGGTGTCTCCCAGATCGCATCCTACAGTAGCGCTTTGGGTAGTAGCGCTTTGGGCGCTGCGCAGCCGCAATTCGCTGTCGACCTCCGTACCAGGTCGCGAATCGATGAAGGTGTAAAGTCTTTTTACCGCCATATGGCGGTAAATTATTTACCAGTTCGATGAAATGGTGTTGCCGGCGTTGGTCGGAGGTACCGGTTTTGATTCGGATGTGCCCGTTTTAATCGGAATGGCTGGCGTTGTCGAGCTCGTCTTTCATGCGTTGCTTGGACGCGGAGGGAAGCGCGAAGTGTGTGTCCGTGCGGCCGAAGGCGGACATGACGGCGTCGCCGGCGCGGGCCGAGATCTGGCTCAGCACTTCGAGGTTTTTCTGGTAGCCGCGGCAGAGGGCGCACATTGCCAGGTGCATTCTGAGGCCCATTTTCTCCCCGAATGACAGCGGACGGTCCTTGCCCTCCGAAATCATCCTGGCTGCTGTTTCACATGACATCATTGCCGGTCACTTCTCCGAGTGGCGATTAGTTGGTTTTGAACCAGTTGGTGTTTAGACACTTACGGAGCTTCCCTCTCGCCCGGTGAAGTATCACCCACAGATTGGTCGCGGTGATATTCAGTATCTTACAGATCTCGTCCCCCTTGATCCCGTCGATCTCGCGCATCGAGAACGCCTGCCGGTGGGTTTCCGGGAGGCCGTCGAGACAGCCCAGCAGCACGTCCCAGAACTCCTTGTTCTCCAACAGCTTATCCGGGTCGACGTGCCAGGGCAGCGGCTTTTCTTTGCGCTGGTCGGAGCGGTCGAGGCGGTCGGCGATCGTTTCGTTCTCCATTGTGGCCAGGTCGGACGCGAGGATCTCGGGCTTGCCCTTGCGAAAATGGTCGATGATCTTGTGCTTCAGGATCCCGACCATCCACGTCCTCAGTGTCGACCCGCCCTTGAATCCGTCGATGCCCTTGAGCGCCGAGAGGAAGGTCTCCTGCACGAGGTCTTCGGCCACGATCGGGTCCTTGACGCGCAGGAGCGCGAACCGGAACAGCGCGTCGCCGTGGTCTTCGACCCACGTGGAGGGATCGTGATTCTGGTTGCCGGGAGGAGGCATATTCCGGGTTCTTTCCGGGCGGTGGTCCGCCCTCGGATTCTCGATCTTCATTCTATGCGATACGCGGCTCGATGCAAGTCCAAATCCTGTTATGGACTTACGCCAACAAATCGCTTATCATCGGCGTTTCTCCCG
>CBDUWU010000245.1:0-5301 GCA_965371015.1 uncultured bacterium | reverse complement strand
CCCGGCAGGATGATCCGGTACCGGTCCAGCTCGAACTCGACGCGAAACGTCGTCCGGCGCGCAATGGCCAGCGACCGGGCGTACTGCAGGTCCGCCATCAGTTCGTTGCGCGCTCCGATGACTTTCTGCTTGTGCAGATAGTTTGCGAACCCGGGGATGGTAAGTCCCGCAAGCACGCCGATGATCGCGACGATGATCATCGTTTCGATCAGCGTGAAGCCCCTGGAAGTTTGTATGAACCGTAATTTCGACATGATTTTCCCTTCCTTCCGAAACCGGTTGTGCAATACGTGTGCCAGTTCGATTTCGAATATCGATGCCCTAACTAGTAACGATGAAGCATATTTAGGAACGTCTGGGGTCCCTCTACCAGGGGGCGCCGGAGATCTCCGGATGCATCCTGCAAGTGGAGACGTGTGTGACGCCGGATCCCGGAAACGGTCCGCGTCGTTCGTTGTTGTTCCTCGTTGTTTCCCCCTACGCGGGGCACCAAGCGGAGCGGGAGTGCAGAATAGTACTTGTCACAGTGGAAGCGAATATCTACTATGCCGTCGAAGAACGGGCATATAGGGTATTTATGGTAGCTTCCACAGGATGAATCCAGCATGAGTAGAAGCAAGGCGATGTCGGCGGGAAGCGCTAAGAAAGAAAAAAAGAAACCCGCGAAAGCGATGGATGCGCCCGCTGTCGAGATGCTGCCGCTGTTCGCCGGTGACGAATCCGGTGGCGCCAGCGAGGCGGCCGCCCGCGGCGGCGGAAAAAAGAAGCCGGTCAAGGTCGCGAGCGACGCCAAACCGGGGAAAGGGGCGAGGAGCCGCAACGGCGGGCGCTCGGTCCAGACGGCCCAGTCGATCGCGCTCAAGCAGCGGGAAATCTCGGTCAGCGAGTTCTTCGCGAAGAACAGGCACATGCTGGGGTTCGACAGCCCCACGCGGGCGCTGTTGACGGCGATCAAGGAGGCCGTCGACAATTCGCTCGATGCCTGCGAGGAAGCGGGCACGCTCCCGGACATCCGCGTCCAGATCGACGAAATTGGTGACTATCGCTACCGGATCGTCGTCTCTGATTCCGGACCGGGCATAGTCAAGGCCCAGGTGCCCAAGATCTTCGGTAAACTCCTCTACGGATCTAAGTTTCACGAGCTCAAGCAGTCGCGGGGCCAGCAGGGAATTGGCATCTCGGCGGCCGTCATGTATTCGCAGCTCACGACGGGCAAGCACGTGAGAGTCACCACGCGGACCGGCGCCCGCTGCGACGCCCACGTGTACGACATTCAAATCGACACCAAGAAGAACACGCCCATCGTGCTCGACGAGGGCGTTACGGACTGGGGCCGGGATCATGGCACACGGATCGAGATGGAGCTGGAAGCTTCTTACAAAAAAGGCAAGCGGTCGGTGGATTCCTACATTCACCAGGTGGCGCTGGCCAACCCGCACGCCGAAATCTCCTATCAGCCGCCCAAGGGTGACCCCGTGGTCTACAAACGCCTGACCGACGAGCTGCCCGCCGAAACGGTCTCGATCAAACCCCACCCCTACGGCGTCGAACTGGGCATTCTGCTCGACATGCTCACCACGACGAAATCGCGCAACGTCAAGGGGTTTCTCTCCGCGGAATTCTCGCGGATGAGCCCGCGGGCGGCGGACGAGATCCTCGACATCGCTGGTGTTAAACCGCGAACCTCACCCAGGAAGATCACCCGGGACCAGGGGGAACGGATCATCAGGGCGTTCAACAAGGTCAGGCTGATGAAGCCCCCGACCAACTGCCTGGCGGTGATCGGCGAAGAACTGCTGATCAGGAGTCTGGAACGAGAGGTGGAGGCCAACTTTTACACGGCGGTGTCACGGCCGCCGGCGGTTTACCGGGGTAACCCTTTCCAGGTGGAAGTGGCGCTGGCGTATGGCGGCGACTGGTTGGCGTCCGACGACATCGTCCGTCTGTACCGCTTTGCCAACCGGGCACCTCTGACCTACCAGCAGTCGGACTGCGCCATCACGCAGTCGGTTATCGGCACTGCGTGGCGCGGATACGGTGTGAATCAGTCGAGGGGGGCGCTGCCGATCGCGCCCCTGGTCTTGATGGTCCAGATAGCGTCGGTATGGGTGCCTTTCACCTCGGAGAGCAAGGAGGCGGTCGCCCACTATCCGGAGATCATCAAGGAGATCAAGCTGGCTTTGCAGGAGTGCGGCCGCCGTTTGTCGCGCTATATTCGAAAAGGTGCCCGGGAGCGCGAGGAAGAAAAGAAACGCTCCTATATAGAACAGTACATTCCCCACATCGGGATTGCTCTCCAGGAAATCCTCGGATTCGGTGAACGCGAGGAACAGAAGATCGTCTCGAAACTCAAGGATACGCTCGAACGCAGCCGCAAGAACTAGACGCCCTCAGGGGTGGAGGAAACGACAGTGTCAGCCAACCCCAAGGTAACGAAAAAGATCAAGGACGAGGCGAGAAGGATAAAAACGGGCATCCTCGGCGGCAGAAAGCCGTCGATGAAGTTTCCCCTCCGTTCGCTGTCGAATGTTCGCTACAACCCCAAGGCGGGATTTCTGGAAATCAAGCGCGGCAAGAAAGAGCGCACGCTGACGGTCAACACGGTCAAGACTTTTGCCCAGACGCTGAGGATGATGGCGCTTTCCAAAGAACTGATCGACACCGACGATATCGCCACCAAGCGGGAGGCTTATTATGTGTCGAAGAACTGGGAAGCGGCGAGGTTCAACGAGCAGACGGAATCGGACGCCGTGATGGATGACGTCGAGGCGTTTTTTGGCCTGAATCGCGAACAGCTGGGATTCATCCCCGAGGAGAAGGGTGGCGAAGTGGCGGGGAAGCTCGTGGTGATCGACAAGGACCGCGAGACGGGCCGCAAGCTGCGGATCGACTGTACGAAGTTCGGCAGCGGTGCCTACTCGATCCCGATCAGCGTCGAGGAACTCGAATTCGAAACGAAGGCGAAGTTCATCCTCGTCATAGAAACGGCCGGTATGTTCCAGCGGCTGGTCAAGCACATGTACTGGAAAAAGGCCAACTGCATCCTGGTCTCGATGGGAGGGGTGCCGACGCGAGCGTGCCGCCGGTTCATCCGGCGTCTTTCCGACGAGATGAAGCTGCCAGTGTACGTCTTCGTCGACGGCGACCCGTACGGGATCAGCAATATCTATCGTACCTTCAAGGTGGGGAGCGGGAACGCGGCGCACCTGAACGAGTTCTTCTGCGTGCCACAGGCGCGGTTTCTGGGCATCACGCCGCAAGACATTGTCGACTACAAGCTGCCGACACACCCTCTGAAGGAAGTCGATGTCAAACGGGCGAAAGACGCGCTGAAGAACGACCCGTTCATCCTCCACCACAAGGCGTGGCAGAACGCGCTGTCCCAGATGGTCAAGATGGGGGTCCGCGCGGAGCAGCAGGCGCTGGCAAAGCACGGTCTCAATTATGTGATCGACGTTTACCTGCCCGAAAAGCTTGCCAACGTATCGAAGTTCCTGCCGTAAATACGCCCGCGCTCTGACCCTTCAGGGTGTCTGGGTGCGCGTCGTGCTCATTATGCGTTTATCGTATCCGCTGGCCCGCCAGTTGCAAAGGACCGATCGGGTGGATTCGTCTCGTCGGGTATTGACCGGGAGTTTGTTCTGATCTATCATGGACCATCCCTGTAGGATGTCATAAATGAAGCGATTACTTTTACTTATATGGGCCGGATGGAAAAAGTTCGCGCATGTGCTCGGCATCGTGAATACCACTATATTACTGTCCATATCGTACTTCGTCATTATCGGCTTCGTCTCCGTCATCAGCCGGGTCTTTGGCGCCGACTTCCTCGACAAGCGGCTCCGGAAGAAGAGCAGCTTCTGGCACAAACGCGAACCGCTGGACACGTCGCTCGAAGCGTGCCGCCGGCAGTTTTAGGTTTAGGAAACAGCCACGAATGTACGTACTCGGCTTGTCCTGTTACTACCACGACTCGGCCGCGTGCCTCGTGCACGACGGGCGGATCGTTGCCGCGGCCCAGGAAGAACGCTTCACGCGCGTCAAGCACGACCAGGAGTTCCCCCTCAACGCCGTCCGCTATTGTTTGCGCGAAGCGGGCATCACCATGGATGATGTCGACTTTGTCGGGTTCTACGACAAGCCCCTGATAAAGTTCGAGCGGATTCTCTACACGTATCTCGCCACGTTTCCCCGGTCGTTTCCATCCTTCATCAAGGCCGTGCCGTTGTGGCTGCGCAAGAAGCTGTGGATCCCCCATATCATCAGGAAGGAACTGGATTACGAGGGCGAAGTCATGATGATCGAACATCACATGTCCCACGCGGCCAGTTCGTTTCTCGTGTCGCCGTTCGAGGAAGCCGCCATCGTCACGATCGACGGAGTGGGTGAGTGGGCGACAGCGACAACGGGACGGGGCAGCGGCAATCAGATCGAACTTCTCGAGGAGATCAAGTTCCCCCACTCGCTCGGGTTGTTGTACAGCGCCGTTACCTACTATCTCGGGTTCAAGGTCAACAGCGCCGAATACAAAGTGATGGGGCTGGCGCCGTACGGCACGCCGAAGTATTACGACAAGGTCCTGGAGTTGATCCGTTTCAGCGAAGACGGCAGTTTCAAGATGAATATGAAATACTTCGCGTTCGACTACGGTCTGCGCATGACGAACCGGCACTTCAGCAAGCTGTTTGGCCGGCCGGTACGAGAACCCGAATCCGATCTGGAACAATTTCACATGGACGTGGCCGCGAGCGTGCAGAAGGTCACCGAAGACATCGTGATACGTATGGCCAATCACGCGCACGAGTTGACCGGGAGCAGAAACCTCTGCATGGCCGGTGGAGTGGCGCTCAACTGCGTGGCCAACGGCAAGGTGCTTCGCCAGTGCCCGTTTGATGAGATCTTCATTCAGCCCGCCGCCGGCGACGCGGGCGGTGCGGTCGGCGTGGCGACCTACCTCTACAATACTGTCATGGACAACCCGCGCACGTACACGTGGGATCACGCCTACCTGGGGCCGGAATACTCAACCGATGAGATACGCCGGTACCTCGACAAGACCGGTGCAGTTTACAAGGAGCTGGAGGAGGACGAACTTCTCGACCAGACGGCCGATGCGATCAACGACCAGAAGGTCATCGGCTGGTTTCAGGGGCGCATGGAGTTCGGACCGCGGGCGCTGGGAAACCGGTCGATCCTGGCCGACGCACGTAACCCGGAGAACAAAGACGTCGTCAATATGAAGATCAAGTTTCGTGAGAGCTTCAGGCCGTTCGCCCCGACGGTTCTCGAGGACCGGATCAG
>CBDUWU010000244.1:0-5313 GCA_965371015.1 uncultured bacterium | reverse complement strand
CCTCGTCGAGGTATCTTTTGATCGCCGGTATCAAGGGATCGAGCATGCCGGAGTGGCTGTCCGCTATGGACTGGAAGCAATACAGCACAGACGCCCGAAAATCTTCCCGCTCCGTCAGTCTCCCCAGTACCGAGAGGGCTTCCTTTCGCAAATTGTCATAAGCGTGATCGGTCCGGTAGTCGCACACTCGATTTCTGTTCAGTTTGTCTCCGGACAACACTTCACAAAGTAATGCGATATTGCGCGCCGCCAGCTCGCCCATCCGCGCCAATGATCCGATAGCGGGCACTGCGACGTCCCAGCAGTTATCCCCTGCGTTCTCGAGGAGCTTTTTCAAAACGATTTTTCTCGAGTTTGTCACGGTATCGGGCCAGGATCGAGACGACCAATCGGTATCTCCGCTGAAAACGATCTCGTCCACGTAGTAGTACCCGGCGTCCGCCGATGCGACGCGCCGCACCTCCGCCCAGTCGTGTTCGAGCGCATCCACGATCAAATCGAACGCCGCCACCTGGTCGAGTCTGAACAACCAGTACAGTCTATCGGCCGACTGTATGCGGTCGTCCTGGCTGGGCTCGTCCTTGTCCAGGCCTGCCAGATAGTTGTTCCTGAGCTTTTCGCCCACCGAGTCCTGCGCCTCTTGTGCGTTACCCGTTGCAAATCCGGCGGCCAGCACCGAAACCGCGACGACGAACTCCACCATGTATTTCATCGACACGTCCTACTTTCCCTCGCGGTAGCGGAAACCCAGGTTGATGATCTTCTGGATGAGTTCGTCGTACTCGAGATTCGCCTTACGGGCGGCGAGGGCGAAGTCCTCTATCTGGTTGAGGTCGGGGTTGGGGTTGGGTTCCAGGAGGTAGAGGCGCCCGTCGGCGGTCAGGCGGAAGTCCATGCGCGCGTAGCCGCTCAAGCCCAGGGCCTTGTATGCCTTCTTGCAGTAACGCTTGATGCGTTCTTCTATTCCCTCGGGCAGATCCCTGGCGGGGCCGGTGTCGATGCCGAGTTTCTTCTGGTACTCTTCGTCCCACTTCACCTTGTCGGTGGCGATCGGCCGCGTGCCGTTGGGCAGGCTGCCGAAAGTCATTTCCCACACGGGGAACACGTCGAGGCGCTGGTTGCCGAGCACACCGGCGTATAGTTCGCGCCCGTCGATGTATTCTTCCACCATGGCATCGGTCTGGATGCTTTCGTGGATGAACGCGACGCGTTCCCGCAGCTTCTCGTCATTGCTCACCACCGACGCCTGGGCGATACCGACCGACCCGTGCATAGACGCCGACTTGACGATGACGGGGTACTCGACCCGCCGCGGGAGCTTCCGCGCGGTGCGTCCGCGCCTGAAGAGAACCGACTCGGGCACAGGGATGCGGTGGTAGCGGAGTATCTTCTTGAGGAGCGACTTGTTGTCACAGACGACGAGCCCGTACGGATTGCACCCGGTGAACGGCAGCCGCTGGAGTTCGAGGTACCCGAGGACGTACGGCACGTATATCCCCTCGCCGCGGAACTCTTCGAGGAGGTTGAAGATGACCTGCGGCTCGTACGCCTTGAGCACCATGCGGATATCGCCGAATTCGGACACGTCGGACAAGACGCGCGTCTGGTGACCGAGGCTGTTGAGCGTCGTGATCACGTCGAACTCGGACTTCCACTCGACGATGGACTTGCCTTCGAAGTCTTCGACGTTGTCGGAGTGCTCGTATTCCTGGCTGGTAAATACGAGGACGCGGAGTTTCGCGGGCTTTTTCATGATCGCTCCTGTTGTCGACCCGCCCGCGTCACACGGTGACGAGGTGCCGGGTGCCGTGGACGAAGTTCATCGTCTGCATGGTGAGCATGATGGCGACCTCGATCCGCAGCTCCTCGTGCGGACGCGTCATCAGCAGCTTCCGCTCGCGGCAGCGCTTGATCATGTCTTTGAGGACGAGGTCGACCGCGTAGGCGTGCTCCCCGGTCCAGTCGGCGACGAGGCCGCGGATCTCGGGTGCGGTGCGCCGCAGGTACGCCGCCGCCGTCGGGTACCGGCCCGGCTGGTAAGGGTCGGGAAAGAGCCGCGAGAGGTCGCGGTCGTAGAAGTCGGGGTAATCGCTCCCGTAGCGCGCCTGCTTGTCATTATAGTACTCGCCGAGCGTCAGCCGGAGCTGGTTCGCCGGATCGACGTACCCGCGCGAACGAACGAGGGGAGTCTTCCCCGCCAGCCCCTCCATAAGGTCGTCGACGTAGTGGAGTTTTTTGAGCGCCGGCCAGCCGTGGTAACGCTGCCGCCACAGCGACCTGGGGCGCAGCCACACGGCGAACGTCTCGGCGAAGTCCTCGCACGGGTGGCTCTGCGCGTACCACCAGTCGAGGTGGAGGACGTAACGCTTGCTCACCGGCCGCGGGCGGTAGGACACGGGGTACGGTTTCGAGGTTCGCCCGAACACTTCGAGCCAGCGCTTGCGCCGGCCGAGCCGGTAGGCGGTTTCGTACGCGTGGCCACATTCGTGCCGCAACAGCTGCATGCACAAGCTGCGGTTACCCCCCTCGACCTCGAACATCATCCGGTTTTCGAGCTTGCGCAGCCGCGGGTGGGCGAGGAAGAACGGGATGGCGATGCCGGGGACGTTGTCGGGGGAAAACCACTCGGAGCCGAGCCAGCAGCGCGGCCGGAAGTGCAGGCCGTTGCGCCCGAGCTCGCGGTAGAGCTGGTCGACCTGGCGCTCTAACCACGTGCCTTCGACCTTGACGTCCAGGTCACAGATGCGAACGTCGAGGAGCTCATCATGGGGGAGGCGGGTCCAGTCGGATCCGCGCTTGAACCGGGACCGTCTGCTCATGGGTCACAGCGTAGCAACCGGAAGCCGGATCGATCAAGGAAACAGTGAGAAGGATCTGCGGCACGGGCCCGGTTGAGGTATACTCGAGACATGGAAGATCGTAACAGCGACTACTATCAAAGGTTGCGCGACCGGGTCCGCGAATGGGCCGGGACGGAAAAGGGCCGCTCCCACCGCTGGACCGAGTACCTGCTCTTCGCCCCCGACCTGTTCCACCTGTTGTGGAAGCTCTCCGTCGATCCCGATGTGCCGGGTAAAGACAAGATCAAGCTCGCCGCCGCGATCGCCTACTTCATCTCACCGATCGACCTCATCCCCGAGGCCATCGTCGGACCCATCGGCTACCTCGACGACATTGTCCTCGCCGCCCACGTCCTCAACGGCATCGTCAACCACACCGACCCCGAGGTGCTCCGCCGCCACTGGTCGGGAGATGACGACGTCCTCGACGTGATCCGCCGCATCCTCGCCACCGCCGACAACCTGGTGGGATCGGGCGTATGGAAGAAACTCAAGCGTATCGGCCGCTGACCACGCGTTACTCGAGACAGTAGATCGCGGTGCCGCTCCCGAAGTATACGCGGGCGTCATAAGCGGTGGGGGCGCACACCATAGTATACGCGGGCGTCATGGGCGGTGGGATTGAACACCGTGTCCTGCGCCTCGAACCCGGTGCGGCAAAAGTGCAAGAATATTTACCGCCATTATGGCGGCAAAAAGACTTTACACCTTCATTGTGGAGGCAAAAAGACTTTACACCTTCATTGTGGAGGCAAAAGGACTTTACACCTTCATTGTGGAGGCAAAAGGACTTTACACTTTTGACCGACTGACGCCGCTATTCGAGACAGTAGACTGCGTGGCCGCTCCCGAAGTACACGTGGCCGTCGTACACGGTCGGATTGCACACCATGTCCTGCGCCTCGAACTTCCAGCGTTCCTCGCCGGTCGCCGGGTCGAGTGCGTAGAGGAAGTAGTCGCCGCTCCCGAAGTAGAGCACGTCGCCGGCGAGCGCCGGCTTGGAGTAGACCTTGCCGTCGCGGTCGAAATCCCAGATCACCTTGCCGGTGGCGGCGTCGAGCGCGTAGAGGTGACTCTGCTGGGTGTTGGAATAGACAACGCCGTCGCGGACGGCGGGATCCATGCTGACTTTCTCGCCGGTGTCGAACGCCCACACCTGTTCGCCGGTTTCGAGGTCGATTGCGTAGACGCGGTGGTCGTAGCTCCCGACGAATCCGGTGGTACCGTGGATCGACGGCGCGTGGTAGATCTTCATCCCGGCGGCGAAGCGCCATCGTTCGCCGGCGAGCGCAGTCTCGTATCCGTGCACGACGCCGTTCCAGTCGGAGACGAGGACCACGTCCTCGAACAATGACGGACTGCAGCAGCTCCCGGTCTCTGCCCTGAGCTTGCGAACGAGTTCGCCCGTCTTAATATCGACGGCGTAATAACAACTGTCGTGGCTGGTGAAGTAGGCGATGTTATCGTGGACCAAGGGCGGGAAGCACACGCCGCCGCCCGTTTTGAAGTTCCACAGCTCTTCGCCCGTTTTCGCGTCGAGGGCATAGAACGTGCCCTCGCGCCCGCCCCAGTAGGCCACGTCTCCGGAGATCGTGGGTGGTCCCGCCGCGGCGGTGACACCTGTCTTTTGCCACAACTCTTTGCCCGTTTCCACGTCGACGGCGTAGAAGTGGTCCTCCCAGTCTCCGAAGTAAACGACGCCGTCGTGGACGAGCGGCGGTCCCGTGACGTCGCCCGCCGTGTCGAACTTCCATTTGAGACCTGTCAGCTCGCGCAGCGGCTCGGTATCATATACACCTGTGTGGTTCGTGCCTCCATTATAGTGCACGACGTCTTCGTCCGCGTCGCCGGCGAGTACGAAGGCGGGCGCGGCGATCAACAACACGAAGATTAACGATAATTTAACAGTCATGACCGGACCTCCAGGGGTGTGGGCCGGGTGTTTGTGACGTTGTGGGGTGCCATTCCAGTCTACACTGATTCTGGATAAAAGTTTCCGGTTACTTCGTCCGCGGGAGGCGGGATGGCTTCCGATGCTTCCCCGTAGTGTCCCGTTACGGTGAAGATTCTTAACAAAAGAGCCGCGAATTGTTGTATAATCAAGGCATGCCAAAAAGGTTGGTCGGACCCCAGGATCCGCATATCCGCGCCGCGGACGTGCCGTCACCGGACCACCTCGCGCATCCTGTCCCATCGATTTTACTGGCCATCCGGTAACCGCCAATGTGGCGGGCCACGACAGATTGTTTTGCCGAAATCGCCCGACTAGTGGACGCTAACCTGGACTCGTGAAACGCTATTAGCACCCACAGCGGAAGTGGCGTCGATGGTAAAAATTCTCACTGTTTTCGGAACTCGTCCGGAAGCGATCAAGATGTCCCCGGTCGTGGGGGGGGGGGGGGGGGGGGGGGGCCGGGGGGGGGGCCCGGGGGGGGGGGACGGCGGCCGCCGGGGGGCACACGCCACGAGCACG
>CBDUWU010000243.1:0-5389 GCA_965371015.1 uncultured bacterium | reverse complement strand
GTAGTGGTCCTTGTGGTCACGGGTGAGCGACTCGAGGGCGGCGGGTTTCAGTTGATCCCACTGCTGGATGTGGACGTGGATGTCCGTCACTCGGTCCATTCGTAGAATCCTTTTCCCGATTTTCTGCCGAGCTCGCCCGCGGCGACCTTGTCGCGCAAGAGCCGCGGTGGTTCGTAGTGCGCTCCGCCGAGCTCGCGGTGGAGCGTCTCGGCGATGGCGAGGCGGACGTCGAGGCCGACTACGTCGGTGAGCTTCAGCGGCCCCATAGGGTGCTTGTATCCCAGCTCCATCGCCCGGTCGATGTCGGCGGCCGACGCGACACCCTGTTCGACCATCCGGATCGCCTCGAGCGCGACCACGACGCCGAGGCGGCTGGTGGCGAAACCGGGCGAGTCGGCCACAACAACAGGCACCTTGCCCATCCTGGACACGACCTGGAGAGCCGCTACGCGGGCGTCATCGTCCGTCCCGTCGTGGGTAACGACCTCGACGAGCTGCATGATGTGGACGGGGTTGAAGAAGTGCATCCCGACGACGCGGCCGGGAGTGGTGAGGGGTTCGGCGATGCGGGCTACGGGGAGCGACGATGTGTTGGTCGCGAGGACGGCGTGCGGGGGGGCGTGCTCTTCGAAAGAGCGGAAGACGGCGTGCTTGACGTCGAGGTTCTCCACGACGGCCTCGATGCAGAGGTCGGCATCCTGGAGCGCCGCGGCGGGGTCTGCTTCTGTCTTCAGCCGCTCCATTGTATCTTCGCGCTCACTCTCGTCGAGTTTGCCGCGCGCCACGCCGCCGTCGAGGTTCTTCTCGATCCGCGCGAGCGCGCGCGGCAGCGCTTCGGGGTCGGCGTCGGTCAGCGTGACGTGGTAGCCCGACTGGGCGGCCACCTGGGCGATGCCGTGGCCCATCGTCCCGGCGCCCACCACGGTGATGTTCCTTATCACGGGTTGTTCCGTCATCCCAGGTTGACCCACACCGTCTTGTTCTCGAGGTAGGCGTCCAGCCCGGCGCCGCCGAGTTCGCGGCCGAAGCCCGACGCCTTGAACCCGCCGAAGGGGGCGGCGGCGTCGTAGAAGTTGTACGTATTGATCCACACCGTGCCCGCCGGTATCGCCGATGCCACCCGGTGCGCCTTCGCCAGGTCACGCGTCCATATCCCCGCCGCCAGGCCGTAGTCGGTGTCGTTGGCCAGGCGAACCGCTTCCTCTTCGCCGTCAAAGGTGAGCACGCTCAGCACCGGACCGAATATCTCCTCGCGGGCGATAGCCATGTCGGGCGTGACCCCGTCGAACACGGTGGCTTCCACGAACCAGCCCTTGCCGTTGTGCGTGGCCGTCTTGCCGCCGGCCAAGAGCTTTGCCCCCTCTTCGAGCCCGCGCGAGACGTATCCCATGACCGAATCCTGCTGCGACTTCGACACCACGGCGCCCATGCGCGTGTTCTTGTCGAGCGGGTCGCCCGGTGTCAGCCTGGCCGCGCGGGCGGCCAGCTTGTCCACGACCTGGTCGTGCACTCCCTTCTCGACGAGGAGGCGCGAACCCGCCGCGCATACCTCGCCCTTGCCGTAGAAGATGCCCGTCTGGGCGCCGCGGATGGCCGCTTCGATGTCGGCGTCTGCGAAAATGACGTTGGGGCTCTTGCCGCCGAGCTCGAGCGATATGCGTTTGTTGGAGAGGGCAGCCTCCTGCATGATCTTGCGCCCGACTTGTGTCGACCCGGTAAAAGCGATCTTGTCCACGCCGGGGTTGCGCACGAGCGCCATTCCTGCCGTCGATCCGATGCCGGGAACGACGTTGAACGCACCCGGGGGAAATCCTGCTTCGGCGACGAGTTCGCCGAAGAGGAGTGCAGTGAGTGGCGTTTCCGACGCCGGCTTGAGGACGATCGTGCAACCCGCCGCGAGCGCGGGGGCGAACTTCCAGCTGGCCAGGTTCAAGGGGAAATTCCACGGGACAATAGCGGCGACGACGCCGGTTGGCTCGCGCCGCGTATAAACGAGGCAGTTCGCATCGACGGGGATGGTACGGCCTTCCACTTTGTCGGCCCACCCGCCGTAATACTCGAGGACGGCGGCCGTCATCGACAGTTCGATCTTCGCTTCGAAGTACGTCTTGCCGTTGTGCGCCGACTCGAGCCGGGCGAATTCGTCGAGGCGCGACCTGAGCAGGCCGGAGAGCTTCGATAGCATACGACCCCGCTTGCGCGCCGGCATGCCCCGCCACGCGTCCGAGTCGAAGCACGCGCGTGCCGCGGCGACGGCGTCGTCGGCGTCACGCGCGTCCGCTCTGGACACGCTGGCGATCACTTCTTCGGTGGCCGGGTTGACCACTTCGAATGTTTCTCCCGACGCGGCACCGCGCCACTCGTTATTGATGAACAGTTCGGTCCTCATGATTATTCCTCCACGCGCACGTATTCAAAATCGATGGGTTTGCTGTTGATGCCCCGCCGGGGCGCCGCGATCCAGTTGGCCATCTTGTCGGGATCAAATATGGGTTTGGCCTGCAGACTGTTGATGTAGGCCTTGTCGTCCGGCGACGGAAGCCACTCGTCCCGCTTCGCATTCCACTGTTCCTCCCCGAGCAGCTTCCCCCGCGGGTCGAAGTGGATGGCTCCGTACAGGCCCGTTGCCCGGTTGAATCGCCGGTGGGGCAGGTAGAGCCGGTCGGACATCCCGTGCTTCTCCAGCACCCGGTTCCAGCGGACAATACCCTTGTCGCAGTCGGCGATATACGCGTCGCGGTGCACTTCGTTGAGCGCGTTGCGCATGGGGACCTCTTCCGTATCGTGGCGCCCGCTGTCGAACCTGTCGATCGTGTAAACCTGGTCCATCGCCCCGTGCTCGTCATACTTACCCTCGTAGACGCGTCCTTTGAGCCCGGTGGCGAAGTACGACGCGGCGTTCGACGAGATTTCGCCTCCGAACAGATCGAGGCTGAGCGAGAACCACAGATTGAGGTGCTTCTGTATCGTCGGCAGGTCGATGCCGCCGTGCTTGCGCACGTCTTCCGACACGCCGCCGATCTCCTTCATGATCTGGCAGGTGCGATCGACGGTGCGCGCGATCCCCGTTTCGCCGACGAACATGTGGTGCGCCTCTTCGGTGAGCATGAAGCGCGTGGTGCGCGACAGCGGGTCGAAGGCGCTCTCGGCGAGTGCGAGGAGCTGGAATTTTCCGTCGCGGTCGGTGAACATCGTGAACATGAAAAAGTCCAGCCAGTTGGTGATCGGTTCGTTGAACGTGCTGAGAATCCGCGGCTTGTCTTCGTTGCCGCTGCGCCGCTCGAGGAGCGCGTCGCCCTCGTCGCGGCCGTCACGGCCGAAAAAACTGTGCAGCAGGTAGACCATTGCCCACAGGTGACGGCCTTCCTCGACGTTGACTTGGAAGAGGTTTCGCAGGTCGTAGAGGCTCGGGCACTTGCTGCCCAGCATCCGCTGCTGCTCGACGCTCGCCGGTTCGGTGTCGCCCTGGGTGACGATCAGGCGGCGGAGCGGGTTGCGGAACTCTCCCGGCACCTCCTGCCACGCGTCCTCGCCCTGGAAGTCGCCGAAGCCGATCTTTCGATGCTTCTCGGGCTCCGAGAGGAAGATGCCCCAGCGGTAATCCGGCATCTTGACGTACTCGAAGTGCGACCAGCCGTCCGTGTCGGCGCTGACGGCCGTCCGCAGGTACACCTTGTGGACGTCCTGGAATCCTTCGGGGCCCATTTCCCGCCACCAGTCGAGGAACTTCGGCTGCCACCGCTCGAGCGCCCGCTGCAGGCGGCGGTCCTGCTTGAGGTCAACGTTGTTCGGGATCCGTTCCGACGAGATCATCAGGTTCTCCTCCAATCGAACTCGGGTCTCAGTCCGGCCTGTCCGTATACCTTGAGCGCGCCTCTGTCGCCCGTGGCGTTGGGGCGCTGGAATATCCAGTTCTGCCACGCCGTGAGCCGGCCGAAGATCTTGGTTTCCATCGTCTCCGGTCCCGCAAACCGCAGGTTGGCCTCCATGCCCGTCAGCGCGTCGGGCGAGAGCGACACCCTTTCCTCGATGCCGAGGCGGACGTCGTCTTCCCAGTCGATGTCGTCCGGGGCAAACGTCACCAGCCCTGCTTCTTCCGCCTCTATCGGGTTGAAGGGTCCGCCGCGCTCGAGGACTTCGGCGATGTGTTCCGGATCGGCGAGGAAGCGCGTCTCGAGACGCGTGATGCCATTGCTCATTTTGTAAGGACCGCCGTTCATCGCCGAGAGGCGGATCGCCGGCGAGTCGTCGGGGTCGTCGAGCATGTACGAACGGTCGGCCGCCAGCGCGAGTTCGAACAGCGTGCCGGCAAAGCACGAATCTTTTTCGATCAGCGCGACGATGCTCATCGCCGTCAGGTCGAGGCGCTTCAGCGTGCGTTTGATGTAGTGGACGATTTCGCGCACGAGCCAGTGGCCGGAGTGCTCGGCGAGCGTGTTATCGACGGCGAGTACCTTGTCGGCGTCGCCGCTGGTCGTCAGGAGAATGGTGCCGATCTCGGCCTCGTTCAATCGCAGGTCGAGGAGCGCGTCGTTCAGTTCGCGGAACGTCCGCAGCGCCCAGAAGTCGCTGCCGGCCTTTAGAATGTCGTCCGGCGTCGACGGCTCGTCGCCCGACGGCGCCGCCACGTTGATCCGTGCGATACGCTGCCCGCGGTCGAGCGCGACGGTCACGTAGCGGTAACGCGTCCCGTCTTCGCCGCGCTCGGGGTCGAGCGGTTCGAGGATAACGCCCGGTCCCGAGCCGGGTCGGTCGGACATGGCTGCCAGTTCGTCGAGGCGCTTGCCGATGACCTCTTCGTATTTGCTCTTCGGGAAGAGGCCGTCGATCAGTCCCCATTCGACGGCGCGGCTGCCCTTGATGCCGTCGGCGATCGTGCTGAAGAAATCGGCCCGGTCGCGGCGGACCTTGCGCTTGTCGGTGACGCGCGTCAGCCCCCCGGTACCCGGCAGCACGCCGAGCAGCGGTATCTCGGGCAGGCTGACCGCCGAGTTGCCGTCGTCGACGAGGTAGATCTCGTCGCACGCCAGCGCCAGTTCGTAACCGCCGCCGGCGCAGATACCGTTGAGCGCGGCAAGGAACTTCAGACCCGAGTTCTCGCTCGCGTCCTCGATTCCCAGTCTCGTCTCGTTGGTGAACTTGCAGAAGTTGACCTTGAAGCCGTGCTCCGACTGTCCCAGCATGAAGATGTTCGCCCCCGCGCAGAATATGCGGTCGAGGAGGCTGGTGACGAGCACGGCGCGGACTTCCGGGTGCTCGAAGCGGATGCGCTCGATCGCGTCGGCCAACTCGATGTCGACGCCGAGGTCATAGGAGTTGAGTTTGAGCTTGTAGCCCTCGTGCAGCCCCCCGTCTTCGGCGACGTCGAGGTTGAGACGGGCGATCGGGC
>CBDUWU010000242.1:0-5390 GCA_965371015.1 uncultured bacterium | reverse complement strand
AGGTTCCCACCGCGTCGCACCGATGATCACTATTTGAAAAATTATGCGAGCTGACGATACGCAACGATATTCCGGCCGCGAGAGGGCCGAACCCGTGGTGCTGGACCTGGGCCGTCGAAGAAAAATGACACCCCGGGTTCCGCTGGCGCTTCGCGGTATTCGCGCTTTCTTCGCCGTGTTGGGCGCCGTGGCGCCAAAAACGGCCGGAAGGCTGGCGAGTCGGATGTTCCTGAAGACACGGCGTCACCGCGTTCCGCCGCGCGAGAAAAGGTGGCTGGAGGATAGCGTGCGCAAGGACTACGCCGTCGACGGAACATGCATCGCGACGTACTGGCGCGGCGACGGGCCCGTCGTCCTGCTCGTACACGGCTGGGAAGGCCGCGGCAGCCAGATGGGGGCGTTCGTCGAGCCCCTTGTCAATGCGGGATTCCAGACGGTGGCCGTCGACCTGCCCGCGCACGGAAACAGCCCCGGAGATTCGACCGATGGTTTCGCTTGCGGGCGTGCGCTCCATGAGCTGTGCTCCGATATCGGGACGATTCACGGCGTCGTGGCCCACTCGTTCGGGGGCACCTGCACGCTGCTCGCCATGGCCGGAGGGGTACGGACGAGCCGCACTGTCCTGATCAGCCCGGGAGTCGAACGGGAAGCCTTCTTTCAGGGGTTCGCGAATATCATCGGGCTGCCGGAGCGAGCCACAGACGAATTGCGGCGGTTGATGATCGAGCGGTTCGGCGAGCACGAGTGGAACGTGTTCACGCCGGAGCGGCTGGGCGAGATACTGGACGCCGGCAGCGATGCATCGCTCGTCGTGCATGACGTCGACGACGACGAAGTGCCCTACATCGACAGCGTCGAGTTGACATGCCGGGCCGCGAGTGCCCGCCTGGTCTCCACGCGAGGAGCGGGACACCGGCGCATTCTCCGCGAACCCCGCGTGGTCGGAGACATTACCGCTTTTATTGCCGGGGGTTAGCGGCCCGACCGCATGTCGGTTCCGCACTCCCCCCACCGTTACCCGAGTAGCCGTTTCGCACCGGTCTTGCCACTCCCACGAACAACGCCACCAGCAATCCGAACAAGGTTATTTGAAGGATGAGAAAACTCGCGACCTTGAGCCACGCGAAATCCGGGTGGACGTATCTGACCAGCCACCCGGACCCTTCGTGGAAGAGTGCCGACAGAAACGCCACGAGGGTGAGACCTCCCTTGATCCGGAACGAAACAGGCAGGAAGAGAACCAGGTGCGTGAGCGTCATGACCAGCATTCCCATCGCAAACAGATGAAAGTGGCTCGATTCGGCGAGTGCGCCCAGCGGTCGCGGCGGGCGCCCGAATTCCACGTCGGGGTCGCCCAGGTAATATGACACCACCGACGCGGGATCGAGGCTCATCTTCTCGAAGTACAGAATCCAGTTCGTCGCCCAGAACATCAGGATATAGACGAGGAAGAAGAACAGGATCAGCCGCAATAACTGGTTGCGGTTCCACTCTCCGGTGACGACAAATCGCAAGACGTAACTCCTCGGTTGAATCGTCTGGTTATTCTCCGGCGCTCCCGGGCGCCGCCTCTTCGACCGGACCGCCGGCTCCGCCGACTTCCCGTCCCTCGTATTCGAGGGCCACTTCATAGACGGCGAGGACTCTGCGTACCGCCGCGGTGATTGCGTTTGCCGTAAGCGTGGCCCCGGTTATCCCGTCGACTTCGCCGCGGATACTCAAGGCATTCTCCAGGGGACGCCCCTCGAACTGCCGCAGCCACCGTTGCGTTGGCGCGTACTCCGGCGGCTCGTGAAACGCGAGCATGTGGACGCCGCGGGTGTTCCCGCCGGGGTCGAGAACGACGAGAATAGTCTCGGGCAGGCTGCGGACCTTGTGGGTCTCTATAAACGCGTAGCCGGTGATGCGACCGTCCTCGATACCCACGTACGCCGTGACCATTCGGGACGGGAGCTTTGCGCCCGCGAGTCGCGCCGCCTGGTCGGCTTCCCCGCTGTCGAGAAACAATTCCCGTTTCTCTACCCTGTCGGCGCCGGGAAAGGCGAGACGAAGCGCAGAATCCCGGCTGTGAAACACTTCCCCGTCCGCCGGGCCGACGTACACAGCCAGCACGAGACAGAGCAGTATTCCTGAAATGCGGTATAAATGTGTCATTGTGTTTGTGATTGTCCGGCCTCGGGTATCCGTGGCCCGTTAGTAGATGAATCCGGCCCCCAGCCGGACCTCGTCGCTCGACGGCTCGTTCGATTGATCGGTGGGATGAACCCAGTCGAGTTTCACAACCACGTTGGGGTGCGGTTTGGTTTCGAGTCCGACCGTGAGCAGGGTGCCGTCGAGGGCGTGGTTAGCGGGCAGCTCCGTGCCGGCGGCGACAGACGCCTGAAAATCGAACTGCTCGTAACGCACCCACGGGCTCAGCGTGAAATTCCGGCTGTTCCAGAGCAGGGGCACCACGTCGTAACCGGCCTCGGCGTACCAGCCGAACTGGCTCTCGGGAACCTGCTGCGTCAGCATCTGATCGTCGTCGTCAAAGAACAACGCCCCGCTCAACGCGGCTGCATTGCTGATGTGACTCGCCGCGACGAGCGCGCGGGCGCGAAACCCTCCGCTGCTGTACTCGGCGTGCCCTTCATAGATCTCGTTGTTGACGGAAATCACCGCCCCGGTAGAGTCCGCAACGAGTCCCTGGTCCGCACCGCCTGCGTAGACGGAGCCGCCGATACGGAATGTCCCGCCGTGGTAATAGTCGAGGGACAACACACCGCCGATATCCTCCCAGATCGCCCGGTTGGCTTTCTGCCGGCCGTCGCGGACGCCCTTGGAGTTGAACTTATCCGCGTTGAACCCGTTGACTACGTACGCCGAATAGCGGAATCCGCCGCCGACATCTCCGTGCGCGCCGAGTCCCATCTCGCGCCACGTCGTTGGTATGATCGTCTGTTCGATAACGGGGCGGATGTTGCCGAAATATGTCGGCGGTTCGTGGACGAGGTTCAAGAAACCCATGGGGACAAGAAGGTTCCCGCCCCGGACGTTGAACCCCTTGTTGAAAAGAAAATCGAGATAGGCGAACTCGACGGAAATCGAACCGGATTTTCCCTGGTAATTCTCCGAGGTCGTGGCGTGCTCGTATTCGATTTCGCCGTTCATCACGATCCAGTCGTTGAACTTGTAGCCGATGTAGGTAATGAAGCGGTAGAAGTCGGTGGTATTCACCTTGCCCGTGATGTCGGTGTCGCCGTACGGCGAGGCAAAATAGAATTCGCCGTACCCCCCGAATGATACTCCCTGCGAAACGCCGTACACTTTACTCGCCGCTGGCCCCATACCGTAGACGCCTTCGAGTTCTTTGTCGGTCTCGGGAATATTCATCTGCTCACGGAGCCTGGAAACCTCTTCCGTGAGTATTTCTACCCGCTCCTCCAGGTCCTGATCGCCGCCCGCGTCTTTTTCCGCCAACACGTCCGTCACGAAAACCGATACAGCAAGCACCGCCGCGGCAGCCACGAGTGGCCAGCCAGATTTTGCCGTCGCTTTCATTTATTCCTCCTTACAGCCGATTTTGTATAATTAGATATACTTAAGTTGCTGATCAAAAATAACGTCCAAGCACGCTTCACCGGGGCAACTTGAAAGACCACAGGGCGTCCTCACCCTGTTCGCACTCCGCGCACGGTTTGCCCGCCGCACGTTTGTCGTAATAGTCCTGAAAATGCGATATTACCTCGGCCACGTTCAGCTTGCACCGGTGTACGAATTCTACGAACGCCGTCAATCGGTCCATCGTTTCCGGGCTCGCGACGTGCTCGATTTCGCACGCGTCGAGACCCGCCAACGATTCCCCCACACCGAGGACCTCTGTCAGGAAATAACGTAGTACCTCGTACCGCCCTTCGACACTTTGCGCAACCCGGCGGCCCTCCGCCGACAGCTTCACGCCACGATCGGTCTGGCGCAGTATCATCCCCTTGTCCTGAAGCGATTTGATTGCTTCGGTTACACTCGCCGCGCTCACCTGCCGGACCTTCGCGATCTGGCCGGGGCGAACCGGGTTGTATTCCCTCTCCAGTATGAGAACGGTCTTCAGGTACATTTCCAGGGTTTCAGACAGTTTACCGGCCATCGTGTTTCCTTACGTGCTTAGGGATGCCGTAATATTATTAGGGCCCCCTAAGCCTGTCAAGCGCTTTTTTTCACAAACAACCGGCGGGGATTTCCGTACGCTCAATGTATGTGATATGATCGCTCCTGTTCGTCCCGAAAACGGTCAATTCCCCGTTGGAGGTCCGGTTACCATGGTACGAAGAATCTTTTTACTGATAGTGCTGCTCAATTTCTCTGCGTCAGCGTCGTTCGCAAAGAGCCTCGACATCCCCTCCAAGCACTGGGGGATCAGTTTCGGAAACTCCACCGAGTTCGCCGGGCTTCGATTCAACATTCTCGACAAGGACATCGACCGTATCGACGGCGTGAACGTCTCGGTGTGGCACGGCGAAGACTTCGACCACGCCACCGGCAAGTTTCGCGGCCTGGGAATCGGACTGCCGCTGGCATCGGGCACCGCGTATCGAAAGGGCGTTTCCGTAGGGTTGTTCGGCGTCGCGGCGACGGAGGATATTGCCGGCATTAACCTCGGCGGCCTCGCGGTAGGCAGCGGAGGCAATCTCACCGGGATCAATCTGGCCGGTCTCGCGGTGGGCTCGGGAGAATCGATAAAAGGTCTGAACGCGGCGCTGCTCGCCGTGGGGGCCGGTGAAGACGCGTGGGGGATCAACGTCGCCGGCCTGGCCGTCGGTTCGGGTGAAGACCTTTCCGGTATCAACATCGGCGGGCTGGCCACCGGGTCCGGCGAGGATCTTACGGGAATCACGCTGAGCCTTCTCGCCGTGGGCTGCGGCGAGGACATGAAGGGGTTGACGGCGGCGGGCCTCGCCGCCGGGAGCGGCGAATCGATCAAGGGGATTACGATCGCCGGGCTCGCCGTGGGCTGCGGCGAGACGATAACGGGGATTTCGGTCGCCATCCTCGCCGTCGGCGCCCCGGAAGTGAGGGGGCTGCAGGCCGCACTCGTCGTCGGCGGCGAAGATGTCAGCGGAATCAGCTTCGCGCCCGCCTACTTCACGATCAAGGGTAACCGCGGCGAGATGACCGGCCTCTCGGTGAGTGCGTTCAACCACATCCGCGGGTACCAGCGCGGAGTTGCCATCGGCGTATTCAATTACGCATTCGATATCAAGGGCATTCAACTGGGAATTTTAAATCATGTCGAGAGCAACCCGCGTTACCTCAGGTGGCTTCCGATCTTCAATACCCGTTTCTGAGAAATTCACTAACAGTATTAAGACGCAGGAAAAGGTACGACACAATGTTCGACCGGACTTCCCGCCTCC
>CBDUWU010000241.1:0-5464 GCA_965371015.1 uncultured bacterium | reverse complement strand
CCAGTTACTCAAATTCCTGGCGGGGATATTACCGCGCGTAGTGTATCACGGATGTCGCACCGTTTCAAGCCCAAAATCCCGCGGCGGGAGCAGGCAAGTCTTTGTACTAAAACAAGTTGCGGTCGCGTGCTTGCGGGCTACCAGATCACCCGCTCGGCGTAGCGGTCAAAAACCTTCAGAATCAAGTCCGGGGACTCGCCGAAGATCTCGGGGATTCCGTCTCCGTTCATGTCGAACAGCTCGAACCTGGCCCCGAACGGGCGGTCCCATTCGAACTCGATATTGAAGAATTTCGAGTCGATGATGACGCCGGTATTGAGAATGATCTCATCCTGGGGGTCGTCGTCCAGGTTCGCCAGTTTGATCATCTGGGCCGTCACACGGAATTGACTGACCCATTCGAAGTTCCTGTTGAGGCTGTCGTAGATGATGAGCTTCTCTTCGGCGACGAATATCAACTCCTGCTGCGGGTCATTGTCCACGTTGGCAGAAACCAGGTATTCGATCATCTTGAAGGGATCCTGGAGGTTCTCCCACACCAGATCATAACCGTCCATGTCATATACCACGATCCGTCCACCGAACGTCGACAAAACGAGCATCGGACGGCCGTCGCCGAAAAGCTCCGTTACAAACATGGAAGTGACCCTGGATCCGAGTGTGGTCAACTCCCAGTCGAGCTCGAATCGTTGGTCCTCCAGGCGGTAGATGTGTATGTGATGCAGATGGTCGGTGTAGATGAAGCGCAGCTTCCCCTCTTCGACGCTCCCGTACTTGATCGAGAAATCGAATTTGCTGGTCAGTTTGTCGAGCATCTCCAGGTCGACCGGCTCGCTGACAGCCGTTGTGGCCCAGGCACAAATCGCCACGGTCAACAGGACGAGGCTGAGGTTTCTACTCACGGATACCCCTTTCAGATCGCTCCCGTCAGGGTCAGGGCAGGATCGGCTTGGTGAACTTTCTCTTTTATACAATTTTGCGCGCCAACGGTGGCGGCGCGCCCACAGTTATTGCGGATATGTGCGGTTAATTCTACGCTGTCCGGAATCAATTGATAAGGACAATTTCGCCCTGAAGCGCCTCTTCATGCCGGGCAAATACCCATAACTACATAATACAGCGTGGCTTATGGATCTTCTTCCTGGCCGAACTGCTTGAGCCAGTAATCCAGATCTCCCGGCGTCTCGCCGTCGGCGGCCTCGTCCGGCGCCGGCGCCGCCGGTTGGATCCGGGAAAGGAATTCCCGCGACGACAATAGACCCGCCCCCATTGCGCGCGCCGTCCGGCCGATATCCGCGATGTCCGACGTCACCACGATGAAGCGCCTGGGGCTGTCCGATCGTTCCAGCATGCCGACGATGAGTTCGTCGGCCGTCTGCCCCGCCGCGCTGTAGAGGACCTGCAGTTTTCCCGGTATCTCGACGTCGACGTCGGTCAATCCCCCCCTGCCGTCGAATACGAGAGTCACCTGGACGCGCCGGTCTCCCAGGTAGTCCGTCAGCCTGCGGACCAGGATTCGGCGCGCCTTTTGCAAGTCCTGGCGGATCATTCGCTTGAGTTCCGGATCCGCATGGAGGACATTGTATCCGTCGACAATCATTTTCTGCATACTGGAGAGAGTATACCAGATCCGCGACGCTTTAAATTTCGTTTTGCTCTTCCGTCGCAGACGCTTAACATACTACCTACAGGCATTCTTGAACACCGGGAGACGACGATGACGAGCCGAGACAGATCATGCCACTTCAATCCCGTGACGCCGGAGATCGTCCAGCGACTCGAGGATTCCGTCGGCAAGAAATTCGTGCGCACCGATGAGGAATCGCTGGTGCGATACGCGTCCGACGAGACGGAAGACCTCGTCTTCATGCCGGAGGTTGCCGTCCTGCCCCAGGATACGGAGGCCGTTTCGGCCGTCATGAGGATCGCCACCGAATACAATATTGCCGTCACGCCACGCGGGGCAGGTACCGGTCTTTCGGGAGGCGCGCTGCCGGTATGCGGAGGCATCGTCCTGTGTACGGCCGGCCTGAACCGGGTCCTGGAAATCGACCGGGCCAACCTGATGGCGGTTGTCGAACCGGGCGTGATTCTGCAGGAATTTCAGGAAACCGTCGAAGAGATGAACCTGTTCTACCCACCCGACCCAGCCAGCCGCGGGAGCTGCTTCATCGGCGGGAACCTCGCCGAGTGCTCGGGCGGCCCCAGAGCGGTCAAGTACGGGGTGACCAAAGACTACGTCGTCGGCCTCGAGGCGGTCCTGCCCAACGGAAAGATCATCCGGCACGGCGGCAAGCTCCTCAAGAACGTCACCGGCTACAACCTCACCCAGCTGCTCGTCGGGTCGGAGGGCACGCTGGCGGTTATCACCAAGATCTACCTCCAGCTGATTCCCCTCCCTCCCCATCGCTCGATGCTCCTCGTGCCCTTCGAAACGCTCGAGTCCTGCGCCAGGGCCGTGCCGGCGATCATGAACGCCGGCATCATCCCGTCGGTGCTCGAGTTGATGGAACAGGAAGCGTTGAAGATTACGGAGAAGCACCTCGACACAAAGATCCCGAACAGCGATGCCGCCGCCCAGCTCTTGATAGAACTCGACGGAGACTCTCCCGACCAGATCGAACGCACGGCCGAACGCGTCTGTGAGATCTTGATGGCGGAAGGCGCCACCGACGTGCTGCTGGCCGACACATCGGCCAAAATGAACGAGCTGTGGTCGATGCGGCGAGCCATCGGAGAGGCCGTAAAGTCGGTATCGGTGTACAAGGAGGAGGACACGGTCGTCCCGCGCAACAACATCGTCCCGCTGCTGGTCGGCGTCAAGGAAATCACGGCGCGCTACGGCATCCGTGCCGTTTGTTACGGGCACGCCGGCGACGGCAACCTCCACGTCAACATTCTCAAGATGGACATGACGGATGAACAGTGGAACAAGCAACTCGACCCGGCGATTCGCGAGATCTTCGAGTTGACCGTCTCGCTCGGCGGACTGATATCGGGCGAACACGGCATCGGCTGGGTGCAGCGAAAGTATCTACCGATCGCTTTCAGCGAGACCGAGATATCCCTCATGAAGGCCATCAAGCAGGTATTCGACCCCGACGGCATCCTGAACCCCTCCAAGATTTTTCCCGACGACGCGAATTAAAAAGGGCCGCCCCGCGGGGGCGGCCCATCATAAGTCAATTTTCCGGTGACCCTGTTAGTAGATCGCGTCGCTGACCTTACTCTTACCCGCCGGATGATTCGCGAGCAGGTAGTCGATGTCGAGGATTTTTGCCGGCCCCTCGTAGCAAGCCGGACTGAATTTGCCTGTATCCATGCGAATCGCATCGCACGGGCAGGCCTCGACGCACATTCCGCAGAAGATACACTGCAGAATATCGATGTCGAACTTGACGGGGTACTTCTCTACACCGTCGTGTCCCGTGTCGGCGGCGACAATATCCATGCACTCCGCCGGGCATGCGGTCGAGCAGCAGTCACACGACACGCAACGCGGCGTCCCGTCCTCGCGCTGCATAAGCCGGTGCTCCCCACGCCACCTCTCCGGAAGCGGTTTGGGCTGCTCCGGCCACTGGTAGGTCAGCCCGACCTGGTTCTTGCGGAGATTCGCCATGTTCCGGAAGAAGTGGCCAATCGTGATCAACATTCCTCGTCCGATTTCTTTCAGATAAATTCGATCCCACCAGGAAGACTTCTGGTCGAGCGGCGTGCTGATCACCTTGGTCGCCATCGATGTACACCCTTTCCGCGGCGTCGGCCCGTACCGGCCGTTGATCGGCCGGCGGCTCGCCTCGCTTTCATAATTGGCGCCTCTATTATATATTATATATAAACTGTGGCGCGCGTTGATTGATTGCTATCTAAGGTACCGGACAGGACCTATATGTCAAGACATTATGAAACCCGGTCGACCAATTGTTTTGACGGTCGGGAAGCCATGGAATATCATAGATAACGTTGTCTTATTTTCGTCACATCGATCGACCGGTCCGGACGGATCGGCCGGCGACTGGAGGTTCATTCATGAGCGATCGAGAAGTTCTCGACGTCGATGTTCTGTTCGTCGGCGCCGGGCCCGGCACACTGGCCGGGGCGTACCACCTGCAGAATCTGATCAACGCCCACAACGAGCGCGTTTCCTCATCGGGTGAGGGCACCGCCCTCGAACCAATGATCGTACTCATCGAGAAGGGGAAGGAAATCGGCGCGCATTCTTTTTCCGGAGCCGTCCTGGACCCGGTGGCGTTACGCGAACTGATCCCCGATTTCGAGGAAAAGGGATGCCCGCTCGAAAAGAAAATCGAAAGTGAAGACGTATATTACCTGGGCAATTCGGGATCGTTCCGGTTCCCCATCACCCCCGCGGGGATGCGGAATCACGGCAACTACACGCTCTCCCTCTCCAAATTCGCGCGGTGGCTCGGGGGCCTCGTCGAGGAGATGGGGATCAACGTGTTTCCCGGTTTCGCTGGAACGGAGATCCTCGAGGATGGAGACGCCGTCGCCGGTGTGAGAACCGGAGACAAGGGCATCGACAAGGACGGCAACCAGAAGAACAACTACGAACCGGGCATCGACCTCAAATCCAGACTGACTATCTTCGGGGATGGCGCGCGGGGCTTCCTCTCCAAACAGCTGATCGAAAGCCGCAAGCTCGACGCGGGCAAAGCGACCCAGGTATACGAGACCGGCGTCAAAGAGATTTTCGAAATGCCGGACGGCGTCGTCGACCGCGGACGCGTCGTTCACACGATGGGTTATCCCTTCAAGGCCGACTGTGTCGGGGGTACGTGGATCTACTACATGAACGACAATCTTCTTTCCGTCGGGCTGGTCACGCCGCTCGATTACAAAGACCCGTTCATCGACCCGCACGACCAGCTCCAGCAGTTCAAGGCGCATCCGACAATCGCGAAGATACTCGAGGGCGGCAAGAGCGTCGAGTACGGCGCCAAGGTAATCAGCGCCGGCGGATACTACTCGATCCCCAAACTCCACACGAACGGCGCCCTTCTCGTCGGTGAAGCGGGCGGTCTGGTCGACATGTCCCGGCTGAAGGGCATCCACCTCGCCATGAAGTCGGGGATGCTCGCCGCGGAGACCGCGTTCGCTTCACTTCTCAGCGGCGATTTTTCGGAAGCGGCCCTGGCCCCGTACGAGAAGGCGGTACACGAGAGCTATATCGGCAAGTCGATGTACAAATCGCGGCATTTCCACCGCGCCGTTTCCATGGGACTCCCCAAGGCGTTTTTTCACCTCGGCATTCAGCAGTTGTCCGGCGGGCGGGACGTGCTCTCGTACGACAATATTGAGGAAGACCGCTACTCGTTCAGGAGCGTGACCGAGTATCACGGCAACGGCGCCGAACTGCCCGGGCCTCCACTGCCATACGACGGCACCATGTTTCTCGACAAGCTCTCCGATGTCTACAATTCGGGAACGTTGCACAACGAGGACC
>CBDUWU010000240.1:0-5467 GCA_965371015.1 uncultured bacterium | reverse complement strand
GCGGCTGGAATGCAGCAACGGGGACCGACGGCGGCGGCAACCTCGACGAAGACCCGCTCTTCGAGGACGCGGCCGGCGGGAACCTCAGGCTGACCCATTTGTCCCCCGCCATCGACTCCGGCGACGAAACGGCACCCGGACTGCCCGCTACCGATCTCGACGGCAACGCGCGCATCTTCGGGATCACCGTCGACATGGGCGCGTACGAGTACTGGACATATATCGTCGGTGCCGATGACACGCCGGCGCCCGGGAATACGCAGCTGGGCGCCCCCTGGCCCAACCCATTCAACCCGACAGTGACCATCGACTACGAGCTCGCCACGCCGGGACTCGTGTCGGTATCGATCTACGACGTCGCGGGCCGGCTCGTCGAAACCCTCGTCAACGAAACGAAGCAGAGCGGTCCCCACCGGGCAACATGGAACGGGATCGACCGCCGCGGCAACCGCGCCGCCAGCGGCGTCTACCTTGTCGTCCTGCGCGCCGGCGGACGTACCGACCACTCCAAGATCACGCTGCTCAAATAACGAAGCAGGGCCCGGACAAAGTCCGGACCCTGCTAATGTGTGCGGGTCGGGGCAGCCACCGGCCAACGCCCGCCTATTTGCCGCCCTTGAGGGTCTGGTAGTACTCGAGCGCCTCCGCCGGCTTCATGTTCTCGTGGACCACCTGGCGGACGGCCTGGATCATCGCTTCAGGGGCGTCCGACTGGAAGATATTCCGGCCCATGTCGACACCCGACGCGCCCTGCTGAACCGCGTTGTACGCCATCGTGAGCGCTTCCAGTTCGGGCATCTTCTTGCCCCCGGCGATCACGATCGGGACCGGGCAGGCCGCAGTCACCGAATCGAATCCGTCTTCGACGTAGTAGGTCTTGACGTAGGTCGCGCCCAGCTCGGCACACATGCGAGTGGCGAGCCGCATGTATTTCGCGTCCCTGGCCATGTCCTTGCCGACGGCCGTCACTCCGAGGACGGGGACTCCGTAGCGATTGCCCATGTCGACGAGCTGCGTCATGTTGATCACCGACTGCGATTCATACTCGCCGCCCACGAACACCTGGACGGCCACTGCCGCCACGTTGAGGCGCAGCGCGTCCTCCATGTCGACGGCGATGTCCTCGTTGGAGAGCTCATTGAGGATGCTCGGTCCACCGCTCGACCGCAGGACGACCCCTTTGTTGAAGGTCGGAGGGATCATCGTGCGGAGAACACCGCGCGTACACATGAGGGTGTCGGCGAAAGGGAGCAGCGGCACGATGTCGAGGTCGATCCGCTCGAGACCCGACGTCGGCCCCATGAAGTAGCCGTGATCCACCGCCAGCATGACGGTGCGGTTCGTCACCGGGTTGAAGATGTTCGCCAGCCGGTTTTTCATTCCCCAGTCGAGCGAGTTGCACCCCTTCAGGTCGTACGAGATGTTCTTCTGTTTGACATCCGCGCGGTAGTCGTGCGAATCCCTGATCCCTTCCTTGTCCGCCATTACGGCTCTCCTTTTGCAATTCCGTATCAGTGACTATTCCACGGTGATTTTGGCGTCCTCGACGAGTACGTCGTAGGCGTAACCGAATCCAAAATCCTTGTCGAGTGTCAGCTTGCCGCGCACGGTGACGAGGTCACCGATAGCGGCGGTCGCGTCGGTGGTGACCGTCAGGTCGTTGGTGCCCTCTTCGCCCGTACCGTCGCGCATATGGATCCAGTTCTTGCCCATCACGCCGGGCGTAAACTTGACCACTATTCCGCGGACGACGACTTCCTTGCCCCCGAGCGAGCTCTTGTCGGCAAACACGGCGGCAATGGTCCTGCCCCCGTCGGGAACTTCGATACCCGAAAGATCGATTCCTTCCGGCACTTCGCCGCCGGCGTTGACCTGCGGATGTCCCGGCGGCATGGCGCCGGACGCCGTTGTGGAACCGGTCCGGATCTCGGTAACGAAATACACCGCGCCGAAATCACGGTCGAGGGTGTCACTCCTGAACTTTTCCATTTTCATCCCGGCGGGCACGGACACCGTCTCGCCCACCTTGACCGGCGTCTCCGGTCCGGCGGCCCAGACGTCCTCGCCGGCGTCGGCACCCTTGATCCGGACGTACGTATAGCCGCCCGCGTTCATGGTTTCCAGCACTTCGCCGGTAAACGCCGCCGGAGCCACCGCGCCGCCGCCCATCCCAGGGGCAATCTGGGTGCTCTGGGTGGCCACCGCGGGCCGGTCGGTCGAACGGCTGTAATAGTAAAGCGCGCCGGCGATGACGACGACGACTACAACGATCACTACAATGTACTTTTTCATTTTTTTAACTCTCCTTGTGAAACGAGAGAGTAACATAATTAACGACCCGTTGGTGTGTCAAACGGCAAGAGTGAAAACAGCTCGCGAATCGTCTAACCACCTGATATTGCGCAACTTGCTTCCACGATCCAGGGCTGGCGCCGGGACCCGGGGGAACTCCGCAATCTCGCCCGAAAAAAGGCCGCCCGGCTGTAGAGCCGGGCGGCCTTGCGGTCCGGGCAGAAGTGCCTGCGGGCTACTTCCGCTGATCCATTGGAACGTAGGACCGTGTGTCTTCCCCCGTGTAAACCTGGCGCGGGCGGGCGATCCGCTGGTCCTTGTCCTCGAGCATTTCCGTCCATTGGGAGAGCCACCCGACCACGCGCGGAATCGCGAAGAGGACCGGGAAACTGGAGACGGGAAATCCGATCGCCTGGTAGATGATGCCCGAGTAGAAGTCGACGTTCGGATAGAGCTTGCGGCCGACGAAGTACTCGTCCTCGAGGGCGACCTTCTCCAGTTCGAGTGCGATGTCGAGCAGCGGGTTGCTGCCGGTCACCTCGAACACCTTCGGCGCGAGTTCCCTGAGGATCCGGGCGCGCGGGTCGTAGTTCTTGTACACGCGGTGACCAAAACCCATCAGGCGGAAATCGCCGTCCTTGACGCGCTTGATATACTCGGGGACTTTCTTTTTGTCGCCGATTTCCCTGAGCATTCTCAGCACCGCTTCGTTGGCGCCACCGTGGAGCGGACCGTAGAGGGCCCCGGCGCCGGCCGACGTCGCCATATACGGATCGGGAAGCGAGGACCCCACGCTGCGAACCGCGTTGGTGCTGCAGTTCTGCTCGTGGTCGGCGTGGAGCGTGAAGAGGACGTCGAGTGTGTGTTCGATGTCCGGATGGACTTCGTACGAGTCCTCGACCATCTTGAACATCATATTGAGAAAGTTGCCCGTGTAGCTTAGCGTGTTGTCCGGGTAGACGTACGCTTTGCCAATGCTGTGGCGGTACGCGAACGCAGCGATCGTCGGCATCTTCGCCATGAGCCGATAAATCTGCAGCAGGCGGCGTTCCGGATCGTGAACTTCCTTGGCGCCGATGTAGAATGTCGAGAGCGCCGCCACCGTGCTCACGAGTATGCCCATGGGGTGGGCGTCGTAGCGAAACCCGTCCATGAACTTCTTGGTGTTCTCGTGGAGCAGCGTGTGGTGGGTGATGTTGTAAGACCAGTTGTCGTACTGCTCCTTCGACGGCAGTTCTCCATGAATGATCAGGTAGGCGACTTCGAGGAAGTTGCTCTTCGCGGCCAGTTCCTCGATGGGATACCCGCGGTAGCGAAGGATTCCTTTTTCACCGTCGATGAACGTGATCGAGCTCTTGCACGAGGCCGTGTTCCCGAAACTGGGGTCGTAGGCCAGCAATCCGAAATCGTCGTCCGACACCTTGATCTGTCGCAGATCCATCCCATGAATGGCGGCGCCGTATTTCGGATACGTCCCGTATATGATCGGGAGCTCATAAGTTTTACCTGTACGGTTATCTGTGATAGTTATCGAATCAGGCATCGGTTTACCTCTCCGGTTTGATGGTGCGGGGAGCACCGTATGGAATCGCCCACGTCGGCAGACGGGGCGGGTGAGCATTAACGTGAATGTTTATACGTTGATACATCCTAGCCCAAACGGTCGCTGCTGTCAATAGCTGACCGACGAACCAACTACTGCAAAATTTTCGCTAAGGCTCAATCGCGTACCAGTAACAGCTTGGCGAGCCCGGCGTGCGCCCGGCCCAGGATGCGAGCCAGATGGAGGGTGAGGACGATCCAGAGGACGCTGACCAGCATAACGACGGGGTACATCCACACCGCCGGAAAAAACATCCAGTCGTTGATCTGCATGTACGGAAAACCAAGGGCGTAACGAAGGATGGGATAAACGAATCCCCACAATCCCATCATCAGCAGGAATACAAAAACGGTGAAATAGATGCACCCGAGCGGAAGCTGCACCATCATATAAAGGAGTGTCGTCCAGGACAACTTGTCGGTGACCAGCACTTTCAGCCGCCCCCAGAACCCGAGGTGCGGGCTCGAGAAAAGCGGCCGCCGCGGCATGCGCTCGCCGAGAAGCGCCTCGATGAGCCGCCCTTCAACCAGTGCGACCCCCTGTATCGAGAGAAGGAATACGAGGATGAACGGCAGGCCGATGATGAGCACGATCAGCCCGAACGACAGCGAAAGTCCCACCGTCGCCCATGTGAAATACAGAATCCCCGTGATGAGCGAAAACAACATGTAAAACAGCGCCGCGTAGGCCCTCGGATCGACGAGAACCCCAAAAAACCGCGCCAGTAACGGACGATCATCGGCTGTCCCCGGGACGGTCGCCGCGGGCAACGGCCGGGGCGCCAGCACCGGCTGCACGCGGACCTCGATGTCGCGGTACGCCGCGGCGATGTCGGCGGGCGCGCCATAGTCTTCCACGACGCCGGCGACGAGCTCGCCTTCGCCGGCGCCGGGCTTGTCGCCTGCGGCCTGTACCATTGCCGAGCGGAGGTATTCCTCCGCGTCGGAAAGCGCGTCCTGGACCGTCGCCGGGTCACATCCGGCCAGCTCTGTTTTCAGTTGTACCAGGTATTCTTCGATGCTCTCAAACATCGGATGTTCCTTTCAGGATCATGTCGACAAAATTCCTCGTGCGCCCCCAGATGCCCGCCCAGCGCCGCAATGTTTCCCTGCCGGCGGCCGTGATCGAATAGTACCGCCGCGGCGGCCCGGACACAGACGGCTCGACCCGGCTCTCCAGAAGACCGCTGCCCTCCAGCGACCGCAGCACCGGGTAGATGGCGCCCTGCTTCATCATCGGGACGGCTTCGCCCGTGTCCGCGATCTGCCTGGCGATCTGGTAGCCGTACATCGGTTCCGTCGCCCGATCCAGCACGCTGAGCAGGACCAGCGCGACCGTCCCCGAATTGAGTTCTTTCTGGAATTTCTTGTTGGCGATATTGTTGTCGTCCGTCATGTCTCCGAACTCCGTGTCTGGCGCCCACCGGCAGTGCTATTGGCAGATTACATGCTATATACGGTTAATAATAGTATTAAGTTGCTATTAGTCAACAAAAATTCACGCCACGCGCTGCTATTGCGATGCATGGCCGCATAACCTGTTTATCTATAAATAGTTAAGAAATGCCCAAAG
>CBDUWU010000239.1:0-5472 GCA_965371015.1 uncultured bacterium | reverse complement strand
GAGAGCCCGCCCTCGTAACCCGCCACGTAGGCGTAGTCACCCCAGACCGCCACGGCGATGGCAAATCCCGGCGTGGCCGCGCTCCCCCCCGTCGTCATCCGGAACGGGTTCAGCGTCAGCATCGAGGCGACCGTGTCGACGAGGGCCGTCGTTCCCGCCGGGTCGATGTTCGCGCGCGAATCGAATTGTTCGATCCACCGGCCCGGCTGGGCCCCGGCCACGCTGGAGCACACCAGTAATGCGATCGCGATAAACACGGTTTTACGAGTCATGTCTGCATCCCCCTGTTTCGAGTCACTGCTGCGCCGGGAAAATCAGAAATTCAAACCGGCCGTTATGGTGAACAGCGGTACGACCTTGCCGTCCCTCTCATCGCCACCCGATATGAAGAACACCGGGACCTGGCCGCGCAGGTCGAAGTTCTCCGTGAAACGGTACCCGAGACCGAAGTTGAGGATCACGCCGCCGGTCGTCCCGTCTTCGGACTGCGAGCTTCCACCGCCGGATAGAGGGGGCCCCAGCGACGTATCGGTGTCGCTGCTCTCTGTCCACTCGACCGAAATCGCCCCGGCGCCGGCGCCGGCGACGAAGTACACCGCGGACGACTCGAGCGAATAACGAAACAGATAGTTGACCATGGCACCGATGACGAGGATATCGGTCTCCTCATGATAGTCGTTGAAACCGTTGTTGCTGTCCTCTTCGAAATGCCCGCCGAAAATCGCCAGGCCCATTTCGATCGCGTTCGGGAGCTGAAACAGCGTGTAGTTGAGCTGAACGCCGTAGGCGATTCCGCCCGTGATATCCGTACCAATTCCCGCACGTATCCCCACCGAACCCGGTTTCACCGTCTCGGTTGTCTCCGATTTGTCTGCGTCCTGTGCGAAGGCCGCACCGGTCATCGAAACTCCCAGCATCGCCACGAGCGCCGTAACCAGCAGTATCCGCTTCATTTAGTTACTCCTCTCCCGCCGGAGCGCCCCATGATCCACCCTGGATGCAGTCTTGCATCTCCGGCATTCAGGTCCAACTATCATTATTGGACACAAGAGCACCCCCGGAATCACACAGTCCGGCGACATTTTTCGCTGGAAATCCGCACCCGTTTGGTCTTATTATTACAAGGCTTTACCGGTGCACCATTTCCGGCAGCCCCGGCTCCCATCACAGTCGCTGCAGACCCACCGAATTACATTGCGCATCAGGCGCGGTGGTGTATAATATTCAAATAGGACTGTTTTAGTGCGCTTTTAGTTAACTCGAAATACGCGGAGGCTTTATGGCCGCGGCCAATGATCCGATCCAGAAGCGAATCGACAAAGAATACGAGTGGGGTTTCGTCACCGAGGTCGAATCGGAGACGATTCCGAAGGGTCTCGACGAGGACGTCATCCGGACGATCTCGGCCAAGAAGGACGAGCCGGAGTGGCTCCTGGAGTGGCGGCTCGAGGCGTACCGGGCGTGGCTCAAGATGGATGAGCCGAAGTGGCCCAACGTGAAGTACGCCGACATCGACTTCCAGGACATTCATTATTACTCGGAGCCGAAGCGCCCGGAAGATGGGCCGAAGTCGATGGACGAGATCGACCCGGAGATCAAGCGGACGTTCGACAAGCTGGGCATCCCGCTCGAGGAGCAGATGCGCCTGTCCGGCGTGGCGGTGGACGCGGTGTTCGACAGCGTCTCGGTGGCCACGACGTTCAAGGACAAGCTCTCGGAACTGGACATCATCTTCTGTTCGTTCTCCGAAGCCGTCAGGGAACACCCTGAACTGGTGCGCAAGCACCTGGGCTCGGTCGTCCCCCGCAACGACAACTTCTACGCGGCCCTCAACTCGGCCGTCTTCAGCGAAGGGTCGTTCTGCTACATCCCTCCGGGTGTGCGCTGCCCGATGGAGCTTTCGACGTATTTCCGCATCAACGCCTCGGAGACGGGGCAGTTCGAGCGCACGCTGATCGTCGCCGACGAAGGCTCGTACGTGAGCTACCTCGAGGGCTGCACGGCCCCGATCCGCGACGAAAACCAGCTCCACGCCGCCGTCGTCGAGCTGGTCGCACTCGAGGACGCGCAGATCAAGTATTCGACGGTACAGAACTGGTATCCGGGCGACAAGGACGGAAAGGGCGGCATCTTCAACTTCGTCACCAAGCGCGGCGAGTGTCGCGGCGCCCGATCGAAGATCTCGTGGACCCAGGTCGAGACCGGGTCGGCGATCACGTGGAAGTACCCGAGCTGTGTGCTCATCGGCGACGATTCGGTGGGCGAGTTCTACAGCGTGGCACTCACGAACAACTGGCAGCAGGCCGACACGGGCACGAAGATGATCCACAAGGGCAAGAACACGAAGAGTACGATTATATCCAAGGGCATTTCGGCCGGGCACGGCCAGAACAGTTACCGCGGTCTGGTCAAGGTGCACAAACGCGCCACCAACGCCCGCAATTTCACGCAGTGCGACTCGATGCTGATCGGCGATCTGTGCGGGGCGCACACGTTTCCATATATAGAAGTAAACAACACGTCCTCTCAGGTGGAGCACGAGGCGACCACGTCGAAGATCGGCGAGGACCAGATATTCTACTGCCAGCAACGCGGCATCAACCCCGAAGACGCCATGAACATGATCGTCAACGGCTTCTGCAAGGAAGTCTTTGGAGTGCTGCCGATGGAGTTTGCGGTAGAGGCGCAACGTCTCCTGGAAGTCAGTCTCGAGGGGAGCGTCGGATAGCGAGACACGGATCAGATTTGCGGATCAAGGCAACCGGATAGAGCCACAAACGACGTCCAGGCCCTTATGACCTCCTCTGGGCCGACCGCCGCAAGCGACTCTAACCCGATCATGCAGATCTGATCCTTTTTATGCGGGACGTGCGGGGAGCGAAGCACCCTTAAATAAAAAAGGCAAGAAAAGGAAAATGACAATGCTGGAAATCAAGAATCTTCACGCCGCCATCGAGGACAACGAAATCCTCAAGGGGATCAACCTCGAGGTGAAGGTCGGCGAAGTCCACGCCATCATGGGCCCGAATGGCTCGGGCAAGAGCACGTTGGGCCAGGTCCTGGCGGGACGCGACGTGTACGACGTCACAGAGGGCGACATCGTCTTCGAGGGCAAGAGCATCATGGACCTCGAACCCGAAGAACGGGCCGCCGAGGGGATCTTCATGGCGTTCCAGTACCCCGTAGAAATCCCGGGTGTGCGCAACAACTACTTCCTCAAGACGGCCCTCAACTCGATCCGCAAGTACCGCGGCGAGCCGCAGCTCGACGCGATGGAATTCCTCGGCATCCTCAAGGAAAAGATGAAGGACCTGAAGATCGCCGACGGGTTTGCCAACCGCGCGGTCAACGAGGGCTTCTCCGGCGGCGAGAAGAAGCGTAACGAGATCCTCCAGATGGCGATCCTCGAACCAAAGCTCGCCATCCTCGACGAGACCGACTCGGGCCTCGACATCGACGCGCTCAAGACCGTGGCCAACGGCGTGAACGCGCTCCGCGGTCCCGACCGCGCCATCGTCGTGATCACGCATTACCAGCGGCTCCTCAACTATATCGTCCCCGACATCGTCCACGTCCTCAAGGACGGGAAAATCATCAAGACGGGCGGCAAGGAACTCGCGCTAGAGCTCGAGGCCGAAGGCTACGCCGAAGTCAACGGAGCGGCGGGATAACGTCATGTCGGCAGAACTCTACGAAAAAACTTTCTACGAACTCGAGGCCGACCTGGGCAAGGTCGGACCGAAGTGGGTCCACAAGCTCCGCATGGCCGGGATGGAAATGTTCAAGGCGCTGGGATTCCCCACGCTCCGCGACGAGAACTGGCGCAACACACGGGTGCGGCCGATCGCGGCCACCGCGTTCGCGCCGGTGAGTGAGGCGCGTATCGAGGCGCTGACTGACGAACGGATCCTGGAACGCACCTTCGACGACGCCGGTTGCCGGCGCATGGTATTCGTCGACGGCATTTTCGCCCCCGAATTCTCGCGCACCGGCGACCTCCCCGAGGGCATCCTCGTGGGCAGCCTCGCCGACGCGCTCGATCAGCACCCGGAGTTTATCGAGCCCTACCTCGGCAAGCGCGCCGACATCGACCGCCACCCGTTCGCCGCGCTCAACACGGCGTTCATCCGCGACGGCGCGCTGGTGTTCCTCCAGGGAAACATCACGATCGACGACCCGATTCACATCGTGTACGCATCGACGGGCGACGGCGAAGCGACGGTGTCGCACCCGCGCTCCCTGATCGTGGCCGGCGAAAACAGCCGGGTGACGGTGGTGGAGAGTTTTCTGGGTGCGCACACCAGCGAAGGCGTCTACCTGACCAACCACGTATCCGAGTTCTTCTGTGGAGACAACGCCGAGATCAACCACTGCAAGATCCAGCGCGAGAGCAACCGCGCCTACCACGTCTCCGCGCAGCAGGTCGTCGTCGACCGGAACGGCCGCTTCAACACCGAGAACATTTCGCTCGGCGCGGCGCTGACGCGAAACGACGTCGAGGTCTCGCTCGAAGGCGAAGGCATCGACTGCCGCGTCGACGGCCTCTACCTGGCCACCCGGCGCCAGCACATCGACAACCATACATTCATCCGGCACGCCAGCCCCCACTGCCACAGCCTCGAGGGCTACCGGGGCATTCTGGACGGCAAGTCGCGGGGCGTGTTCAACGGACGTATTCTTGTCGAGCGCGCAGCACAGAAGACGGACGCGAAGCAGTCGAACAGCTGCCTCCTGCTCTCGGACGACGCGCGTATCAATACCAACCCCCAGCTCGAGATCTTCGCCGACGACGTCCGCTGCACACACGGCGCCACGGTCGGCCAGCTCGACGAGGACGCGGTGTTCTACCTCCGTTCGCGGGGTATCCCCGACGAGCAGGCGCGCCACATGCTGATCTATGCGTTCGCCGCCGAGGTTTTCGGGCGAATCAAGATCAAACAGGTACGCGACCGTCTCGAAGCCGACCTCTACGACTGGCTTTCGACGGCGCCCAATATCTAGCGAGGATTTTTGATTATGAGCGGGCAGACCAGATCATCCACCAGGGACCTGGGTTTCGACGTCGACAAGGCGAGGGCCGACTTCCCCATCCTCCACCAGGAAGTATACGGGAAGCCGCTCGTTTATCTCGATAATGCCGCCACGACGCAGAAGCCGCAGACGGTCATCGACGCGTTGACGCGCTACTACACCGGGGACAACTCCAACATCCACCGCGGCGTCCACGCGCTGAGCATGCGCGCCACCGACGCATATGAATCGGTCCGCGAAACGGTGCGTTCGTTCATCGGCGCCGCCGAAACGGACGAAATCGTCTTCGTCCGCGGCACGACCGAAGGAATCAACCTGGTCGCGGCCACCTTCGGAGCGGCCAACATCGGCGAGGGCGACGAAGTCGTCATCACCAACCTCGAGCACCACTCTAACATCGTCCCCTGGCAGATGATCTGTCAGGATCGGGGCGCAAACCTG
>CBDUWU010000238.1:0-5481 GCA_965371015.1 uncultured bacterium | reverse complement strand
CGACCTCGACGTAGGGCCCATCTATCCCTTCGACGAGATCTTCGCGTCGTGGTCGCCGTCGGCCCACGTTACCGACGACTTTTTCCGGAACAAGCTGGCGTTCGTCGTGCTGCTGAACTTCCCGGTGACGACGCTGGAACAACGGCTCGAAGAGGGGCAGGCCTGGACCCGGCGACAGTGGGCGGAGGCGCGCCTCGCCCAGCGATTCGGCAAGCGGGTGCCGGCAGAGGTCAACCAGGCGATCGCCGAGGCCAACGCGCTGGCCGGCCAGTACATCGCGGGATATAACATCTGGATGCACCACGTGCTCGACGACGACGGAGAACGGTTGTTTCCGCCGAAGATGCGGCTCCTCTCGCACTGGAACCTCCGCGACGAGATCAAGTCGCAATACAACAACCCGGACGGGGGAATCGAACAGCAACGGATGATCGAACAGGTGATGAACCGGATTGTCACCCAGACGATTCCCGAAACCGTAATCGACAACCCCTACGTCGACTGGAAGCCGTACGCCAACGAAGTGACGGCGGCGGCGGAAAACGACGCGGGCGGATCGCCGCCGGCCGACCTCGAGGTCACTAACGCCCCGGAGCCCGACACCCGCTACGCCGTCCTGCTGGAGACATTCCTGGCGGCCCGCCGGGTCGACCCCTATTCGCCGTCGGCGCCGACCCATATCGCGCGGCGGTTTGACGAAAACCGGGAGCTCCCCGAAGAACGGGTCGAGGCGATGTTCGAAGACATGCTGTCCTCACCGCTGCTCGCGGAAACGGCGGTCCTGATATCGGAACGCCTCGGGCGTCCGCTGGAGGCGTTCGACATCTGGTACAACGGATTCAGGCCCGGTGGGCGCTACACGCCCGCCGAACTCGATGAAATCGTCCGGGCGCGTTTCCCGTCGCCGGCGGCGTACGAGGAAAACATTCCGACACTGCTCGAAGGGCTGGGATTTCCCGCGGACCGGGCGGAGTACCTCGCGAGCTACATCGTCGTCGACCCGGCTCGTGGATCGGGTCACGCCTGGGGCGCCGAGATGCGGACGGAAAAAGCGCACCTGCGCACGCGGATCGGAGACGACGGGATGGACTACAAGGGCTTCAACATCGCCGTTCACGAAATGGGGCACAACGTCGAACAGGTCCTGACCCTGAACGACATGGACCACTGGTTCCTGCGCGGGGTGCCCAATACGGCCTTCACCGAAGCGCTCGCGTTTGTGTTTCAGGCACGCGACCTCGAGCTCCTCGGTCTGGCGGCCGAAGACGACAAAGCGGAAGCGCTCCGGACACTCGATGACTACTGGGGTGCGAGCGAAATCGCCGCCGTCGCCCTGGTGGACATGAAGGTCTGGCACTGGATGTACGACCACCCGGAGGCCACGCCGTCCCAACTCAAGGATGCGACGATCGAGATCGCAAAAGCGGTGTGGAACCAGTACTACGCCCCCGTCATGGGACAGCGCGACGTCGTGCTCCTCGGGGTGTACTCGCACATGATCCACTCGTTTCTCTACCTGCCGGACTATCCGATCGGCCACCTGATCGCCTTCCAGGTGGAGGAACAGATTCGCAAGGCGGGCAAGGTCGGGCCGGAATTCGAGAGGATCGTGGCGTCGGGCAATATCGCGCCGGATTTGTGGATGATCAACGCGGCCGGCACACCGGTGGGCGCCGATGCGCTCCTGGAAGCGACAGAGCGCGCACTGGCCAACATGTAGCAGCCACCTGGAAGGAACACACACATGAGACTGAACGGAAAACACATCGCCCTGTTGCTCGGAGGAATCGCGGCCTGTCTCTGGTCGATTTCAGGGATCTCCGCCGCGCGGGCCGGGACCGACTCGGGAGACCCGAGGCGGGACGAGTGCACGGTGATCACGGTGGGGCCGGCGGCGTCGGCCGACGGATCGGTGATGACGTCGCACACGTGCGACAGCCACCGCACGAGGTCGTGGTTCGATATCGTGCCGCCGATGAAATTCAAGGAGGGCGCCACCGTGACGATGGTCAAGCGCGTCGAGGCCGATTCGCTGGCGATGCCGGGCTACGGACACGTCCCGACCGGCGACATCCCCCAGGCGGAGCGGACGCACGGATTCATCAATACCGCGTACCCGTGCATGAACGACGCGCAGCTCGCCATCGGTGAGTCGACGTTCGGCGGTCGTTCAACGCTCAAGTCGGACGACGGTATGATCGACTGCCAGCAGCTGGTGTGCGTGATGCTGGAGCGCTGCGAGACGGCGCGCGACGCCATCGAGCTCGCCGGCGAGTTGCTGGGGCAGTACGGCTGGAACGACGAGGGCGAGTTGCTCTCGATCTGCGACACGAAGGAGGCGTGGCACCTCGAGATCGTGGGACCGGGACAGGGGAACACGGGAGCGGTGTGGGTGGCGCAGCGGGTGCCGGACGGGCACGTGTCGGTCAACGCCAACGGCTCGCGAATCCGCCACATAGACCTCGACGACTCGGATTACTTCATGGCGTCGGAAAACATCTATCAGGTGGCGCAGGACAGCGGTTGGTGGGATCCGGAGCAGGGACCTTTTCAGTTCAACTACGCCTACGATCCGGGCAGCCGTACCTCGGCCGCGGCGAAGCGGCGCGAATGGCGAGTGCTGTCGCTGGTGGCGCCGTCGCTCGGACTGCATCCCAATTCGGAGAACTTCCCGTTCTCGGTCAAGCCGGACACGCTGGTGACGCTGGGCAAGATGGTGGAGTTGTTTCAGGACTACTACGAGGGCACTGATTTCAACTTCGTCAAGAACCTCACCTGGGTCAACGAAGAAGGCGTGACGGAAATCTCTCCGCTGGCCAACCCGTTCATGCCCTACGACATGAACAAGATGCTGAGGATCAATGGCGGATGGAGCTGGCGCGGCGAGCGGACGATCGCGCGCTGGTACACGATGTACGCGACGATTACCCAGTCGCGCGACTGGCTCCCGGCACCAGTCGGCGGGGTTGTATGGATGGCGATGGATAACGTCGCGTCGTCGATCTACGTCCCCATTTACTGCGGCGTGACGGACGTCTCGAAGTACTACAAGACGCCGGGACGGATCGACGGCTACACAGCCGACTCGGCGTGGTGGGCGTTCAACCGCCTGGGCACACTGACGGCGCAGCGCTGGGGCGACATGCGTTACGACGTGACGGCGGTCTGGGCGCCGATGCAGCTCGAGTTGTTCGCCAACCAGGCGGCTGTCGACGCCGAAGCGGTGAAGTTGCTCGGGAAGAGCGAGAAGAAGGGGCGCCGCTACCTGACGGAATACGGTATCGAGTGGGGCGACCGTGTGGTGGAGAGGGCGTGGAAGCTGGGCGACGAGCTCTGGACGCGTTACGACGAACAGTTCTGACTGGAGCCCGGCCGCGGGCTCGCCGATTCAGGATCCGGTCAGGGCAGCAGAACCCGCCAGTCGGGCAGGGAGTCGACGCCCATCGTGCGGGCGTCGGCGAGTATGATGCGCTCGAGTTCGTCCACCAGGGCCGCGTCCGGCGGGGTGACCTTCGGCGTTTCGAGGGCGTCGCGGACAGCTTCGTGGGCTCGGGTTGTCGCGTCCGGCATGCCGGCACTCTCCCACGCGCCCTGTGAACCCCTGTCGATCGCGGGGCCCGGCATCCAGGCCTCTTCGCGAAAGTATTTCCGGGTGTGGTCGGCGGTGAGAAACGACTTGTCCAGCGCGTGCCCGGCGAGTACCTCGAGGGCTTCCGTTTCGCCGCGAAACGTAACACCGCGCAGAAGCCTCTTCGCCATCGCGCAGACCTCGCCGTCGAGGAGCAACTTCTCCAGACTCTGCGTACCCACAAAGTTCAACATCCCCGGCCCCGATACGACGTTCACGCCAGCGAGTGCGGCCATCGCGACTCCGAAAGCCGTCTCGGCGCCCGCCTGGAAGTCGGGCAGCTTCGCGTCGCTCAGTCCCATGTAGGCGTGCGTCGGGAGGCCGAGCCGCTTGCCCACCTGGGCGTAAGACGCGTCGATCATCATCGTTTCCACCGATCCCATCGGCGTCGTGGCTTTTCGCATGTCGAAGCACGACGGCGCGCCGCCGTAGACAAACGGAGATCCCGGTCCGGCGAGCTGGTGGATTACGAGCCCGGCGAGGCTTTCCGCGGCGTGCTGGACGATCGCCCCCGCGAGCGTGACCGGGGCCGAAGCGCCGGTAAGCGGCATGGAAACCGTTTCGGCGGGCACGCCGGTGCGCGCGCAGGAAACCAGAGCGTCGCAGGTCAGTTCGCTCCATGTCAGCGGGGCGGTAGGGCAGCAGTCGAAGACGGCGAGCGGGCGGGTGCGGAGCTCTTTTGAGCCCCCGCGTACAGCGCACAACATTTCGTGCATCGTGCGATACGCTTTGCGGGTGAACGTGCCCGTGATCACCGGCTTTTCGCCGTAGACCAGCGCGATCAGCAGACGGAAACGGTCGGCGAGGTCCTCCGGCACGTCGGAGGGTATCAACCCGGTGCTTTGACAGTCGTAGGACCCGATCCCCTCGGTCAGAACGGCGAATTCGACGACGTCGCGAGTCGTGGCGGCGCGGATCTCCCCGGCGGCATGGTCGTAGAGTGTCAGCGCCGCTGAGCCCGGGTCGAAGTGGGTGGCGTCTCCACCGATGGTGAGTCCGGCGTCACCGGACCGGCCGTACAGGTGGAACTCGCCCGGGACGGTGTCGAGACAACGCCGGCACAGCTCTTCTGGTATGAAAGCCCGGTCGCCGGCGTCGGAAATTCGCGCGCCTGCCCCCGACAATAGTTCCACCGCTTCCGGCAACTCCACTTCCACACCGATCTGTTCGAGTATCCGGAAGGCTTCGGCGATGATCGCGTCGATACGCTCGACGGACAAGATCTGCATTGTGGGACGCATTTGCATTGCCTCTCTTTGCGATCAGTCGGTGAGTTTGTACAGACAGTCGATCATCCCGCAGCTGTTGCACGAGTGTTCGTGCCGGGATTCCACCGGCGTCTCGGCGACCGTGACGGCGAAGGTGATCGACTTGCGCGGCGACATCATGGATCCTTCCGTCAGGCTGACGCCGAGTTCCTCGCCCTCGAGCGTGGGCAGGATCCACTGCTGTTCCTTGACGTCCCAGCACGCGTAGCCGGGGCTGAAACGGTGGCTGCAGTAGAGGCCCTTTCCCAGAAAGTCGTTCGCGATTGCCGCGTTGGCTGCTTCGGCGGCCGCTTCGGCCGCAGCCGATCCGAACATGTCGAGAACGAGCGCCCGGCCGAGCCGACCGTTTCGTTTTTCTTCTTCGAGAGCCTGCTCGATTCCGGGGCCGATCGTCACCAGGCAGAGCACGACGTCATCGACGTGGTAAAGATATGGCGAGTGGGCCAGGCTGTGTCGCTTGAGGCGCCGGTAGGCGCACCTGGCTTCGACCAGGTCGGGTTGCTTCGCGACGATCTCATCGAGAATCGCCTGGACGCGATCGGGGATCTCCTCACGGCCGTAGCCCAGAAGCCGGGCGACTTCGGC
>CBDUWU010000237.1:0-5499 GCA_965371015.1 uncultured bacterium | reverse complement strand
CACGACTTATGTCGGCGGAGCCTGGGACTATGAGGTCCGCTCACAGGGTGTTTGTGGCGAAGGGGTGGGCGCGATCGTCTTCGGCGCGGCGGGAGCGCCGGCCGAACCTCCGGACGCTGTTATTGCTTCCGACGGCACCAGCGTCGAAGGAGTCGAGATCGAGTGGCAGAAAGCGCCGTATGCATTGGGGTATTTTGTCCTGCGCGATGGTGTGGCAATCGGCAGTACGGCCGAACGGTGGTTTGTTGACCAGTACGCTCTGCCCGGCTCTGATCACATATACAGCGTAGCGAGTTACACGACGTGCGATACCAGCGCGCCGAGCTTGCCCGACACCGGCTTCGTCGACCCCTCGGCGCTGCTCCCACGTTTCATCGTCGAAGAGATCGAACTGTTCCAGGACGCGTTTCCCGACGGCGGCGTGACCGAGGGGGCCGGCCGCGCCGACATGGCGCTCGACATCCTGCCGCCGGGCAGTCCCTGGGTGCTTCCCGGCGACTCGGTGTGCGTCACCGTCATCGATACCGCCGGCGTTGACATCGATCCCATGACAGGCGGACCGGCCGTCTACTGCTGCGTTCGCGTCAACTCGTTCTTTCAACCGGGAATCAAGAGTGGCGACGTGATCGTCGACGATAATAACCGCTGGCCGGTGACGTCGATTGAACCGGCTGGTGGACAAGACTGGACCGTTGTGCGCATGGACACCGTATTTACGGGGCCGGGACGCACGGGAGTCGTGGTCGATCGGTATTGTGTCGACCTCAACGACACGTTTTTTGAGTCGGGCGACACGGTGCTCTACTTCTTCCGGGCACAGAGTCTCGACGACGAAACGTACTGGACCGAGTCCACCGGGCATACGCGGGATATCGAAGAGGCGGCGGCGAACCCGATGGAATTCCAGGTGCTGCCGGGGGGCGGGTTCTACAACGGCGGGGCAATCCTGTACGTTGACGGATCGGGCAACGAAGAAGCACGTTTAATGTTCGAGACGGCATTCCAGATGCTGGGTATCGACGCGGAAATCGATCGTTACGATATCCGCGACCCCGACGCGTGCGCCGGCAATACGCCCGGACGCACAGATGTGAGCGCCTTGATGCAGCTGGTCCCGGTCTATCAGACGATCATCTGGAACACAGGCGACCGGCAGAACTGCCTCCTCGGTGACGGGTCGGGGAACCCCACGAAGGCGGATGACTTCGGTCTGCTCCACGAATTCGTTGACCAGCACGATCAATGGCCGGGCGTATATATCTCGGGCAACGACATCGCCTACAAGTGGACCAACCTCAGCGGGCCGTCGGCCCTGGCGTTCAAAGAGTATATCCCCCATGAACTCCGCTACCGGTATCACTGGGACACGGGTGGGGTCTGGAATCCCGTGCAGGTCGAGGGCAGGTCCGGCGGTATTTTCGACCACGGAGGCGGAGTGGATGTGTTGTTTGCGAGCAGCGAATACAGCGAAAACATCGGGTTCAATGTGCTCGCAGCGATCGGGACGTCGATCGCCGAGATGCGATACGTCGGCATGTGGGCCGCCGAGAAGGCGGTCGTCACCAATACGAAGAATAACCAGTTCGGCAATCCGGTGGCGGTGGTGTTTTCCGCGTTCAGTTATCACCGGATCCGTGACACCGGGGAGCATGGGATTCCGGATCGGGTCCACCACCTGGGTGACATCCTCAGCTGGCTCGGAAATCCCGTGGGTGATCCGGTGGCCACAGACGTACCCGACACGTACGTCAACGGCCTCGCGCAGAACCACCCCAACCCGTTCAACCCCGTGACCACGATCGAGTTTTCGCTGCGTGCGCAGGAGCACGTGACGTTGTCCGTCTTTAATGTGAGAGGACAGCTCATTAGAACCCTCGTCGACGAGCAGCGCAAGGCGGGCCTCCACAAGGACGTGAAGTGGAACGGCCGCAATGCCGCCGGTACGCAGGTGGCGTCGGGGATTTACTTCTATCGTCTCGTCGCGGGCGACTTCGTCGAGACGCGGAAGATGGTTCTTCTGAAATAACTCGTCCCATGTCACCGAGCGGGGGCAACAGCCCCGAACGGTACGGGCGGTGCGGGTGTCACCAGGTGGGTGTCAGCGTGGCGACGGTTTCGACGTGGGATGTCTGCGGAAAGAGGTCGAAGGCGCGGCAGCCGATCAGCCGGTATCCTGAGGAGAGGCGCTTGAGGTCGCGGGCGAGTGTCGCGGGGTCGCAGCTCACGTAGACGATGCGCCTGGACGGACGGTCGAGGAGGGCGCGGGTGACGTCGAGTGCGACGCCCGAGCGCGGGGGATTGAGGATGACGATGTCGGCGGGGAGTTCCTTCTTGATGCGCCGTTCGACGCGCGCGGCGATGAACGCAGCGCCGAACCCGGCTTCGCGGGCGAGTCGTGATGCCGCTTCGATGGCCGTGGCGTCGAAGTCGATGCCGACCGCGATCGCTCCGGCGCGTGCCAGCGAGACGGTGCGTGTGCCGAACCCGCAGTAGGCGTCGACAACGCGGCGATTCGACACGTCGTCGCACTGCGAGACGATGTATCCATTCATGATTTCGGCGGCGGCACGGTTGACTTGTGTGAACGCCGTACCGGTGAGCGGGATTTCGTGCCTGCCCAGCTGTTCCGGCATCGTTTCCGACCCCGCGTGGCGCGCGACCGCGCCGTGATCCCCGAGGATCCAGACCGAATCCAGAGCTTCGATTCCCTCGACGAGTCGGGCGATGCCGTCGTGGCCGCCGCCGCGGCTTCCGTCGATCGCCAGGCCGACGCGGCCCTCGTGGTTGGTGCGGATTGTGAGGCGGAGTTCGCGTCCCCTGGGCAGTTCAGCGGCGCCGTCTCCCCAGGCGGTCCGGAGCGTTGCCCACACTTTGTTGATGGGTTCTTCGGCCAGCGGGCAGGCGTCGATATCGACGAGGCCCTCGCCGTCGAGGGCGTGGAACCCGGCCGTCACGCCTTCGGCCTCGCGGCGTAATACCAGCGATATCCGGTTTCGGTAACCGAGTTCGAGGGGTGACAGTGTCACTTCGACCGGCGGCGCTTCGAGACCGCCCAGGCGGCGGAACGCGTCGGCAACAATACCCGACTTGGCGCGCAGCTGGGCGCCGTATTCAATGTGTTGGAGTTGGCACCCCCCGCAGCGCTCGTAGTGCGGGCACGGCGGGTCGACCCGGTCGGGTGAAGGCTCGATCACCCTGGTCAGTCGCGCCCTCATCCATTGGCGGTGTCCCTCGGTGACGGTGGCCTCGACGCGTTCGCCGGGGGCGGTGCGGGGGACAAAGACGACGCAGTTGTCGGGACGCCGCGCCAGGCCGTCGCCGCCCGCCACGATCGATTCGATCGTCAGGTCGAGCGCTTCGCCTTCAGAAGCAGTATCTTTCCGGGATACACCCATTCATTCAGAATATTGTCTTTCCCTGGTATTTTCAACCAGGGAAATCCGTCATCATCATGATGATGGCTGATCCCGACACTTCGGCTCACGCGTCGATCTTGACGTTGAAGCAGATGATCTCCTGCGGCGAGCCGTCTTCGTCTTCCGATTCGAGCGAGGCGCCTTCGCCGAACTGGGCGGCCAACGCCGACATCGCGCTCCACGCGGTGTGCGAAATCGAGCAGGACCGGCTTGACTGCTTTCTTCATCATAGGAAGTAACGTCAAATATCTGCTATTATCGCGATCAGAGGTTGGCCACGGTGGTCGTTGGGTGGTGCGAGTGGTATATAGAGACCAGCCGGTTTGAGGTTATGAATCTCCGTCTTTATGGAGACGACGGGAGGACGAGCGACGATGGATCTCAAAGATAGCCAGTATCAATCCGCGGCAAAGATGCTCAACGCCGCGGTCGAAGCGCTGCAGCACGCGATTTCGGGAACGAAACGGAAGGAAGAGGCGCGTACGCTTCGCCGTCGCATCGAAGAGGGAGAGTCCTTCCTCAAGAAGGCGAAGCGAGAGCTGAGAATCGGCTGACGGCGTCCGGAAGACTCTGAAAATGGGACCCGGCGGGCCTGTCAGCCCGCCGGGTCCCGGGTAAGCTCTCTTTTCAGGATGCCGGTCGCGAAAGGGAAGGGTGTACGACGGGCGGTTACAAATATCCCTATACCCGTCGGGCATGGGCCGAATTATATGACACTACTGAGGCCCTACTTCAGCAAGAGCAGCTTTTTGGTTTCGCTGTACGTCGGAGTCTCGAGACGGTAGAAGTACGCTCCCGATGCCACCGGCATGCCCGCGTTGTCCCTTCCATTCCACGTCACTTCGTAGCGATTTCGTCCCTGGAACTCGCTCACCAGTGTGCGGACCAGCTTTCCGGTCACATCGTATACGGCCAGCGTGACGTTGGCGCCGTCCGCGATGGAGTACCCGATTACCGTGGACGGGTTGAACGGGTTGGGGTGATTCTGCTCGAGCCCCGTGCGCATCACTGTCGTTGCGCCGTCGTTCTCCGGTGAAAATCTTGGGTTCGAGATGCAGTAGCCGGTGTTCCACACCTTGTCCGTTATAGTCGCGGTGTATCCCCACTTGGTGCTCGATACGTCGAACAGATAGTCACAACCGGGCGCACACTCGTTGCGATCCACGGTCATCTCGTGCAGATACCATCCGTCGGGCTGCAGCGTAACAGTCGCGATGACGCTCGATCCGTTGTGGTGAAACGTCTGCTGGCCGATCATGCAGGACGGCGCCGTCGGTGCGTAGTCCCGGACGACCACTTCGTCGAGCAGGGGGTCGCTGTCGTGGTTGGTCTTCCAGGTGAATTTCCAGGTGGCCCCGTCGCCGAAAAAATCGGGAGTCTGAAACGCGGTTACGGGCTTGGGCTTGACCGAGATGTCGGTCCAGGTCGCCAGCGAGGGTACCGACAGTTGTGGACGGAAGCCCGCGCGGGTGAACACGCCGGCCGCGAAGAAGCTGTCACCGTCGGGTACGACGTTGAGTACTCGTGACCATTCCCAACGTCTGTGCAACCCATAGTCGAGGTCGTGCCAGTTGACGCCGTCCCAGCGTGCGATGTTCAACGCGACATTTGCGGGGTCGTTGCCCACGTAGTCGAATTCACCGGCGACGATCAGATCGCCGTCGATGACGTCGAGGTCGTAAACCTCTGAGTTCCACTGGATGCCACCCGCGTACTCGTACCACTGATTTCCGACCTTGATGGCGAGGTCGTCACCGACGTAAAACGCAACGCCGCCGGCTATGAGCGAGCCGTTATATTCGGTCAGGGCGAGTACGCCGATGCCGACGCCCTCGCTCGTCGTCCCGCTCCATCCTGAGCCGTTCCATCTCCATACCGCGTTTCCGTGGATGGGGTCGATATCCGAAATGGCGCCGCCCGCGTAGAGGCCACCCTGGAATTCCGTCAGGCAGTGGACGATTTGAGGCGTGCCGGACCCGTACTTGTACCAGTGCTCGCCGTCCCACCGTCCGACGTTGTCGGTGAGCGAGGCGCCAATCTGGATGAAGTTTCCACCGGCGACGAGGTCGCCGTTGTAGATCAT
>CBDUWU010000236.1:0-5539 GCA_965371015.1 uncultured bacterium | reverse complement strand
CCCTGCGCGATCAACTGTCCGGCGATCCTGCGGATGATCTCCTGGCTCAGGGCGCCGACGTCGCGTTCGAGCTCGGACGAATACTTCTGCTCGATCGCTTCCAGTTCGCGCTTGAGCTCTTCGGCGAGGCGCTCTTCTTGCGCGGCGATCAGGGCGAGGGCGTGCGAGTTGTCGATCCCGCCCATTTCCTGGAGTCCGCGCCACGACTGGGTGGCGCGGTCGACGACGGTTAGTATCTCGCGCGTCGGAACGACCCGGCACACGGTGCCGTCGGCGTCAACCGCGGTGAGATAGGGCACGCGCGCCGGTGCGTCTTCGTCGTCGTCGTCCCCGGCAGCTATTGCGACCAGGTATTCGGACAGCGGTACGAGTTCTTCGCGCCAGCGTGACGGCGGCACATTCCAGAACATCGGTTTGAAGCGCACGTCGGCGAGCAGATAATCGGCCGGCGTGAACGGCAGGATGGTTTCGCGCTGCTCTTCCTGGTCCGTCTGGTAGTGGAACGTGTCGAGGGGCCAGATCTGGTCGTTCTGCGGGTTGTCGAGGACGTTCACCCGGTCGGCAAGGGTGTTCCCCTGGCCGGGGTGGTACGTGAACGACGGAAACAGGCGCGACTCTTCGGCGGCGGCGGCCAGCAGGTACGGGTCGAGATCCTTCGAATCCGTCGCTGCGGGGCAGTACACGCTGAACAGCGCTGGGCCGGTGTAACGCATGCCGTCCATCATGCTGTCGTGTATCAGTGACGGCCGCGAAGCGGTGGCCTGCGACACGTACACGTTACCCATCGCCGATACCATGGAAGCGATCTGCGATGTCCACGCGGGTGCGGCAACGGCGTTGCCGTCCCGATCGTTGTGACACAGGTCTCCCAGCTCGACGAGAAGCTTGACCGGCGTGTCCGAGGCGAACAGGTTCAACAGTTCGATCTTGCGCGCCTTCTTGATGAACGTCGAGTCGAGACGCATCAGAACGGGCGGGCAGAACGACAGCTCGTCGTCGGTCAACTCGTTGGGGTCAAAATGGGTGAAGAACGCGTCGTGTACCTCGGGGCGGTATTTGTTATCGACCTCGAGGCGGGCGATTCGCAGCGCCCGGAAGAAATCCGTCATTACCGCCGTGCGCGATGCGTGCAGCCGTTCCGCCGCGGGGCAGTCGTTGACCACCGTCTCCATCGGGAACGGCGGCTTCTCGCCGTCTACGGGCTCCGCGTACAGCGGACGGACCCGCCGAAGCGTGGCGATCACGTCTTCGATCCGTTTCCTCCGGTCGGTGGGCAGTGGGTCGGCGAGGTCGCTCTGGCCCAGGATGTCCGACATTGCGTCGTAGTCGAGCTGGTCTTCTTCTCCCGACGAATCCGCCAGCCGGTCGGCGCTGCGGGCGCCATCGGAACGGCTGTCGGCGGAGTCGAGGATGTCCTGCGTTTCCCGGATCACGTTGTCGAGGAGAACGAGAAATTTGGCCGACCGGGCGTGCCAGAACGCAGCCATCGCCGACTCGAACAGGCGTTCCGGAGCATGGGCGCTGCACGAAATAACGTCGCCGTCGAACGGAAGCGCCTGGCGGATTTTTTCAACGTCGTCGTGAAGCTGTTCGAGCCTGTTTTTGGACAAGCCGGGTGTGGCGAGCAATTCATCGGAGGCCTTGGCACACACGTCGGACAACAGGCCCGGTGTATTCACGCCGGCGGACAACGACCGGATGGTGAACTCCAGGCGCATGGCGTGCTGCCGGAACCGGCGGCTGGTATCGCTGTCGTCGCCGGCCGTGGCTTCGATCAGCTCGTCGAAAACCTGGGCAAGGGTGCGGCCCGGCGCATTCGGTCCGGTCGGTGTCAGGCACACGGGGTACTCGTGTCGGACGCGGGACAGGTCGCGGTGCTGGTAGAGCAGCGCGGGCTCCGGCATTTCGCCGGCGTCCTCGCTTTCGCGGTGCCCGTAGTAGAAAAAGTTGAGAAGCTCGTGGCGGGCGGTGGTCGCCCCGGCCGGGTCGAGCGCCTCGGGCGCCGGGGCCGGTTCGACCGGCAGTTTGCCGCCGACGGGTTGTTCCGGGAGTGCCGGGCCTTTTTCAGCTTCCGTCACGCCCAGTTCGGACTCCAACACGTTCCACTTTATATCGTCGAAAGACTCATTTCGATCCGCCGGATCCATCTCCGTTGCCACCGGTTATTACCTCGATGTTACTGGGGGGAAAGATACCGAATTTATCGAACGCCGACTCCAGCAGATCTTGCCGCTGTTCGATCGTGGGGGCGCGTTCCGGGGAGCGCAAATCGTCGTACGTCGGCACGTCCGGATTCTGGTACAGAATGCCTATGGGTACCTTGTCCTGCATTGCGGAGAGTTCACGGGCCCGCTGCAAGTCGCGCGGATCGTGTTCCTCCTGCGTTTTGTATAGACGGGCGATGCCGTCGCTGATGGGCATGCCATTTTCGTGCGTCAATAACATGACGTTGGCGGGGTCGGTCATCAGCTGTGTGTAAATATCCTGCATGAAGTGCGGACACCGCTGGAGCACGCGGATGAACGCAAAACCCTTGTGCCGGAAGCCGGCCTGGAGGACCTCGTAGAGGAGTTCCGGAATCCACTCGACCACCTGCGCGACGAACGACACGTTGGTGATTCCGAGCGTCGTCGTGAGCGGGTTGATCGGATCGAGCAGGGCACCGCGGGGCGTCGTGTTGGTCTTCCATCCCTTCGGCGTCGTCGGCGAGACCTGCTTCTTGGTCAGTCCGTAGATCCCGTTGTCGTGCAGCACGCACGTCATATCGAAGTTCATGCGCACCGCGTGGATCCAGTGCGCCGTACCGATGCTGCAGCAGTCGCCGTCGCCCGTGTTGATGAACACGTGCAGATCGGGACGCCGGATCTTGATGCCCTGTGCGATCGGCATTGCACGTCCGTGCAGACCGTGAAACCCGTACGTATTCATGTAGTGGGGAAACCGTGCCGCGCATCCGATGCCCGACACGAACACCGTTTTCTCCGGCGGGAGCTGTTCGTTGCGGCACAATTTCTGCGTCGCGGTGAGAATCCCGTGGTCGCCGCAGCCGGGACACCAGCGGACGACACGGCCCTGGTAATCCTCCAGGGTTTTGTATTCATCTTGAACGTCGATAACGCATGCGTTTTTGAGACCAAACATGGTTGAACCTCGGTGTTATTTCGAGAACTGGCCGCGAACCATAGTTTCGATCGCGCCCGGTTTTATCGGCTGGCCGTGTACATTCGACCAGCAGTCGATATCCAACAGATAACGCGCCCGCAGCAGCCACGCCAGGTTGGAGTAGCGGCGGTTGTCTTCCGTAATCAATTCGTCGTCGAAACTGTCGGAATAGTTAATCTCGACAGTCATCACCTTCTTGAACTTCTGCATGATTTCCTTGATGCCCGAAGCCATCGGCTGCAGGAACTTGATGTGCAGCGACGAAACGCTCATGCCGTCCTCGCGGCAGCGGCTTACGGCTTCTTCGATTGCGCCCTTGGTGCTGCCCCAGCCGACGAGGAGCAGGTCGCCCTTGTCGTCGCCGTTGACCTTCGGAGTCTTGAGCGTTTTCTGGAACGCGGCGAGTTTGAGGCTGCGCCGGTTGCACCCTTCCTGGTTCACGCCGGGTTCGTAGGCCACCTGCGACTTGCTCGTGTGCGCAAGCCCGGTGAGCGTGTGCATGCCGTCGGGCTGTCCCGGGATGAAACGCTGCGACAGGCCCGTCTTGGGATCCCAGTCGTAGGGTTCGCGGTCGGGGACCGGACTCTGGTCGATCGGAGGCGCTACCCATTCGTTCTTGAAATGGGGGCGCGAAAACGCCTGCTGACCCGTGGCCAGGTTGGCGTCGGACATGACGAGGACCAGCGAGCGAAAAGTCTCGGCGATCTTGCGCGCCGTAATCATCGAGTAGAAGCAGTCCTCGATCGTGGCCGGTGCCATGACGATCTTGGGGGCGTCTCCCGGTGTGCCGAAAATGGCGGCGAGGAGGTCGCCCTGCTCTACCTTGGTTGGCAGTCCCGTGCTGGGACCGCCGCGCTGGACGTTGACAATCACGAGCGGAATCTCGGCCATCACCGACAGGCCCATGAGCTCGGTTTTGAGCGCCATGCCCGGTCCCGACGTTATGGTGACGGCACACTTGCCCGCGTATGACGCGCCGATGGCGAATCCGCACGCGGCGATCTCGTCTTCGGCCTGGTGTACAACGCCGCCCACCTCGTCGAAGATATCGCTGAGGTAGTGTGACGCCGAAGTGGCCGGGGTGATCGGGTACATCGCGCAGACGTCCATCCCCGAAGCGACGATTCCCAGAGCGACGGCCGTGTTACCGTTGATGACAACCTGGGGTTCGGTCAATCCGAAGGGAGGGACGTCGACCGAGTAATCGAGGTTCTCATCCGCGTAGCGGTATCCCGCCTCCACCAGGTCGACGTTGGGCGCGATGACCTTGTCGCCCTTCTTGCGGAACTTGAACGCGATTTCGTTGCGCGCCAGGTCGAGGTCGAGGTTGTAGATCCTGCACAGCAGCCCCAGTACGAACATGTTTTTGCCGCGCAGCGGGTTGTCTACGTATTTCTTGCACTCCTCTTCCATGGGGATCTCGTGGACGCGGTAGCCGTCGGCGACGAGCTGGTCGTAAACCTTGATGTAGTCGTCACGGATCATCGGATCGGAGTGATTGCGCCACATGTCTTCCATCAGGATGACACAGCCGGGCTTGAACTGGCGGCTTCGGAGCCGGCCGAGCAACGCTTGTTCGTTGAAAGCAACGACGAGGTCGGCTTCGTTGCCGGCGTTGGTTACCCTGAACGACCCCATGCGAATCCGGTTACCGCTCGCGCCGGCGGCGGTGCGGGCGGGGGGTTCGATTTCCGCCGGGATGATTTCCACCGTCCAGATGCTGTTACCCTTTTTGGCGCAGACGGTACCGAACAACTGTCCGGCTGTTTGCGCGCCTTCTCCGGAGTCGGAAACGATTTCGATAATATGTTCGTCGCATATCACAGGCTTGTTACCGGTTGCGACGGTTTCGGCGGACGTTTCGTTTATCATTTCCGTTTTCTTCTTTGGAACCTTCATAGATTTTTCCATGGCCCTATCGAGTGAAAGCGTCCATCCAGCTCGTGTGGAGAACGCGGTGAAAGTGAAATGACGTTGTTTTGGCTATCCGCTAAGAGATGGGGCGGGTTTGTATGTTGATGCCGGTGGTGCTGTCGCTCGGTCGACGGGCGCCGGCGGTTATTATAATTACCCGAGGGATGTTGCTGATCTGATGTCCGGCTTTTCAATTCGATCATCCGCTCGCCGGTTCGGATCCCGGGATCCGTCCGGATTGCTGTTGAAACCGGCACCGTCCGATAAAGTTGAACGAATTAAAACAACAAAAAGCCCACGCGGTCGTCCTCATTATAGGAGAGCAATTGGATCTTTTGTTCGAACCTTGCGACCGTTGGGCTACGTCCTGCAACAAATAACGTTAACTCTATGGTAACGTTACATTTCAGGGAACAGAGTATAACATATCCGGGCGGTGTCAAGCACCTAAAAATAGAAGATT
>CBDUWU010000235.1:0-5582 GCA_965371015.1 uncultured bacterium | reverse complement strand
AGCCGGCCGAGCCCGAAGCTGAAAAGCCGGCCGAGCCCGAAGCTGAAAAGCCGGCAGTCGAGCCCGAAGCTGAAAAGCCGGCAGTCGAGCCCGAAGCTGAAAAGCCGGCAGTCGAGCCCGAAGCCGAGAAACCGGCCGAGGGCGACGACAAGACGGAAAAGACTTCTTCGTAGCACCGGCGGCGAATCGTCTGGCGGCGCCTGCCGGATGCGGGCGTGCGCCGGATTCGTGCGATCGCGATCGGTAGTAATTACGTTCGACATCATCATGTAGCAGGGAGGCATCGCCGATGCCGGAAGTCAATAAAGAGACCATCAAACAATTGATCGAGTACGTTGCCCTTGCTCTCGTCGAGCAGCCCAAAAACGTCAAGGTCAAGCAGGCGCAGAAAGAGAACTATACGGTCATGGAACTGTCCGTGAATTCGGATGACCTCGGCAAGGTGATCGGAAAGAACGGGCAGACGGCGCGGGCCATCAGGACCATCGTCAACGCGGCGGCGAGCAAGGCCGGGGAAAAGGTAATATTCGAGATCAAGGAATAACGGTGTTGGTTGCGTCCAAAGATACGATAATCTACCTCGGACGCTTTGCGAAGGCGTTCGGCATCAAGGGCGAATTGAAGTTTGTCGGGTCCGATAATTTCTGGCCCGAAGTGCTGGAGTCGGCCCGCCTCAAAATGCGGCGTCTCATCGACGGCAACGTGGAGAACCACGAGGTCAATATCGAGAGGTTCCGCCCGCACGGAAATAACTTTGTCGTCAAGTTCAAGGGTGTAGAAACCCGGAGCGATGCCGAAGCCGAGATCGGCACAGAGGTGTTTATTGACACCGCCGATCTCGACGTTGATCTGCCCGATCGCGAGTTGCCTTTTCAGGTCGTCGGCTTCACCGTCAAGACCGAGGACGGCCGGGTCGTCGGCCGCATCCGGTCGGTGATTTTTTCGGCGGCGCATCCGGTTTATGACATCGAAAACGATACGGGCGACTCGATGGTGCCGGCGGTGCCCGAATTTGTGGTCGGCCGCGATGACAAAGCGGGTGTGGTGACGATAAGGCCGATTCCCGGACTGCTGAACGACTGAGCGGGCACCGTAATGAAAATAAACGTCGTTACGATATTTCCCGACGTCATGGAGTCAATCCTTTCGATGGGGATGCTCGCGGTCGCGGAGAAGAAGGGCCTGGTGTCCTATCGCTGCGTGAGCCCCAGGGAATTCACGGCTGATCTGCACCGCACGGTGGACGACGAACCATACGGTGGCGGCGCCGGGATGGTGATGATGGCCCCGCCGCTGGTGAAGGCGATCGAGAGCCTCGACAGATTGCCGGGCAGCCCGGTGATTCTGATGAGCCCGGACGGCGAACCTCTCCGGCACAAAATGGCCGAGCGGTTCGCGGCGGAGGAAGAACTGACTTTCCTCTGTGGCCGGTACAAGGGCGTGGACGAGCGCGTTCGGGAACTGGTGGTCACCGACACGGTATCGGTGGGTGACTTTGTTCTCAGTGGCGGCGAACTGGCCGCGGCGGTTTGTATAGAAGCCTCAGTTCGGCTGCTCGACGACGTGCTGGGAAACAAGGACTCGGCGGACACCGATTCATTTGCCGCGGGGCGGGACGGCCTTCTCGACTGCGAATGGTACACCCGTCCGGTGGAATTCAGGGGACTCGAAGTCCCCGCCGTGTTGCTCTCCGGGCACCACAAGGAAATCGACGACTGGCGCAAACGGTCGTCCCTGGAACGAACAAGAAAATACAGACCCGACTTATTGAAAGACAAATCGAAGAAAGGCAAATAGGGAGGACAAGAAGTGAACATCATCGATCGCATCCAACGAAAAAACCTGGAGGACCGGAATTTCGACTTCAATGTCGGCGATACGGTCCGTATCATGGTCCGGGTGGTCGAAGGCACCAAAGAGAGAGAGCAGGCGTTCCAGGGCGTGGTCATCAAGACCCGCGGCGGAGGCGCCGGCGAGTCGTTTACGGTACGCAAGATCAGCTCGGGCATCGGCGTCGAGCGTGTCTTTCCGTTGCATTCGCCCAACCTCAAGTCGGTCAAGGTTGTCCGTCGGGGAAGCGTCCGGCGGGCCAAACTCTATTATCTGAGAGACCGCATTGGCAAAGCAGCCCGGATCAAGGAAAAGAAGCGAACGCGCTAGTACGCGCCGGAGCGCCGAAGAGACATATCGGCGCTTATCGGCTTTTGACGCCGAAGCGGCCACCGCGGATGGAGGCGCCCGCCTGATCGCGGGTGTCGACGAAGCGGGGCGCGGTGCGCTGGCGGGCCCGGTCGTGGCGGCGGCTGTGATCCTGCCGCCCGACTCCCTCCTGGTGGGGGTCGACGACTCCAAGCGTCTCTCCGAGCGAGCTCGGGAGGAAATATTCGACGACATCGTCATGGCGGCCACCGCCGTGGCGATCGCTTTTGGGCCCCCGTCTTTGATCGACGAACGGAACATCCTCCAGGCCACATTGATGATGATGCACCGGGCGGTCTCCCGGCTGCGCACCCGGCCCGACCTGGTGCTCGTAGACGGCCGTGACACCATCCAGTGGGGCGGACCCGCGGTGGCGCTGACGCGAGGGGACTCCCGGAGCCTGGCCATCGCGGCGGCGTCGGTTGTGGCCAAGGTGGCCCGGGACCGGATGATGAGAAAACTCCACAAGCTCTTTCCCCACTACAACTTTGCCCGGAACAAGGGGTACGGGACAAAAGAGCACCTCGACGCGATTATCGCCCATGGATCGGCGCCTCCCCACCGGCGCTCGTTTCGGCCAAAAGTCATTGAAAACGCCGGGGTTTTGATTTAATTATTGTAATATACAGTGTTCCACTATCGCTGCCCGGGGTGGGGAAGGAGTGTGGTGAGCATGAACAACAGGGCGGTGGGCGAGTTGGGAGAGCGTATCGCGTCGGCGTTTCTGGCCGTCAAGGGCTACGAGATACTCGAGAAGAACATTCGCTACGCGAGACGTGAGATCGATATACTGGCGCGCGACGGCAGCACGCTGGTTGCCATCGAAGTCAAACTCCGCAGGGGGAGGCGATTCGGCAAGGCGGCCGAAGCCGTCGACTCGCGGAAACTGGGGCGGGTGAGGCTGGCGCTGGAGGGAGTCGTCGCGTCCCGGAGAACGAGGTTATTGCCCAGGGTCGATGTCGTGGCGATTGATTTCACCGACGACATGACCACGATGGTTGTGGATCATTTGATTGGCGTTTATTGAAAAAGCCCCCCACAAATTATCAGAAAGTCGTTGTTTAATACCCGTCTGGCGAGGTGAGAGCATTGAAAAGGCTGTTGTTGATTCTACCGTTGGTGCTGCTGGTCGCTGTTTCGTGCGCGAAAGTCAAGCGGCAGGTGTCCAAGGACATTCCGCTCGAAGAGCAGAAAGATCTGCTCGAGTATTACACCGATCGTATCGCTTGGACGCGGCTCGTACTCGAGGATCTTGGCGAGGGAGGGTCGGTTCCGAGGGATACCAAGGTCAAGATTACCGACCTCGACATGCACTTCACTGGCTCCGTGTCGGTCGAGACGCTGAAGAAGAACAAGCGAATCGTCCACGGCCTTGACATTGAACGGCCGCTCTCGGAAGAGAAGGTTCATGTCACCATGGACGACATCTTCTGGTTCAAGGACCCGACACTCCGCCAGGTAGACTACATCCGGAAATGGGGCAAGAAGACCGCCCGTGCGATCGTTGCCCACGAAGTTTTCGTCGGTATGTCGTCTGAGGCGGCGCTGGAGTCGTGGGGAGTGCCGGCCAAGACGAATACCAACGAGGTGGGCGGAAAGAAGAACGAACAGTGGGTGTATCCCGTCGGCAAACGAAGCAAATACATTTACATCATCGAGGGCAAAGTTTCCAAGTGGGAAGACTGAGGATGTAACAGCCTTATTTCCGGCCTTGTGATTCGGGGCGCCTTCGAGGCGCCCCTTTTTTTTGAACTATGCGACAGGTCGGACTTCAACAAACCCGGGTCAACCGACAAGGGGAATAACGCGGAGGATTTCCTCAACCGTGGTCTCGCCTGCCAGCAGCTTGCGGATAGCTGCGTTGAGAAGCGGCTCCATTCCGGACTCTCGGGCAAGGCGGTTGATCGTCGCTTCGTCGGCGGTGTCCCTGATTGTGACCCTGGCTCTGTCCAGGATTTCGAACTGCTCGTGCACGGCGGTTCGGCCGCGATAGCCGGTTTTGCGGCACTTTTCGCACCCGGCGCCCTGGCGTATGCGGGATACGTCGGTTTCCTCGTGGATTCCCAGCAGGAACATTTCGTCTTTGGTGATGCTCGCCGGCTCGTCACAATTGGTGCAGACGAGGCGGACGAGCCTCTGGGCCAGAACTCCGATCAGCGTCGACGCGATCAGATACGGCTCGATGCCGAGGTCGGTAAGCCGGGTCACGGCGCTCGCCGCGTTGTTCGTGTGAAGGGTCGAGAAGACCAGGTGACCAGTCAGCGCCGCCTGGACCGCATACTGGGCTGTCTCTTCGTCGCGGATTTCCCCGACCATGATGATGTCGGGATCCTGGCGCAGGATGCTGCGCAGAGCAGTGGCGAAACTGACGCCGGCCTGTTCCTGTACACCAATCTGGTTGAACGGTTCGTGCACCATTTCGATAGGGTCTTCGATGGTCGTAATGTTGACCTCGGGTGTGGCGAGGTACTGGAGCGCGGAATAGAGGGTCGTCGTTTTTCCGCTGCCCGTCGGGCCGGTGACGAGAATGATGCCGTAGGGGTGCTCGATCATCCTCTCGAACACCGCCTGCTGTTCCGGGAAAAACCCGAGGGTGGACAGGTTTTGTACGAGCATTTCGGGGTCGAATATGCGGATGACGACTTTTTCTCCGAACGCAACCGGGATGGTTGACACCCGCAACTCAATTTCGTTGTCCTTGAAGACCATTTTGATGCGGCCGTCCTGCGGCTTTCTCTTCTCCGCGATGTCCATCCTCGACATGATTTTGATGCGTGAAACGAATGACGGATAGACCTCTTTGGGTATCGAATGGGTGTCGTGCAGCCGTCCGTCGATTCGTAACCGCACTCTCGACATTTCCCTTTTTGGCTCGATGTGGATGTCGCTGGCCCGCTGCTCGAACGCGTACTGGAGGAGCAGGTCGACGGCCTTGACGATGTGCTGGTCGGAGGCGTCGAGTTCCCGCTCGGTCATTATTTCGACGAGCTGTTCGAGGTTGCCCAGATCGTCCGAGGCCGCCCTGAGCTGTTCCGCCTTCTGCAGGCTGTGCTCGAATGCAAAAATCTCGTTGATCGTCTTGAGGATCTCGACCCTGACGCCGAGTACGGGCTGGATCAAGAAGCCGGTGACGTCCTCCAGGCTCTGGATCGCGTCGCGGTCGTATGGATTGACCATCGAGACCGACAACTGGTTGTCTTCGAGCTTGACGGGTACGAGGAGGTGTTTTCTCGCGAACGGCTTGGATACGATGCTGCAAAGCTGCTTTGCGTCCAGTTTGAGAGGGTCGATCCGCGAAAACGGCATCCCCGACGCGGCGCTGAACAGGTGGCTCAGTTCGACGACGTCCATGTTTTCCTGGCGAGGGCTCAAACTGCGGAAAC
>CBDUWU010000234.1:0-5591 GCA_965371015.1 uncultured bacterium | reverse complement strand
CGCCTGGTGGATCAGCCGAAGAGGAAAAACCATCACGGAATTCAAGAGGGGATTCCTTCCCGCAGCGGTCGCCATTTGTCTTGTGGTCGGCCTGGTGGCCGCCACCCCCAACTACGGTTCGGCGCTTGCCGCGCTGGTTATCGCACTGACGGTCCTGTTTGTCGGTGGAGCCCGTATCATTCACCTCGCGGGATTTGTCGCCATCGGCGCGGCGGCAGCCACGGTCAAATTGATGAGCGCCGACTACGCGCGACAGCGGATCGTCTCGTTCTTCGATCACGGTGCCGGCGTCACCGCGGATAACTGGCAGATTACCCAGTCGATCATGGCGATCGGTTCCGGGGGATTGGTAGGTAAAGGGCTTGGAGAGAGCACACAGAAACTGAGCTGGCTGCCCGATTCATACACGGATTTCATTTTTTCGATACTCGGAGAAGAGGCGGGACTCGTTGGCACCTTGTTGATCAGTGGGATGTTCCTGCTGCTGGCGCTGCGTGCTCTCAAGATCTCGAGGCGTTGTAACGACAGATTCGGCGAAATGCTGGTCGTCGGGATCGGTTGTTCCATCTTCTGGTACGCGGCACTGAACATGTACGTGGCGACCGGCATGTTCCCGGTCACCGGACTGCCGCTGCCGTTTCTGAGCTACGGGGGATCGGCGCTCGTCGTCAACGCCTTTGCGATCGGCGTTCTCTTGAACGTATCTCGTCACCGGTCCGAGAGGAACGCGCGGGGCATCCGCTCCCGCGGGCGTACTGCACCGGCGGTAGGGGACCTGCAATACAGATGAAAGACCAGGGAACGAATATTCGTGTGATCTTCGCCGGCGGCGGGACGGGCGGCCACGTGTACCCGGCCGTTGCGATGTACGAGGGGCTCATGGAACGGCTGGGCGATGACGCCGTGACGGCCATGTTCGTCGGAACCCCGGGCGGGCTGGAGGGCCGCCTGCTCGCCGGGATCGGCGCGAGGCTGCAGTTGCTGCCCGGCAGGGGGGTTCGCGGCGCGTCCCTGGCGAACAAGTTGATGGTGCCGTTCGATCTGGTACGCGGTGTGGCCGGTGGCGTAGGAACGATCCGGTCATTCCGCCCGGACGTCGTCGTCGGCACCGGTGGATACGCGAGCGTATCGATGGTTGTGGCGGCAATCGTCACGGGGACCCCGCGGGTCCTGCAAGAACAGAATAGCGTGCCGGGACTGGTGAATCGCCGTCTGGCGAGATTCGCCGACCTGGTACTCCTGGCCTTCACGGAATCGCGCTCCGCGATTCCCGGCGGAGCGGATTCGGCTGTGATTGGGAATCCGCTCCGCCGCCTCCCTTTTGCGGATCGTGAGTCCGGCGCCCGATTTTTCGGGCTCGATCCGGTCCGTCCGACGGTTCTCGTGATCGGCGGAAGCAGAGGCGCGCATTCGCTGAACGTCGCTGCTACGGAAGCGGCCCGCACCCTGGTCCCGGGCGGGGGCGTTCAGTTCATCCTGTTGACGGGCGACGCGGATCGCGAAGCCGTCAGCGAAGCTCTCGAGGGGCTGGGAGACGCCATCTCCGTACGCGCCTACGTCGACGAGGTCCAGTACGCTTATGCCGCCTCAGACCTGGCCGTGGCCCGATCGGGTGCGTCGAGTGTGTTCGAACTCGCCACGTTTTCGGTTCCGTCGATTTTCGTGCCGTATCCGTACGCGGCCGACGACCACCAGCGACTCAACGCCGAAGCGTTGCGGAAGTCCGGTGGCGCCGTGGTCATCGCGGACGGGGAACTCGACGGCAAACGCCTCGCGGGTGAGATCTCTGCGCTTCTCAACGACGCGCAGAGAATGCTGGAGATGAAAGAAAAAATGCGGTCGTGGGTCAAAACGGACGCGGCGGTACAGGCCGCCGACGAGATCATCGGCCTGGTAAAAAAAAACGTCGTGACCGTGACCGATAAAGGCCCGCGGCCCGTTGTTGCGCGTGAGAGGGTTGTGTAGATGGTTTTTCTAGGCAGAACCAAAAAAATCCACTTCGTCGGTATCGGCGGAATCGGTATGAGCGGCATCGCCGAACTGCTGCTCAACTACGGATTCGTGGTCACCGGCTCGGACCTGAAGGAGTCGGAGAATACCCGACGCCTCTCGGAGCTGGGGGCGAGGATCGATATGGGGCACCACGGCGGCCAGATCGAAGGTGTCGACGTTGTCGTGTATTCGAGCGCGGTAGACGAGACCAACCCCGAGATCGCCGCGGCGCTGGCGCTGGACATACCGGTGATTCCCCGTGCCGAAATGCTCGGAGAATTGATGCGCCTCAAGTTCGCCGTCACGGTGGGCGGATCCCACGGTAAGACGTCGACGACGTCGTTACTCGCGTCCGTGTTCGCCCACGGCGGACTGGACCCGACCGTCGTCGTCGGGGGAAAGCTCAAGTCGGCGCACAGCAACGCGCGGCTCGGAACCGGCCGTTACCTCGTAGCCGAGGCGGACGAGAGTGACGGTTCGTTCGTCAAGCTCCCGTCGTCGATCGCCGTCATCACCAACATCGACCGGGAGCACCTGGACTTCTACGGTGACCTGGAATCCATCAAACGCGGATTCGTCGAATACGCGAATCTCGTCCCGTTTTACGGTGCCGTGATTCTGTGCGCGGACGACAAGAACGTTCGGGATATCATGCCGGCGATCAACCGCCGCAAGATTACATATTCGCTCGGGGGGCCGGCTCCGGAGCCGAAGGCCGTTGCCGCCGACGTGCGCGGCGAGATCATTTCACGAGCCGACCAGGGAACAAGGTTTTCCGTCGAGTATGGGGGAGAGCCACTCGGCGAAATTACGATCGGCATTCCGGGGAACCACTACGTGAGCAACGCACTGGCCGTGTGCGCGGTTGGTATGGAAATGCAGATTCCTTTCTACGCGATTCAGAAAGGGCTCGAGGATTTCGAGGGGGTGGGCAGACGTTTCGAGGTCAAGGGAACCGAAGCGGGGGTCATCGTCGTGGACGACTACGGCCATCACCCCACTGAGATCGCCGCCACGGTGAAAGCGGCACTGGGCAACTACGGCCGGCGGCTGTTCGTCATGTTCCAGCCGCACCGTTACTCGAGAACGCTGGCACTGGCCGACGAGTTCGCCGGCTGCTTCGACGGCGCCGAGGCTGTTTATGTGACGGACATCTACCCTGCCGGCGAAAAACCGATACCGGGTGTTACGGCGCAGACGATTATCGACCGTGTCGAGGCCCGGGGGGGCGTCCGCATTCATCACAAGCCGTCTTTCGAGAAAATGGTGGACACGCTCAGGTCTGAACTTCGCGAAGGGGACATGGTTATCACCATGGGGGCCGGGGACATTTACCGGGCCGGCGAGATGCTGCTGGAAATGCTTTCCGGCGGCGGGAAACGGAAGAAGGATGGGTGAGAAGGGGACGGAAACGACAGTTCGCGCTCTCCGGCGGATCGTCGGAGAGGGGCTGCGATGCGACGAACCGATGTCGCGGCACACGACGATCGGTGTCGGAGGCGCCGCCCGGTTCATGGTTGCGCCGCGCAACATGGGACAGGCGGCTAGGCTGGTGCGTTACGCGCACAGGGCCCAACTCGAATACGTTGTCGTAGGCAAGGGATCCAATCTAATCGTCAGGGACGGTGGTTACGACGGGATGATTATCAAACTGGGAACGTACTTTTCCAAAGTGAGGCTGAACCGCAGGACGGTGTTTGCCGAGGGCGGTGCTTCGTTTGCGCGGCTGGCGCGCAATATGACACGCCAGGGCCGGACCGGAATGGAGTTCGGCGTCGGCATCCCCGGGACAGTGGGGGGCGCCGTCGTGATGAACGCCGGGGCGTTCGGTGGAGAGGTCGCGAACATACTGGCCCGGGTCAGGCTGGTGGAACCCGACGGAAGCGAGCGCGTTCTGCGTAACAAGGAAATCGAGTTTGGTTACCGCCGGACGAACATTGCGCCGGGATCGGTTGTGCTCTCGGCGACGTTCAACTGCCCGCAGGGCCGGATCGACCGAGACACTTATGAGCGCTCACTCGACCGAAAGAAAACGCAGCCGATTTCGGAGCGGACCTTCGGGAGCACCTTCGTCAATCCGCCGGGAGATTTCGCCGCCCGAATGATAGAGGAATGTGGTCTGAAGGGAACTGTCCGGGGAGGAGCAAAAATCTCGAAAAAACACGCCAACTTCATCGTAAACACCGAGGGGAAGGCGACGGCGGGCGAAGTCGAATACCTCATCCGTTTGATGCGGAGAGAAGTCAGAAAAAAGTTTGGAGTCACTCTCAAAACGGAGGTGATCGTCATTGGCCATCGATAGAACAAGACGGCAGCGGAGAAACGCGTTCAAGGCGACGGTGAAGAGGATCGCTGTGGTCCTGGTCATCGGCGTCCTGATCGTAGCTTCGATGTACGTTTACAACTTCATGACCACGTCGGAGATATTTACGATTCACGACGTCGAGTTCAAAGGGATGACCCGGGTGGAAACGTCCGAGGTCGAAACATTGCTGGCCGATCTCGAGGGACAGAATATCCTGCTGGTGCCGCTCCAGTCTTACGAGAAGCGGATCGAGATGCACCCGAGGGTCGAGCGGGTCTCGATGAAGCGTGTGCTGCCCGACAAAGTCACCTGTCGTGTCGAAGAACGCGAACCGGTCGCCCTGATTTTCACCGACCAGTTCCTGGAGGTCGATCGTTTTGGAATGGTCATGGAGGACGACGAGTTCTCGGCCATCCTCGACCTGCCGATCATCACGGGGCTGTCGAAGAAAGATGTGACAGTTGGTAAGTTAAATAAACACAACAACCTACAGAATGCACTCGAGGTGTTGGCCCTGTGCAAGAGCCTCGGTGGAGATTTCGCCGAAGACATTTCGGAGCTCAGGGTTTCCGACGGAGGTGTGAGCATTCGATCACTTGAAAGGGACTGCGTGATCCTTCTGGGTGATGGGGACTATCCCGACAGATTGAAGAAATACTTTCTGCTGAAGGACACGCTCGCTGAAAAAGGGGAGGACGCAGGGATCATCGACCTGAGATTCGACGATCAGGTCGTGCTCCGCGGCCGGAATTGACGGAGGGCCGGATGAGCGGTTTTTTTGACCGAGCCCGGTAATATCCTGGAGGTTACCAATTTGAAAAGCACAGTTCGTTTGAGAGCAAGTATCGACCTGGGTACCACCAAGGTCTCCGCCATGATCGCCGAATGGCAGGGGGAGATTGCGCCCCAGCGCATGACCACGCTCTGGTCGAAACGTGGACGGGACCCGGTCGCCGGATCGACCGGAGCGGCGCAGCTGGCACCGCCCGCGCCCCTTCGCATTATCGGCGTCGGGACGGCACCGGCCGAAGGGCTCAAGCAGGGCGTGATCGTGGACATCGACCGCGCAGCCGCGGCGGTCGCCGCCGCCATCAGGGATGCGGAGCAGATGGCCGGTGTTTCGGTGCGAACCTACAATGTGGGGGTCGCGGGAGAACACATTCGCAGCATGAACAGCCGCGGAGTGGTGGCGGTACCCGATCTGGAAACGGAGATCAGCGAAGCCGATGTGGCGAGGGCGCTCGACGCAGCAAAAAAATTTTCCTTGCCATATGATCGGGAAATCATTCATACC
>CBDUWU010000233.1:0-5641 GCA_965371015.1 uncultured bacterium | reverse complement strand
CTGACGCTGAACCGCCCGGGGAAACGTTCACCATGAACGGGAGGCGCACGATGCGTTCGTTGAAAAGTGTTTCGAATATAGAATTAATTAAATCGCTCAAGAAACTCGTACAAAAAGAACAAGATCTTACTCTTCATATCCTTCGGATAATAAACGAAGTCGAGGATCGCGGCATATATCTGGAGCTCGCTTATTCTACTATTACCGAGTACTGCATCCATGAACTCGGCTACGGAGACTCTTCCGCTGGCCGCCGAGTGAGAGTGGCACGGTTGATCAGGAAAGTACCTGAAGTGTACGACCTTCTAATCAAGAAGAACCTTACCTTCAGTGTCGCTGTGCAAGTTGCCAGCGTACTCTCGCCTGACAACAAAGACGATTTGTTACCCCGACTGATTGGCAAATCCCGCAGTGAGATCGACAAGGTGTTATCCGGCTACCAGATCCCGCGCAGGATCGCCGACCAGGCCAGGCCGACATTGGTCAAAAAGATCGTTCGTGTTGAGCGCGCACCCGCCGGGACCTTGCCAGGAGGTCGCGGCGAGGCGAACATGGAGTTGGACATAGAGTCGCTCCGGGAGACCCGGCCGGAAGAGCTGGGTGAAATGCCCCGTCACTGTGACGGGGCAAATGGCCCAATGCCAGGGGTGGAGTCAGTCGAAGTCAAAGAAGTCGTGGAACGGATGTTCGAGATTCGGTTCGCCGGCGACGACGAGTTGATGGAGCTGATCAATTTCATGCGTTCGCACTTGTCGCATCGATTTCCGAAGGGCGCCGGCTTTTTAGATATTTTCAAGTACGCAATGCGCTATATAAAAGACCGTGAGGACCTGGCGCTGCAGAAAGAGTCGACTCGGAAAAGCAAGGGAGCGACGGACACAAGATACATTCCGAAGTCCGTGAAACAATCCGTCTGGAAGAGGGACAAGGGCCGATGCACTTTTATCGGCGCCCACAACAAACGTTGCGACTCGGATTATTTAATACAATACGATCATTATCCGGTACCGTTCGCGCGCGGGGGACGAAGCACGATTAACAACCTCAGGCTGTTGTGCGCGAAGCATAATCGCCATACAGCAAAGAAGACATACGGCGAGGCGGTGATTAAGAGGCACTATATAAAAGAAGCCGGGGCGGAATATATCACCGGACGGGGAGGCGTCACCGGGCCGGAATACAACACTGGCACTGCTGGCGGGTGGCGGTGGCCGGCGGAGCGGATCCCGGCCGGCGCACCTCTGCCGGTCCGGGTACCTGGCAGTTCGCCGATCGCAAATCATGCGCCGGGCGGGTGGCTGCCGCCGCCCCAACAAGCCGATACCCCGTCAGGCTCGCCGTTTGCAAATCATGCGCCGGGCGGGATTTCAAGACTTGCCGGGTATAATTAAAATCGCCCGCGGGAGCTCTGCGTCCATCGCGGGCGAATTAATAATACAAAGATAACGCTACGCGTCGTAGTACAGATAAAATTCATACGGATGCGGACGCAGCGCCATCTCGGCGATTTCCCGTTCCCGCTTGAAACCGATCCACGTCCGGATCACGTCCTCGGTGAAGACGTCCCCCTTGAGCAGAAAATCATGATCCTCTTCCAGCGCGTTCAGCGCGGCGTCGAGCGATCCCGGCGTCTTGTTGATCTCGGCCAGCTCTTCCGGCGGCAGGTCGTAGATGTTCTTGTCGAGGGGTTCGCCCGGGTGGATCTTGTTTTCGATCCCGTCCAGCCCCGCCATCATCAGCGCGGCGAATGTCAGGTACGGGTTGCACGTCGGATCGGGACAGCGGAACTCGATCCGCTTGGACTTGGGCGACTGCGAGTACATGGGGATACGGATGGCGGCGCTCCGGTTGCGCTGCGAGTACGCGAGGTTCACGGGCGCCTCGAAACCGGGCACCAGCCGCTTGTACGAATTGGTCGTCGGATTCGAGAACGCCAGCAGGGCCGGGGCGTGCTTGAGTATCCCGCCTATATAATGAAGCGCCATGTCGCTCAAGCCCGCGTAGCCATTGCCCGCAAAGAGCGGCTTGTCACCCTTCCACAAGCTCTGGTGCACGTGCATACCCGAGCCATTGTCGTTGAAGATCGGCTTGGGCATGAACGTGACGGTCTTGCCGTTACGGTGGGCGACGTTACGGACGATATATTTGTAGATCAGCAGCTTGTCCCCCATGCTGACCAGCGTATCGAACTTGAGGTCGATCTCGCCCTGTCCCGCCGTCGCCACCTCGTGGTGCTGCGTCTCGGGCTCGAGCCCCAGTTCAATCATCACCAGCATCATTTCGCTGCGCAGGTCATGGAGCGAGTCGGTCGGCGGCACGGGGAAGTAACCCTCTTTGTAGCGCGGTTTGTAACCGAGGTTGGGATTTTCCTCTCGGCCCGAGTTCCACGAGCCCTCCTGTGAATCGAGGAAGTAGTATCCCGAGTTTTCTTTCTGCTCGTATCTGACGTCGTCAAAGATGAAGAACTCCGCCTCGGGTCCGAAAAAGGCGACGTCGGCGATCCCTGTGCTCTGCAGATAGTTCTCGGCCTTGATCGCGACGGCGCGCGGGTCGCGCGTGTAGCGCTCCTTCGTGATCGGGTCGAAGATGTTGCCGATGAGGTTGAGCGTCAGGTCCTTCGTGAACGGATCCATGAACGCGGTGTTCGAGTCGGGCACAACGATCATGTCGCTCTCGTTGATGCTCTTCCACCCGCGGATGCTCGAACCGTCGAAGCCGAATCCCTCTTCGAATGTCTCTTCCGAAAGCGAGTCGATCGGCACGGTAAAGTGCTGCCACGTGCCCGGAAAGTCCAGGAATTTCATGTCGAGGATAACGGCGCCGCTATCCTTGGCGAATTTGATCACTTCGGCGGGGCTTCTCTTTTCCATCGGGGCTACCATCCTTGGGCTATGGGACATTCGGGCGCAAATCGCCCGGGGAAAACATGTATATAAATAACGCGGATCACGGTGTCAATCATGAACGATTTCACATGTGATATATCGACTGCCTGGACCGACCACACATAGTACTGATCACGCCCTTGACGGGCCTCATATGTGATACATCGGCTGCTATCAATGGCCCCACGCGGGTTTTGCCAACTGCCATCGACGGCCTCGACCGGCCTCGCATTGGCTGAATCCACGGCCGCAACCGGCTTCATATATGATTTGCCGAAGGGCCTCGGCCCGTATCACGCAGGACTCATCGACAGCTTCGGCACGTATCACGCAGGACTCATCGGAAGGTACAGGCCGGCCCGGGCATCAATTCTAACGACAATACTATCCGCATCCGGGGGTCAGTCCCCACAAATTGCTTCGAGTTCGAGCACGGCGGCCCCGAGGTATAGCAAAAGGTCGCTCGCGATTACTCCTCGTACCCCGTGGTCTTCGGCGGCGAACTCTCCAGCTCTGCCATGCAGGAACGAGGCCGAACACGCGGCGTCCATCGCACCGGCCCCCTGGGCGAGCAGGCCGCCGACCATCCCGGTCAGGACGTCGCCCGTCCCGCCGCTGGCCAGCGCCGAGTTGCCGCTGGTATTGATCCAAAGGCCCTCTTCCGGGTCGGCGATCAGCGACGGGGCCCCCTTGTGGACGAGGGCGCACCCCAGCCGTTCGGCCAGCCGGATCGTCGCCTCGATCCGTTCGGGCGGCGACTCGGGAATCTCCTCCTCGACGAGGCGCTTCAATTCGCCGCTGTGCGGTGTGAGCACTGCTTCGGCGCCGAGGGATGCAACAAGGTCCGCCTGTCCGGCAAACGCGGTGATCGCGTCGGCGTCGACAACGACCGGTTTCTCGAGGCCGGCGACAAAGTCGCGGATGAAGCGGTCGGTCTCTTCGTTTCGCCCCATCCCCGGCCCGATCGCCACGGCGTCGGCGCGTTCGAGGTAGGGCCAGATTGCCGACGCGGCGCTTTCGGCAACGGTGCCGTCGGCCGTCTCCGGCAGCGGAAACGTGATGGCTTCGCGGAGTTCCACGTCTATCTGCGGCCGGATGGAGGCGGGCACGCCGAGGTAGACCATGCCGCACCCCAGCCGCATCGCCGCTTCGGCCGCGAGGAGGGCGGCGCCGCGGTACTGGTTACTGCCCGCGATCATGAGCAGGGTGCCGGCGCTGAACTTGTGCGCGTCGGGCGCCCGGAACGGCATCCGGTACGCCGCCTCGATGCGGTCGAGGAGAAAAACGCTGCTCCCGTGCCGGGCGATGACCTCTTCGGCAAAGCCGATGTCGACGACGGTGACTTCTCCCGCGTACGATTTGCCGGGGTGGAAGAGGAGCCCCGTCTTGGGCGCTCCGATCGTCACCGTGTAATCGGCCACGACCGCTTCACCCTCGGCGTCTCCGGTGGTCCCGTTGACCCCCGACGGGATGTCCACCGACACCATCGGACCCGCCAGGCTGTTGGCGAATTCGATCATCTCCAGCGCCTTGCCCCGCACCGCGCCGGTAATTCCGGTACCCAGGATCGCGTCGATCAGGACGTCGGCGTCGGCCGTATCTTCGGCGGCGCGCTCGGGCCAGTCGGGGCGGTTGGAGTCGAACTCTACGGCGCTCGTGTTGGTCTCGAGGATCTTGCGGAAGCGCTGGTAGTTCTTCGAGGCGTCGGGCGTGAACTTCCCGGGCGGCTTGAGCAGGTGGATGGAGCACTTCCAGCCCGCTTCGCACAGGTAGCGGGCGATCACCAGGCCGTCGCCGCCGTTATTGCCAGAACCGACGAAAATGACGGCCTTGCCGGCCCCGGATTCGAACTTGTGGCGGATGAACCTGGCCACGTTGCGCCCGGCGCGCTCCATCAGTTCGATGCCGGGACAGGTGGTGTCGATCGTTTCCGCGTCGACGTTCTGCATCTGTTCGTTGGTGAGTACGTGCATCTTTATCCGCTCTTGCCGTTGAGCTGGTCGACGATATCGACCAGTTCGTAAATGTCGTTGATGTCGTGGTGCGCACCGCTCTCGACGGTGCCAAACGTATTGCCGTAACGGGCAAAAACCGTGACCATCCCCAGCTGGGCGGCCCCGGTGATGTCGCGATCGGGCCAGTCGCCCACCATTATCGCGTTCCCCGAATCGACTCCAAAATAGTCGAGCGCGCGCTGGAACGGCACGGGGCTCGGCTTGCGCACACCGGTGTCGTCGAAGGTGGAGACGAAATCGAACATGTGGTGGAGCTGGAGGTAGCACAACCGCAGCCACGCCTCCATGCGCGGCGCGTCGGAGACGACAGCGAGACGGATGCCCCGCTTCATCAGTTCGATCAGGGTGAGCCTGACGTGGGGGTAGAGCACCAGCGCCGCCTCGCGGGCGCGGCGATAGGCCACGATACCGGCCGCCTGGACCTTGAAGTCCACCTCGCCGAGGAGCTCTCCCAGGGCGACGTCGAAGACATTCTGAAACTCAATGCCTTCCCGCTCGTATATTTCATAGATCTTTTTCTTGATCCGTTCGGCCGGGAATCGTAATCCCGCGTCCACCATCGCGCCTACGGCGGCGTCCACGGCGGCATCCTTCATGCCCATGAAATCGGTGAGCGTATTGTCGAGATCGAAAATGACGACTTTGATCATAATGATTGTCGAGGGTTTGGAGGTCAGCCCGATTTCCCGTATAATGTGATACCAAGGAGGAGCCGGCCGCCCGGCCGGGTCTCGGGGCGGA
>CBDUWU010000232.1:0-5716 GCA_965371015.1 uncultured bacterium | reverse complement strand
ACTACGTCTCGCCAGCCGGCGCCAACGTCTATCCCTTCGGCCGGCCCGCCGACGCGGCAACTGACCTGGAAATCGCCATCGCGGCGGCGGGAGACGGCGACTCGGTTCTCGTCGATACGACGGCCATCGACTTCGTCGAATTCCTGGTAACGCAGCCTCTCGTGATTTCCGGCGGGTGGATGAACGGCTTTACCTACCGCGACCTCGCCTCGGTCAAGACAACGCTCAACCTCAGCGGCAACATCCTCCTCGCCACGCCGTCGGGCACCTGCGGCCTGGACGGTCTTCGCTTCGTGAACGGGCACGGTGCAACTGACATCACGCCCATCAACGGGGACTACGGCGGAGCTGTCCGTGTCGTCAACACCAACGCCGTGATCACCAACTGCGAATTTTATATGAACGATGCGAACAACGGACCCGAATTCGGCGGCGGCGGCGCCATCTACGCGGTCAACTCCACCGTGGAGATCGCGAACAGCGAATTCGAGTCGAACACGGCGACCCGTGGCGGCGCCGTTTACCTCTACATGGCCAGCGGTGAGCTGCGCGACAACCGCTTCGAGGTCAACACCGTCGCCGCCGGCGGGACGGAAGATCCCCTGGGCGGAGCGGTGGCGGTGGAAGCGTGTTCCAGCGTCACGTTCACAGGCAACACGTTCATCAGCAATACCGGCGCACAGAGCGGCGGGGCGCTGTGGATCACGGAATCGACGGACGTCTCGGTCGACGGCGGCAGCGTGACCGGGGGTACCGCCGTTCAATACGGCGGCGGCGCCCACGTCTCGGGGTCTGAGGCCACGTTCACCGGCGTCGAGTTCTTCGCCAACGACGCGCAGCTCGCCGGCGGCGCCATTTCCACGGGCGATACTTCTGCGGTTACGGTCCGTGACTGCCTCTTCGAAGGTAACAGCGGCAAGCTCGGAGGCTGTATCTACGCCAACACGGGCACTGCCGACGTAACGCACAACGAGTTTGCGAGCAACACGGCTTCTATCACCGCCGGGGTGCTGTACCTGTCGAATCTCGCCGGCGGCGCCATTACGTCCAACACCGCCGACGGCAACAACGGCGGTGTCGCGGTGGGCGGCTTTCTCTTCTTCACGTCCTCGACCTCCGTGACCAACAACATCATCGCCAATACCACAGGCCAGGGCATAAGCTGCAGCGGCGGGTCAACGGCGCTCTCCCACAACCTCGTGTGGAATTCGAGCGGTGCCGCTTACGCCGGTTGTTCGGCCGGAGCGGGCTCGCTGTCGGCCGACCCCATGTTCGTCGACGTACTCAATGGGGACTACCACCTCACCCTCGCGTCGCCGGCCATCGACACAGGCGACCCGAGTCCTTCCTTCGACGACCTCGACGGGTCGAGGGGCGACATGGGCCGCTTCGGGTCACACCCCTCGGTGATGGATCAGCCTTCCTATCCGAAGAACCTCGCGTCGAATATCTCGGGCGAAGACCTCGTCCTGACGTGGTCGCAAAACCCCGAAGCGGCGGTTTCCTTCTACGCCGTGTTCTGCGACACGGTCGCCGGGTTCAACCCCGCGACGGACAACTTCGTCACCACGTCACTCGACACGTCCGTCACGCTCCCGGCGCCAGCCGACACCACCTGGTACGTCATCTGCGCCGTCGACACGAGCGGCTATTCGAGCGGGTATTCGGCCGAGGTCATGTCGGCGCCCGACATCGGAACCGCCGTGGGTGAAGTCGTTCGCCTGACCAACGCCCTCGACCAGAACGTCCCCAACCCGTTCAACCCGTCGACGGTGATTCGCTATTCCATCGCCGAGCGGGTACGGGTGACGATCCGGATATACGACGTCGCGGGCCGGCTCGTCCGGACGCTGGCCAACGAAGACCGTTCGCCCAACGTCTACACCGTCGTGTGGAACGGGACCAACGACGCCGGGCAGAGTGTGTCGAGCGGGATATATTTCTACCGGATTACGGCGGGGTCATTCGTGCAGACAAAAAAGATGGTGCTTTTGAAATGACGCACATTAATGTTTTACAATGCGCGTTATGCCTCGAACGGGTATGATTATGAGCTACAGGTACTCGGTCTCCTCGAAATCGAGATTGAGCGGTTTATCGTCCATGAACTTCGGAATCGAATAGACCCGCTGATAGCCGCCGCGCATGCGGGTGCCGTCGGAGACCGGCACGTCGTCGCCGACAATTTCGAACGAACAGTCGTCCATCCACACCTGGCCGCGCCCGAAGAGGTGGGCGCCCAGGTAGATCACGGCGCCGTCCTCCGGTACGTCGAGGACGATCTGGTACTGCTCCCAGTCCGTCGTCCCGTCGATGGCATAGTCCTCCATGTCGTCGAACGCCCACGCGTGCTTGTCGATCGTGTCGACGCGCATCCACAACCCCGCCCATCCGTTGACTTCGTTTGTTTTCAGGTACGCCGTAAAGCGGACCCTTTGTCCGAGGTATGGGTCGGCCAGGAATCGCTGTGTCAATCGAACCTGGTCGTCGTTGGTCGCGGTCGTCGCAAAGAAAACCGCGCTGCGCTGTCCCCCGTGCTTGATCAGCTCATCGAAGCCGCCCACCGCGTCGAACGCCTCCTGCCCGTCGGCGGGGCCGAATAACACCCAGGCGGCCGGCAGCCGCGGCGTGATGTCTCCCTTTACCTCGTCTTCTCTGAGTCCCCGGTCGACCTGCTTGATGCAGGCGGACATTACGAGGACGGCGATGACCAGGCCGGCGAACAAGTAGTGATGGTGGCGGTGTCTGCTCATGGTTATTCCTTTTTCAGTACGGCGATGTATATCGACTCGGACGAGTCGATGAACCGGTCGACGGTCCACCCGGTTCCGGCGACGATCCGTTTCATGTCCCGCTGCGACACGAGCAGGTAGTCGAACCACGGCGTGCGGTACTGCCGGTAGCGCAGCCTCACCCGCAACTGCCCGGGCATCCGTCCCCGCTCGCGGTTTTGCCGGTGATAGCTGCGGTGCGCCGCCGACGCGTTCGCCTGGGGGTCTATCGACTCGGCCAGTATAACAGCGTCGTCGGTGGTGGCGCCGCGAAATCTCCGCAACAGCCAGCGGGCGCGCTCGGGGGTGCCGAACAGGCCAAAGTTGTTCGCCATCATCAGCATTGTGTCGAACCGGCCCAGGCGCGACGTGACCCGCGTGATCGACATGACGCGCGCGTCCCGCAAGCCACGAATCCGGCAAACCTTCACCGCCAGCGGCGACACGTCGATGCCGGTTACGTCCATCCCTTTTCTCTGCGCGTGGATCGCGTGTCGACCCGCGCCACACCCGATGTCGAGCACGCGGCCGGTGGCGAGGCGCATGGCCCGGCGGTGGTGCGCCGGCCACCGCTCGTACGATTCGAAATACACCTGCAGGTCATCGTTCACGTCGAGGTATCCGTCGTCGCGCTCGATGATTTCGCAATGGTTCTGCCCGTTCATGTAGTCGAGCAGTTCCCTTCCAAAGGCATCTTCTTCAGTGTTCAATCGTCGCTCTCCATAACGAATCAGCGGCTGCGTGTTATCCACTCGCACAGACGGTTCACCGCTTCGACCACTTTCCCGCAGTGCTTTTCGGAAAAACCGTCGGGGAGGGATCTGCCCGGAGAATGGTCGATCGATGCATCCAGCGCGGCGGCACCGTCGAAGTCAACGTATGCGATCCGCATGGTGAGCTCGTCTTTTTGCCGCCCGAAATCGGTGCCGGGCAGAACGGCCACGCCAGTTTCATCGAGGAGTTCGCGGCACATCTCTTCGCTGTTCGTGATTCCCCGGTCCCGGAGCCGCCCGGCGATCGGTGCAAAATCGGGGAAGAGGTAGAAACCTCCCGACGGATTGTGGATCCTTGCGCCGGTTTCCCTGATGAGTCCGGCGCAGCGCTGTCCCAGTGTCGCCAGGATGCGCCGGACGTGGAGCAGGTACCGGTCGATCTCCGGACCTTCCTCGAACGCCGTCACCGCGGCGTGCTGAATCGGAGCGCACGTCGACGTGAAGGTCTCGGTACCGACGGCGGCCATCGCGTCCTGCAGCCAGCGCAGTCCGGGCGGGAACACGAACATCCCCAGCCGCCATCCACCGGCGCCGCACCACTTGCTCAACCCGCCGCTGAAAATCGTTCCCTCGGGATACATCGAAACGAGCGAATGGTGAACTCCGTCGTGCTCCAGCTTGCCGTAAATTTCATCGGACAAGATAATGATTCGGTTCTTGTGCGCTACGTGCGCAATTTCCTCGAGGCGCTCGCGCGACAGAGTGGTACCGGTGGGATTGAGAGGGTAGTTCAGAATCAGGACGCGCTCCCGGCACCCGTTGTGTTCGCAGAAGGACTCGATCTCTCCCGCCGTCGGGAACCAGCCGTTTTCAAAGGTGGTATGGAGCCGGTAGATCCGGCGCCCGACGATGCGCGCCTGCGGTTCGTACGACACCCACGCGGGCGACGGGATGATGATGTCACCGTCGTAGCACAACTGGAGCAGAAACATCAGCTCCTTGGATCCCGGTCCGATCAGGACGTCGTCGGCCGTGGCCTCGATATCAAAGGTACGGCAGTGGTGCCCGGCGATTGTCTTTCGCAGGCTGTAGAGGCCCTTGACGTTCAGGTAGTCCTTCTTGTGTGCGTTTTCGCGCAGCGCGTCGACGACGGTCCCGGGAACGGGAAACGGCGACTGCCCCAGCCCGAGTTTGAAGATTTCGCGCCCCTGATCGCGCAAGGCGTTGGACCGGTCGTTGATAGTGACCGTTGCCGATGGCGAAAGACCGCGCACATTCGAGGTAAGATGTGGTTCGAACGAGTTTTCGACGTACATGTTCATCCTCCCGCGCTTTTCCGGCGGCTGCTCCTCCCCGGCGGGGCGGTTCATCGCCTTTTTTAAATTATGCGGCGCAAATTATTGGCTCGCAAGCAATTAAATTCCATGGTTGCAAACCAGACAATTGTCTGCTATGTTGAATGCGGCCACCCTCACACTGTCAGGTCCTTCACCCGAGGTCATAACATGGAAGCCAGCGTCATCACTTCGTCGGAGCTGTCCGCGCTGATGTCCCGCCTGGGGATCAGCCAGGGCGTCAGCCCGTCCCCGCAATCCGGCCACTGGGGGCTCGACCTTCTGTCCGGCCGTATCGCCGAACTGTCCAGCGACGGCGAGTGCGCCTCGATGTCCGCCGCCGTCGCGCTCGTGCTCCAGGCCCAGCGCCGGGGAGAGCCCGCCGCCTGGATCGCCGTCGGACATTCAGCATTCTACCCCCCCGACGCCGCCCGGTCCGGCGTCGACCTGGCGAACCTTCCCGTCATCCGCGCGAACGACAGCCGCGCGGCCGCGCGCACGGCCGACAGGTTGCTGCGCTGCGGCGCCTTTGCCGTAGTGGTCGTCGACCTCGGCCGCGACCACCGGATCCGCGTACCGGTACAGAGCCGGCTTGCCGGCCTGGCCAAGAAGCACCGGGCTGTGTTGTTGTGTTTGACGAAGAAAAAGCGCGACGAGCCGTCGATCGGCTCGCTGGTTTCGCTGCGCGGGGTCACGCGCGTCAGGAGAACGGCGTTCGACCGCTTCCGATGGGAGATCCACGTCACGAAGGACAAGCGCCGGGGGCCGGGATGGACTTACGAGGAGACGCTTTGCGGTCCCGAGGGGTTGTGCTGAGGGGTGCGAAGTGCCTGAAGGGTACGTAATGATCCAATTACACTACGCACCCTGCGGGCACTACGCACCCTGCGGGCACTAC
>CBDUWU010000231.1:0-5748 GCA_965371015.1 uncultured bacterium | reverse complement strand
ACACCGACAACCTGAAACTGGGAACAAAGAAGTTCGAATCCGGAACGGGAGTGATGTAATGCCACGAGCCTCGCTCTTGACGATATTATGCGCTGCAGTGGTCTTCGCGGCGTTCGGGACCGTCCGTTCGCAACAGGCGACTCCCCACAAGAGCCCGCACCGCGAGTTGAAACGCTCGTGTGAAGAGTGCCACGTGGTGACGTCGTTCAACGAGATCCGGTTCGACCACGGCGATACGGGATTTGCGCTCACCGCCCTCCACACCGGCATTAAATGCCTCGCGTGCCACAACGTGGAGGACTTTTCCAAAGTCGAATCGTCGTGCCGCACGTGCCATCAGGACATCCACCGCAGCCGGCTCGGGCCGGACTGCGCACGGTGCCATACGGTCGACGGGTGGACCGTGTTCGACCCGGAGGGCATCCACGAAAACACGAGTTTTCCCATCCAGGGCAGGCACCTGTTGATCGACTGCCTCTCGTGCCACCCCGGCATGCCGACGGCCGACTTCCGGCGCGCCGGAGGGCGCGCCGGAGGGCGCTGTTACGACTGCCACCGGGCCGACTACGAGGGCGCCACCAGCGTCGATCACGTGTCGGCCGGGCTTCCGTCGATGTGCCAGGAATGCCACGTGATGACCGGCTGGACCCCGGCGATCATGCCGGATCACGATCCGATTTTTCCCATCTTTTCCGGCAGACACAACCGCAAGTGGGATACCTGCAGCGAATGCCACGTCGTCCCCGGCAACTTCAAGGCGTTCGAGTGCATTCTCTGCCACGAGCACGACCAGCCGGAGACCGACTCGAAGCACCAGGGGATCACGGGCTACATCTACAGCTCGCCCGCCTGTTACGACTGCCACCCGACGGGCGAAGCGGAGGATGACTGATGAGCGGCCGACCGGGATACGCTGGTGCGATACTCCTTGCCGCGGCTCTACTGTGCGTCACCGGCGCCGCATTCGCGGACGATCAGGAAGCGCCTGCGATCAATTATATCTCGGCCGACGCCGTGTACCTCAACTCCGGGCGGCACGCCGGACTCGAGATCGGCAGCCGCGTCAAAGTCGTACGGGAAGGCCGCACCATCGCGATACTCGAAGTGATTCACGTGTCGAGCAATTCGGCGTCGTGCCGCATAGTGGAACAGACCGAAGCGCCCCGCGTGGGAGACGCGGCGATCTTCACGGCCGTGGCGGTGCCGCCGGCACCCGCGGCGACTCTACAGGCAGGCGGCGCCACACGCCTGACAGGAGTGCCCCGGACGGAAAACGTCGTCAGCGGATACGTCGAGTTCCAGAATGTCCTGCAGCGCGACCTGACCGGGTCGGACCTCTCCTCGCTCCAGCCCGCGATCGCCGCCCGCATCCTCGTCAAGAACGTGGGGGGCAGCGGCGGAAACCTCCGCTTTCGAGACCGGATCCGTTACTACCACCGGGATCAGCCGGCCGGAGCGTCGATCGAAAGCGGCGAGTGGTACCACCGCCTGACCGAGCTGTCGTTCGTCGTCGACACTCCGGGGGCGACGCTCAACTGGGGCGTCGGGCGCCTGATCGCGCCCCACATGATCGGAGTCGGAATCGTCGACGGTGGATATGTATCGTACGCGTTCGCGAAATACCTGCGGGCGGGGGTCTCGGGGGGACTCACCCCCGACCTTATCGATCTTACCGTGTCGTCGGACAACGCGCAGGCGGGGGGATTCGTCGCGTTCGATTACGAAGCGGCGCGGCGGTGGCGATTCATTTCGTCCGCGTCGCTCATGGGCCGGTACCAGTCGGGAACGGTGAGCCGCGAATTCGTATACTGGCAGAACTCGTTCAACTACTACCGGTATTTCGCCGTTTTTCAGAGTGTCGAAGTGGATTTCAACAGGGACTGGCGGCGCGATGCCGCCGGTGAGGCAGCCACCTTCACTAATTTCTACCTCATGGCCAGCGGGGAGGTCACGGAGTACGCCTCACTGGATCTTGCCTTTGATTCCCGGAAGAACGTCCGGGTTTACGAAACGAAAGAAACGCCCGACAGTCTTTTCGACGACGTCACCCACAACGGTTACCGCGGCGGGGTCACGTTCCACCTTCCCCGCTCGGTCACGCTGCGGGGCTACGGCGGGCTTCGCTACATCGACGGCCGGCGGACCAACCGGTACTTCGCCGGCTGGGCACGGGCGGCTCGTCTTCCCTGGCGGGGCCACTCGGTCTGGATCAGGTATGCGTACGCCGACGCGCGTACGGTGACGGGACACCGTCCCGCGGTGGAATACCGATTCCCCGCCGGCCGGCGCACCCGGATCGACGTGGGGGCCGGCGGCTACATCTATGAACAGGGAACCCGGGTCACGTCGAGCTACCACGCCGACCTCGGAGCTAACTACACGCGGGGCCGGTACTTCGCGTCGGGTAGTTACCGGCAGTATTTCGGGGGAAACCTCGAGTCGATCCTGTTCTTCCTGAACGTCGGTCTGCGACTTTAGGAGTTGCCACCCGGCGGAATCTGACGCGTCAGCGACTCGATCTCGTCGGACGCCCAGTCGCGGATCGCTTTGCGGTCTTCGACGTCCAGCTCCACCCGCGGGTGCATCAAAACGTACGAATGGTGCGGCATCCTGCCCTCGACGACTTCGTTCCATAAACGCGTCAGCAGGTCCAGCCGCTGCTCGAACGGGATCGCTTCCCAGTTCGAAAAGTTGAGGCTTGCCCTCGCCTCGAGAACATCGGTGCCCACGTACCACGAAGCCGGAGCGATGGCGCTGTACCAGGGCCATTCGGTTTCGTTGGAGTGACAGTTCATGCACGCGTCCCGCATGATGGGTTCGAGGTCCGGGGGAAAGCGCGCGGGCGCCAGCACCGGCGGGTTGTCCCGGGGCGGACCCGGTATCAATTGAATCAACGCGAACCCGGTCAACAATATGGCGGCGATCGTGATCCCGATTTTCCTGATCAAGGCGGGTGTCCTCCGGACAGCGGGTTCGAACACGGAGAGGTCGTTTCGGAAAGCATAGAGGAAAACACGGACAATCAACCACGTATTTTCCGAATTCCGCGGCGAACACCGCTCGGGGCGCACCGTTGGTTCGGCCCTTGCTCAAGCCCTCCAGACCGCGGGCACCAGGGACGGTCGCCGCGAGCCGCAACGCCATAACATACTTATAATAAACAATATACGTATAGTGGCCGCGTCCGGCTCTCGCCCACCGTCCCTCTCGTTGCCAGGGAGGCGCGGTATGTATTGCAGGAAATGCGGTCACGAGATGCAAAATGATTCGACCGCCCGGGTGGCCTGGACGGCGCGCCAACAGTTTTCGAGCCGGCGGCTATCGGCGGCCCGCCTGCCCCACAGTATGCGGGCCGCCCCCCACCGGATTCGGGTGTTTTTGAGGGGCGCGGTCGGGCCCAGTGTTTCCCGTGAAGGACGCCGATCCGTCGCACGGGTTTACGGTACCGAAAGGGCACTCCGGTACCGGTTCGCATCTCCGGCTTGCCTCCGTCATTGCTGGTGGTTATTGTTGCTAGACGTCCGAGTGAACACACCAGTGACTGTACCGGCCAAGGAGGCAAGCCGAGATGCCCTTTATTTCAGACGAGATAGACGCTTATGCCAACGCCCGGTCCACCCCGGAATCTGCGCTCTACCGGGAGCTCGCCGAAGAAACGCGCGCAAAAGCCACCAACCCCCAGATGATGGTAGGAAACACCGAGGGCCTGTTCCTGCGCGCGCTCGTCCGTGCGACGGGCGCCCGTCGCGTCCTCGAGATCGGCACGTTCACCGGGTACAGCGCACTGGCGATGGCCGAGGGCCTGCCCGAAGACGGCAATCTCATTACCTGCGACATCGACCCCGATTCCACCGCGATCGCCCGCGCTTTCTGGGCACGGAGCCCGCACGGCGCCAGGATCGAGCTGCGCCTCGGCCCCGCGCTCGACACGATCGACGGGCTCGACGGCCCGTTCGACCTGGCGTTCATCGACGCCGACAAGGGCGGATACATCGACTACTGGGAAGCCATCGTCCCCATCATGCGTAAGGGTGGAGTCATTGTCGCCGACAACGTATTGTGGAGCGGAAGGGTCCTCGACCCCCGGGAACCCGACGACAAGGCGCTGGCGGCGTTCAACGAACACGTGGCTGCCGACGAGCGGGTCGAACAGGTCATGCTGCCTGTGCGCGACGGTATCACCGTCGCGACGGTGCTTTGAACAGATCTGATCCGGCCCCAGAAAAGCGGCCACTTCCCCGCCCGTCCGGTGTAGAATACGGTAACGGCAGGTGGCCCCGTGAGAGGCCGCCTGTCTCATTAATTGATTTGATTACATGCACTTATTCGCTTCGAGAGCTTCGCCACAATGTCATCGAGAAAAACACAAATCCTTATGACCTCGATCCTCCTTGCCGGGCTCGTGGTTCTGGCCCTGCCCGGCTCGCCCCTCGCCATCGACCTCGCTGACCCTCTGGGCAAGCCGGTAAACTTTGCCACCTACGTCTCGCTGACGAGTGTGCCCCAGGGGAGCACGGCGCAGATCGCGATCGAGGTCGACGTCGAGCACCCGTGGCATATCAACGCCCACGAACTGACCGACGAGTTTCTCATACCGACCGAAATCGTGTTCGATGCGCCCGACGGTATCGTCATCAAGGGCGTGGTCTATCCCGCCAGCGTCGAGAAGAAACTCAGTTTCTCCGACGAGCCCATGCAGTTGTACGAGGGCAAGGTCTACATCGGGGCGGTCATCGAGGTGTCCGCCGATTTCGAGCCCGGACCTGCGACGATCCGCGGCGTCCTCACCTACCAGGCGTGCGATAACGAAAAATGTCTCATGCCCGAAACAGTGAAACTCCGCGTCCCCGTCACCGTGTCGACCCGCCGCGAGGCGATCGACGCGACCCACACCGGTGTCTTTTCGCAGATCGACTTTTCCGCTCTCACGGCAAGCGGGTCCGGCAAGAAATCCGGCGTCTCGGGTCTCGGCGGCAACCTCGCCGCCCGCGGGATGTTCATTGTTTTCGTTCTCGTTTTTTTCGGCGGCCTGGCGCTCAACCTGACACCGTGCGTCTACCCCATCATTCCCATTACCGTGAGTTACTTCGGGGGCCAGGCGTCGGGGAGCAGGTCGAGCACCATCGTCCTGGCGATCCTCTACCTGCTCGGCATGGCGTCTATGTATTCAGCCCTCGGCGTCGTCGCGGCGCTCACGGGCAGCATCCTCGGATCGGCGCTGCAGAACCCGTTGGTCACCGCCTTTATCGCGCTCGTCATGGTGGGGCTCGCCGCCTCGATGTTCGGATTCTACGAGATCCGTGTGCCGGCGCGCCTGAGCGGGGTGGCGGGTACGGCCAAGCAGGGTTACCTGGGGGCCTTCCTCATGGGGTTGACGGTCGGTATCGTAGCCGCGCCGTGCATCGGCCCGTTCGTCCTCGGCCTGCTCACGTTTGTCGGCGAACGCGGCGACCCCCTCATCGGCTTCGCGCTCTTCTTCACGCTGTCGGTCGGCCTGGGCCTGCCCTATGTGTTTCTCGCCGTCGCGTCCGGCAGCATCTCGAAGCTGCCGCGTTCGGGCGAGTGGATGGAATGGGTACGCAAGGTGTTCGGCGTCATTCTTCTGGCGATGGCGGTGTACTTCCTCGACCCGGTGCTGCCCGAGACTTTCTATTATATACTGATGGGGGCACTCCTCGTCGTCGGCGGCGTCCTCCTCGGATTCGTCATGAAGGTCGCGTCGACCTACGTATTTTTCAGCGTCTTTCG
>CBDUWU010000230.1:0-5847 GCA_965371015.1 uncultured bacterium | reverse complement strand
CTGACGGAGATCCTCGTCACGCTCAACTCCGAGTCGCACACCGGGATCCTCCAGCTAAAGGGCGAAGGATGCCGCGGAAAGATCTACATTGAAAACGGCGAACCGTGCCATTGCGTCGTGGGCAAACTCCATGGAGTGAACGCACTCCACCACCTGATTTCGAACACCGGCGACGGGAACTTCGAGTTCGCCGACGGGTCGATCCCCCTCAGCCGCACCATCGAAACGCCGCTCAGCGTCGTGCTCGTAGACCACAAGAGCGGCGGCCCCGGACGCGCGGCACAGCGCCGCAAACGCGCCGAGGCCCGCACCAAGAAATCCAAGTCAAAGATGAAAGAGTTACTGGAGTCCAAAGCGGACAAGTAGCCCGAAGGCCGTTGATTGCGGTTCAGACCGGCTCGAGGCCGCGGGCCACCGGGGCGTCCTCGCGCGTATCCGCGAGTTCGGTCCGGGGCGGCCAGACGGTGGGGGTGCCGTCGTCTCCGCCGTTACCGGCCAGAAACGACACGACGTGGTCGAGTTCGGTCGCGGAACGCCCCACCAGCGCGAGATAGACCGTGCCGTGCGGCTCGCCCCGCAGGACGGCATCCCCCGGGGAAAGAACCGTGGAGATCCTCCCGAGCAGTTCACGGACCGGCCCGTGCGCCGATGCGACGAAGTCGTCGCCGGCTTCCTCGCCCATGTCGCAGCGGACGAAGTGAAGTGTAGGCGGTTCCTCGTCTCCACCCTCGCACACCTCGCGCAACCGGCGTGAGGGATCGAGGAGGTCTTTGTTTCGCTCGTACAAAGGATACCTCGGCAGTACGATCAACGCCCGCTTGTGGTCCTCGTCTTTTTCCATCGTGAGTTCGCCTCCCAGCCGGCCAACCAGGGTCCGATACGCGCGTGTCTCGAAATCGAGGGACGGAAGCGGCCGGTCCGCGGGAAACCCCTTGTTCGGGGCCGGCACCGGCAGGTGGTCGGCGCGGAAATCGAGACGGTACTCTTGCCGCACCGTGTCGTAGTCGACTCGAATCGAGCGGCGCGAGTTCGCGGACGCCGCACCGAGCATACAGTCGGCAACGGCGAGCAGGTGGTCAGGGTCGGTAAACGCATAGAGGGGAGCTCCGGCGGGACAACCATCGCCACGTACCACGGTGATTTTTCCGTGGCCCGGGCCACGGACAATCGCGAAAGGATCGTCGAAGGTGCGACTCGGGAGCGAGTCGAGAATCTCACCGAGGTCGATCAACTGCCGGCACACGCGCCGCTCGCCCGACATCATCTGCAACAGGTCGAGCTGGTTCTCGATCAGCGCGACGACTCGTTCGATATTTCGCCTGCTGATCTGAGCCAGGTTCTGCTGAGACGGATCGAGAACGTCGCTCAATTGCGAGAACAGACCGTCCATCGCGAGTTTCATCGCCGTGACGGGCGTGCGCAACTGGTGCGACAGATCGATGAAAAAGTCCGACCGCAGTTCGTCCAGGCGCTGAATCGTCTCGTCCACACCTTCGTGTGTGGCCCCGCTGTTGTCTGCCGGATAGATGCGTTTCATTGCCCCCCGGGAACGCGGCCGGCGGCCCGGCGACGTCCACTGGTGATGGATCATGATGTCGTATGACTGAGGGTTGCGCATCACTGTATGGCAAGGGGTGTGCCATGCGTCAACATACTGTTATTATGGGAGTTATGAGGAATGGAAAGGGACCGGGATCGCCCTTTTTAACCCTATGGGAAACGGTGGGAAACCGGACCTTCCGGGTAGAATTACCGCCCCGACGGCCTCCCCGGTAGCAATCTGCGACGGCGGCCCTTCAGGGTGCAATCCGCCTCAATAAAAGACCCTGATCCCCGCCGTGAAAGCGTAGTCGCTCACGCGCTCCTCGCTGTCTCCTCCCTCGGCGTGCGCCGAGGCGACGAAGGTCAGCCACTGTGATCGTCGATAATCGACCGTGGTCAGCAGAACTTGTCTCGAACGACCCGCTTCATAGAAGATCCCCATGAACCCCGCGCCGAGCCTGAGCGCCCCGGACGCAAACGGAAAGAACATACCGCCACCGATGCGACCGTAGTGCCCGTGGAGTTCGTCCTCGGGCACGTCTTCGGGTTCCTTGGAAACGTATGCGCCACCACCCCACACCCACAGTTGAAAGTGGTCGAGCGTGTCGACGTACGCGACTCCCATCTGCAGGTCGATACTGCGTGAGGAATACGGCCACACACTCAACGTGCCCGTTCCGGCACGCAGTGCACCCGTCAGCTGGAGTACCCGGGTGGGCGCGTGGTAAAGCCTCGTCCGGGCGCGGAGGGTGACGTCCCCGAAGCCGGTTTCGACAATGGTGGAATCGAGAAAGGTAATGATCGGGATATCGATCTCGAACAGTGTGCCGGTCTTGAGGGGGAAGGCGGCATCGATGAAGTAGAGGTTTGCGTTTCCAGCCGCTCCATGGCTGCGCGCGAGACGCGCGGCCAGCGCGCTGGCCTGGGGTGCCGTCACAAACGCAATCTCGCCGGCGATGTCCACGTAGACACCGGCGGCGAGTGCCGGGTTCCAGGGAAGGAGTACGCTCAGACCGGCCACCAGGCCGGCCACCAGGCCGGCCACGAGGCCGGCCACGAGACCGGAGACGCGATATCTGCCCGCTCTGGCGTCGCTGGACCGATTCCCTGCTAAACCACGCCTTCGAGCAGCTTTACTTTGCCCTGCCTGAGAAACTGAACCACTATGACGCTCCGGTTCCCGGGCAGGGTGTCTTTGGAGAGGACCTTGCCGAAGTCGTTCCAGGACCGGTGATGAATCACCTCGCCCACCTCGTACTCTTCCGCTTCGACATAGTCCCTGGCGTTGTCGACATCGAGATCTTCGAGCGCCACCGAGTCGTCGGAGGCGTTCGAAGATCCGGCTTCCGTGAAATCCTCGGGCATGTAAGGCAGGAAGCCTTTGCAGCCCGGACACTTCAGCCATAACACACTCTCGTTGCTCCCCTGCTTGATGATCTCCATCTCGAACTCGGACTTGCAAACGGAGCAAAACTGTTTGATTGTTTTCGAGTCGGTTCCTTGCATTTGTGCCGTCCCCACCATCAGGTGACCGTGATACGGCAACACTCCTCAGCTTCTTCCTGCGTATTGAACTTCATTCCGCAGAGCGTACAAGTGTAACTGCCGTCCAGCCGCCCTTCCCTCTCTGCTTTTCTCAACAACTGAACAAACTTTACGTACTCTTTATCCCTGACAAGCACCCCGTTTTTTTCCTGCTTCTCCATACCTGTTCTCCTTCATTTCGAAGTCCGTAAACCGGTACGACTTTTCTACTTGCGTGGGTTGGAATACACAGGATGCTGTGCGTTAACTTGGGCATACCACAATATATTGTGGAACCCTAGTGGAATCAGGGTCCCTCGTCAAGCACAAAATGCGGGTCAGTACTGAAAAGGCAAAACGTGCGGCAACATCGTTGAAACTAATATAGTCGAACAATGTTTTTCTTGCAAGAGCGAAGCGGAAATCAATTTCATACACTAACGTATGAGTACAACTTTGCGCACTCCCATGTCGGCGCCGGCCGTCGCGCGAATAAAATAAACGCCCGACCTGACGGGCACATCGCGCCTGTTGGTGCCGTCCCATGATTCCGTAACATAATCACCGTACACGGGACCGCTGAACAACTGTTTGACCAGGCGGCCCGTGACATCGTACACCGCTATCTCCACGTCCGTCGATACGCGTTGCTGGAACGCCGTGCTGCCCGGTGAGTACGTCGACTGCTCCTGAACTTCTACAAACGTCGGCGGCACCGCGACGGTGATTTCCGTACCGAGCGTAAACGGGTTGGGTGATGCTTGCGACACCATGTCTCCCGACGGAATCGGAAGCATCGCCGTTGCTTCGACGACAGAGGACCGGTCGATGTACGGATCTCCGCGGCCGTCGATCACGATCGTGCTCTCCACGTAGTAACTGTACTGTTCCCCCGGTGTAATGTCCCAGTCATCGATGGCGAACGACATGAAGCCCGACCCGTCGGACACACCGGGCCGAACATCGCTGGCGATGATCTGTCCCGGCATCTCATCGCCTTGATCGAGCCGGTATACGTCGAACGTGGCGCCGAATTCATCGTTGACGATATTCCAGTAGAAGCGGTTCCTGTTCGTTTTGACACTCACACCAATATTCGAGAAATTGACCCCGATTCTGTAGAGGCGCTTGGTGAATTCCCCGGACCAGACGTTGACCGAGTTCCGCGCGCGGAATGTCACGGAGATCATGCCGGCAGGGAGCCCCGCCAGCGTGAGTCTTGCGTCCTCCTCCATTTCATCCCACCTGCCGTCGGCCGGATCGAGTGGCTGTTCGCCCAACCCCATGACGGCGTACCGGGCGCCACTGATGGGGGCGGCGTAATCGACGCGAGCCTCGGGATCCTGGCGCCAGTTTCGATTGGGTACGGCCGTCGACCTCGCCGTGAGCGCGATCTCGTATCTGGACGCCTCGATGGTCTCCGTCGCGGCGGTGGCGAATTCGATCTCGGGCGCCGATTCGTAAATATCCGGAATCGAGTTTCCGTTGCCGTCGACGACCCCCATCTGCCCGCGTGACCACTTGCACCAGGGGCGGCCGACCGGTTCACGGGCCGCGTCCTGCATGATACAGTCGTGTGGACCATCCGGAGTACAGTCCACGACCTCGCCGTCGATCCCCTTGGTGAGTTTGTTCAGATTCTTGAAATCGAGATACCCCGAATGACCTTTGCAGTCACCGTCCGCGCCCTCGTATTCGTCGAGCGTCCAGAAAACGTGGCCGGTTTCGTGCTCGAATATCTTCGAAAACACCATCCAGTCACCGAGCATATTAGGGTCGCGGCCCGCCGGGAACGGGGTGATGTTGAACGGTCCACCGAGATTCGCGTACGCCGTGTACCCGGCGCCGTGGAATATGTGCCCGGTCGCGTTTTCGCTGTTGGCGACAAACCCCGTGAAGACAAAATCTGTTCCCGCCCGCACACGCTGCTTGTTGTTGAAGGCGTGGACGAGTGCCAGCGGGTCGGTGAGGGAGGCGGGCAGCGCCGGGTCGAGGCGGCGAATCGTATCCATGACCCACTGGTCGTCTTCATTCTTCTGGTGTTTGATCGGTTCCCAGCCCGTATCCGCGCGGCGGAAATCCTTGAACACATAATGGATCGACATGGATGGAAACTGCCCCTGGACGTCGAGCATCGCCGCGTAAGCCCCCGACACCGCGTCCGAGACCTGCTGGTCCGTCCAGTTCTCTGTCTCCGATTCGTACTCGCCGCTGCTCTCGGGAAGGACGAGCAGGACGAGAATATCCCCTCCCCAGAACTCAGAATTCTGCCCGATTCCGCGGCCGTCCGCCGCGGTCAGTCCGGCGGCCTCGACCGCAAGGTCGACGGCACGCGCTTTATCCGCCGACGGTATGACGACGACGTCTTTGAATGATTCCGGCCCGCCGGAGCCGGGTACCCCCTGCCGGCTCGACCGCCCCGACGCCCGCTGGTAACAGCGTTTGATCCAGCTCAGCCGTTCACCCTCCCGCCCCGGGGCCAGGGCGGGTCCCGCGACTTCCTCGATAGTCGCTTCCATGACCCGCGAGAATTTTCCACCCCGGGGCAACGACGAATGATCGAATCCCGGAGGAAGTTCACAGACGATGACGTCGGGCAGGCCCATCAGCCCGTCGGGGTTCGACGCCGGGCTCTGGTTATACATGTGACGCCCGATGACCGTGTGCTGATAGCCCACCGTGGCGATGCCCAGGCTTCGGGCGGCGCGGACCAGGGCGCGTTCCCACGGGTGGTTCTCCCACGGCCAGGCGACGACCGGCGGCCGCCGGGCCTTGAGCCAG
>CBDUWU010000229.1:0-5849 GCA_965371015.1 uncultured bacterium | reverse complement strand
TGGACCATATAATGAGGGCGGATCCAGGTCTGGATTACCCCATAATTATGCCACCTTTTAGTCCGTTATTCGACCCCGCAGCGGCAATTACACATTGCACAAACGCTTGTATTCCACTATATTGCCACGAAGTGAATCAAGCCAACGTATCGAACCTGCCGACGATTTCCTGCGTCACGCCCGGCCTTGCATGGACCTTTGAGAGCCAGCCGCCGTTAATCCCGGTCGAGAAACACGGTCAATTATGAGCACGGAACCATTCCAGAAACTAAATCTGATCGAGCCCATTCTCCAGGCGCTGGAGGACGAAGGCTACGAGGAACCCACCAAAGTCCAGTACGCCGCGATCCCGGAACTCCTTGAAGGTAAAGACCTTCTGGCCACCGCCCAGACGGGGACGGGGAAAACGGCCGCCTTTGCGCTGCCTATCCTTCAGATACTCCACCAGCGGCCGCGCAAGCCGGTCAAAGACACCGAGACCCGGCCGATCCACAGAACCCACCGACGCGGAACGAGGCGTCCTCCTTCGGGGATAGCGGCGCCGGTGCGCGTGCTGGTGCTGACACCGACCCGCGAACTCGCACAGCAGGTCGACTCGAGTTTTCGCACCTACGGGCGCCACCTCGATTTCAAAACCGCCGTCGTGGTCGGCGGAGTACCACAGAGTTCGCAGGTCCACGCGCTGCGACAAAACCCGGAAATCCTCGTCGCCACGCCGGGCCGGCTGATCGATCTGTGGGAACAACGGATCGTCCGGCTCGACATGGTCGAAATGCTCGTCCTCGATGAGGCCGACCGGATGCTCGACATGGGGTTCGTACACGACGTGCGCAAGATCGTGTCGAAAACACCGACGAACCGGCAGACGATGTATTTTTCGGCCACACTCACGGGCGAGGTCGGCCGCCTCGCCGCGGACATGCTGCGCAACCCGGCACGGGTCGAGGTCACGCCGGCGGCGTCGGTATCAGACGACATCGAGCAGAAGGTGCTGTTCGTCCAGGCGATACACAAACGCGAACTGATCAAGGAAGTGCTGAAGGACGAGAAGATCGAACGCGCGCTCATTTTCACGCGCACCAAGGTCGGCGCCGAATACATCATGAAGTTGTTGAAGAGCTACGGGATTTCCGCCGACGCTATTCACTCGGACAAAATGCAGAAGGACAGGCAGCGCGCGCTGGCCGCGTTCGACCAGGGCAAGCTCCGCGTACTCGTCGCCACCGACATCGTCGCCCGCGGCATCGACGTCGAAGGCATATCACACGTGATCAACTACGAACTGCCCAACGACCCCGAGAGTTATGTCCACCGGATCGGTCGCACCGCGCGTGCGGGCGCGGCGGGAACGGCGCTCTCTTTCTGCGACGCGAGCGAAGTGTCGATGCTCGAAGGCATCGAGAAACTCACCGGGCATCCTCTCGATACCATCGAAGACCATCCGTATCATTCCGATTTCGTCGCCGGGCTCATGATTCGAAACCGGTCCAAAGATGCGGGTGGGAGACGCCGCAAATCACGGCTCCGTCCCCGCGGCGGCCGTCGATACGTCTGACGCATCACTAACGCCAGAGGAGGACCCCTTGAACGGGCAAACGGTTACTCCGGCCCCAACTCCCTCCAGTGACCCGACACCGCAGCGCATCGCCTGGACCCTGCTCCTGATTCCCGCTCTCATACAACTCCTGCTCCACTTGTTCACCAACGGCCGCTTCGGCATTTTCCGCGACGAGTACTACTACCTCGCCTGCGCGGCACGGCCGGCATTCGGCTACGTCGACCAGCCGCCCTTTTCGATCTGGGTATTGACCGCGTGGAAAGCAGTGTTCGGCGATTCGATCCATTCGATCCGCATGCTGCCGGCATTGTGCGGGTCGGGTCTCGTCGTGCTCACGGGCGCCGTGGCGGCCCAACTCGGCGGCGGGCGCTGGGCACAGCTTCTGGCGGGGATCGCCTCGGGTATCGGCGCGGCGGGACTGGTGATCTGCGGCATGTATTCGATGAACTGCTACGACTTCCTCTTCTGGACGGCGGCGTACTACGTTCTGATTCGCATCGTGCGCACCGGAGACGGCCGCGGCTGGTTGTGGCTGGGGTTGATACTGGGAGTGGGGCTGTTCAACAAGGTCGGGCTCCTCGTGATGGGTGCCGCGCTCGTCGCCGGTCTGCTGGCCACCCGGCACCGGCGGCACTTCACCGACAGGCGGCTCTACCTCGCCGGCGCGATCGCGCTGGTATTTCTGCTCCCGTATGTCTTCTGGAATATGGCCAACGGGTGGCCGACACTCGAGTTCATCGAATACGCGAAGAAATACAAGATCTCGGATATACCGCCGATCGGCTTCCTCGGCGAAAACATCCTCGAAGCCAACCCGCTGTCGGTCCCGCTGTGGCTCGGCGGTTTGTTGTGGCTCTCGATCGCGAAGTCGGCGCGCAGGTTCCGGATCCTCGCGATCATGTTTGTAGTGACATGGGTGATTCTTGTTCTGCAGAAGAGCAAGCCCTACTACTTCGCGTCATCGATGCCCATGATGATGGCCGCCGGCGGGGTGGCGTGGGAGCGATGGACGAGCGGCCGTCGCTGGCGCTGGGGACGCTGGGTGTTGGCGGCCAACCTGATCGCCGGCCTGGTGATCTTCATGCCGATCGCGCTGCCGGTCCTGTCTCCGGCGGGCGTCGACGGGTATCAAAAAAAGCTGGGAATCGTTCCCAACACCGGGGAGATCGGTCACATGGCCGATCTGCCTCAGTACTTCTCCGACCGGTTCGGCTGGGAAGAGCTGGCACAGACGGTATCCGAGGCTTACCTGGATCTCACCCCCGACGAGCGGAAAAACTGCGTCGTCATCGGCCGCAACTACGGCCACTCGGGCGCGCTGGAATACTGGTCGAGGAAGTACAACCTGCCGCCCGTTTACGGCCGCCACAACAACTACTGGCTCTGGGGACCCCCACCCGTCGACGAAAACACGATAATCATAGCAATCAACCTCAACCCCGAGTGGCTGGCGGAAAACTTCGAGTCGTACGAGGAAGGCGGTGTGTCGGAAACGCCGTTCGCACAGGAATCGCGCTTCACCGTCTGGGTGTGCCGCGGCCTCGAGCGCCCGATCGACGAAGTCTGGGACGAGATCAAGCTCTTTATCTGAGGGCTAACCGGCGGGGATCCAGCCCGACTACGTTGCGGAACCCGGTATAGAGGGCCTGGTATCCGGCCGGGATTCTGTGCGGGATTTCGCGCTTGGCTTGATCAGATAATCGAGAGCTTCGTCCACTGTCTCGTACGTCTTGAATATGATGAGCAGTCTCGTCACGGTGAGGATGTCGTTGATCCGGTTGATCACGCGTGAGAGCACCAGGTCTCCCCCCGCATTCTTGACACTGGTGTACGCACCGATCAACAGGCCGATTCCCTGGCTGTTTGCCCACGACGTTCGGTTGAGATCGACGATGATTTTCGTTCTGCCGTCGGCTATGAGCTCCTTGATACAATCGTGAAACAGATCACAATTGTCCGACCCGCCGATGAGCTTCCCGTGAACCTCTACCACCGCGGCGCCTTTCACCAATTTCTGGGTCAGCTTCATTGTACTACCTCCCGGGCCGTTTCTTATAAAATCCAACAGTTTGTTACTCATACTCATATACAGTAAGACGCGGTGATTGTTCGAAAAGTTATAGAAAATATTCGCCGTGGGCAAAAAAAGTTTAACTTCCCCATATACACAAATACATAAGTCGATGTGGCGGTGGCAAGAGCGTCAAGTGGGAGACAATTGTCAGGATCCGAAAAGCACCTTGATACGCCCCCATGTTGCTGCATCCACCGGTGTGGGGGCGGTCACGATGTCGCCGGCAATCTCGCCGGTGGGATGATCGTCCGAGTGAATATTGATATACAGATCTCCGGCCCGCAGACGCATTATGTCGAGCGCCGTCGGCGACGTCCAGGTGCCGACCTTGGGATTGCCCTTGGGCAGCGTGAACGCGATACCGCCCTGTATATAATGTATGTGCGAGGCCACCTCACGGCTGGAGAGGCCCTCGTGCGAGATGGTGAAGTCGATCCGGGTGGCGGCCGCGTCGAAGACGAGCGTGGCGGTACCCGTGGCGGGCGATGTGGTCCCCGCGCGCGGACCGCTCAGCGTGGCAACGTACGTTTCCTGGCCGGAAACCGGGGCCGAGAGTCCCGCCGCCAGCACAACCGCGGTCCATATCGATGTGAAAGTCCTGTTCATAAATTAGTCTTGTCTAATTGTACCACATAGTCGCGACGGCGGCGAGGATCCGGGCTTTTTGATTGCCTTCAAACTCTGCCCTTTCGGCATTCAACATGCGGCTTCTCCCCTGCCCCACTCGCCGTGATTATTACGCAACTTCCATCTCTGCTTTCAACTCGATATTCTGGTCCAGAACTAAAATGCGGCAGGGAAATTGCTATCCTGTTAATGCCACGTACGATATGGCGTAGTATTACACAACTTCTTTTGATTACGGCAGTTAAGGAATGGCAGTCCACACCGGTCCAGACATCCAATCGCTGACGACGGTTGCATTGCGCACGCTCCACAACGTGCTCGGCAACGGCTCCATGCCCTGCTGTCATACCCTCGTGCCCGACGGCGACGGATTGAGCCGCGTGGGACTGAGTCCGCGCTACGGCAACATCGCGCTCATCGGTCTGGCGCGCGCGCGCGACGCCGGCTATCCAGTGACCGTCGACCTCGATCGTCTGTTGCAGCTGTCACTCGACGACGTCTCGTTGACGGAGAGTGTCGGCGACATCGGGCTGTCGTGCTGGTCGGTTGCGATGGCGGGATCGAGGACCGATTGCGACCGGCGGCTCAAGCCGCTGCTCGCCGGCGAGCTCGACTTGTCCACCCCGCAAATAACGGCGATGGAGCTCGAGTGGCTGCTGACCGGCGTATCCAAACTTCACCTGCGCTTTCCCGAACTCACGTGGCTCGGCGCCATCGTCGACGCCTGCTATCGCAAGGTGCTGTCCGTGTACAACGAAGACACGGGACTCTTCAACGAACTCAACGGCTGTAAATTCACGAGTAAGTGGAAGCGTAATCTCAGCTATTTCTGCGACCAGGTCTACGGCATCTACGCGCTGTGCTCGTATCACGAAGCGGTCGACGACCGTCTCGCGCTCGACAGGTCTCTGCGGGTCGCGAAAAACATCTGTGCGCTCCAGGGCAGCGGCGGGCAGTGGCCGTGGCTGTTCGACTCCTGCGAGGGCACGGTGGTAAGCAGGTACCCGGTTTACTCCGTCCACCAGGACTCTATGGCTCCCATGGCACTGTTCAAACTGACCAGCCTGAGTGGTATCGACTTTACCGGCCCCGTTATGCGGGGGCTGGAATGGTTGTACGGAAAGAACGAAATGAACACGCCCCTGATAGACGAGGAGCTCGGCGTGATCTGGCGGTCGATCCGAAAGAACGCGTCGATACCTTACTGCCACCTCTTCCGGATGATCAAGTTGATGCACGTCTCTGGCCTGGACAAGCTGCGGAATATTGCCGACCCGTTGATGTCGTTCGAGATCGACAAAGAGTGCCGCCCGTATCACCTCGGCTGGATTTTGTACGCCCTCAGCGGGAGGTAAGCGGCCATCGAACTTCTCGACACGCCCCCGCCCCACTGGAACGAACTGATCGACTGCCCCTTCCAGACGGAGCAATTCGCGTCCGCCTCCACCGCGCTGGGTTATCATCCTTACTTCGTTTGTCGTGATGACGAAGCGGCTCTCGTGCAGTTTCGGACCCTCGGTCCGCTCGGGTTCCGGATGTCCCGCGCGAACATCTACCCCGCTCGGGCCGAACACGATTTCATGCGCGACC
>CBDUWU010000228.1:0-5902 GCA_965371015.1 uncultured bacterium | reverse complement strand
CCGGCGCGGGGCTGCGTAGCGTCCCGCGCTATCATATATCCGGCGCGGGGCTGCGATTCTGGGTGATATCCCCCGTCACAGTGACGGGGGATATCACCCAACAATTTTCTTACCCGAAGATCACCAGCAGCGCGCCGGCGGCGGCGAGGATGATGGCGATGACGCGGCCGGGCGTGATGCGTTCGTGGAGAATGAGCGCGGCGAAGATGAGGACGAAGATGGTGTTGGTCTGGTTGAGCGCCGCGGCGATCGACGCCTTGGTGAGTTTGATACCGCCGAGCCAGACGACCATGGCGAGGTAGCCACCGAGCACGGAACTGGTCGCGGTAAAGGTGCGGCTGCCGCGAACAAGTAGCGTGGAGAGGATGCGCCCGCGCGCGGGATTGAAGGCGAGGAACAGGAGCAGCGCGAGCACGCCGCCGATGAGCCGGATCTGGAGCGCCCACAACAGCGGCGCCTCGTCGAGGAGTGGTTTGACCATCACCACTCCGATAGCCATCGATATTTGCGCGAGCACTCCCCACCCGATCCCGGTGAGACGGCGCCGGATACCGGCGGGCGAGCGGTCGTCTAGCCGTCCGGCTTCGACGACGGCGGTCACGATCAACGCGGTGCCGATCAGTTGCACCCACGTGAGACGTTCGCCGATCCAGAAATACGACAGACCGATGATGAAGGGGCTGTAGAGGCATGAGACCAGCGCCGACGGGCCGGCGCCGATCGTGAAGAGACTCTTGAACAAGAGCGTGTCCCCCACGGCGATGCCGATCACGCCGCTGGCGAGTAACAACATGTAGTCACTCACGGGATACGGCTGGAAGATCGCGACGCCGGCGATGGCGAGCGTGGGAATGTAGAGCAGCATCGCCAGCACGTCCTTGAACGTGTTGAGCGCGACGGGGTGTACCGACTCGCCGCTCTTCTTGAACAGCACGATCGCGACCGCCCACATGACGGCGGCGAGGAGCGACAATATTTCGCCTATGTAAGGGATGGTCTCCACGCGAATGCTGTCTGTCTGTCGGATGCTTCGTCGTGAGGGCCCGGCGGGGTGCTCTGGGGAACGGCTTGTATATTAGCGTATCGGCACCGCGCTAACCAGCGCAATTGCGCGCCGTCACTATTGCGGGGGCGGCGTTGATCGGGGCTGCGTAGCGTCCCGCGCTCTAATAAATCCAGCGCGAGGCGGCCGAATGCCTTATAATACGCGTCACCATGAAGGTCCTTTTCGTCTGCATAGAGAATTCGTGCCGGAGCCAGATGGCCGAGGCGTTCGCGCGCATCCACGGCGGCGACGGCGTCGAAATGTACAGCGCGGGCTCGCGCCCGTCGGGGGTGGTCAACCCGAAGTCGATCGAGTCGATGGGCGCGATCGGTTACGACATGGCAGCCCACCGTTCCAAGGGACTCGACGAAGTCCCGCAGGGCGGGTACGACCACGTCATCACGATGGGGTGCGGCGACGAGTGTCCGTTCATCGCCGCCCGACACCACGACGACTGGGTGATACCGGACCCGAAGAACATGCCGCCGGAGGAGTTCGCGGGAGTGCGGGACCTGATCGGAGAGAAAGTAAAACGACTGCTGGCGAGCGATTCGGCATTGTAAAATAAAGCCCGGCAAAATAAAAACCGTTGACAGTCACCCTTGCGGCGCGATATTATCCCCGGCACATAGTCAAGGACCAGGTTGTGGGAAGAGGGTGAGAATCCCTCGCGGACCCGCCACTGTGATTGGCAAGCCATCCGCCCGAAACCACTGGCGAAGGAGCCGGGAAGGGGACGGAGGCGTTAGAGCCATCAGTCAGGATACCCGACCGGTCTTATGATCCCGGAACCTCTTCGAGGACTGAGAGGATGGGACGCCACAACCGCGCCCTCCCTGGTTTCCGATCGGGACCTGGAGGGTGTTTTTTGTTCGCAGCCCCTCCGGTCCAGTTGAATCTCTGTGCCCTCTCCCCCCTCGATCGTTCCGGCAATGAACCATGCTGAAACGATTACTCTGCATATGCTGTTGTTGCTCGCTGCTATTGCCGGCGCTCTCCCGCGCCGGCGCGGAAGCACCAACCCCAATAGACTCGACGGTTTATCTCGTCCCGCCGATCGTGGTCAAGGCGAAGCGCCGCGACCCGGACGCGGGACTGTACAACCGTTCGGGATTCGTGGCGTCGTTCGATTTGCGCGAGCGCAAGGATCGCACGGAAGACCTGGCCGCCGTCCTCTCGCAGATGGTCGGCGTCAAGGTACGGCAGTACGGCGGCCTGGGCGACTTTGCCACCGTGTCGATTCGCGGGTCGTCGGCGAGTCAGGTCAACGTCTACCTCGACGGCGTCCCTGTGAACGACTCGTACTCGGGTGTCACCAACCTCGCCGACTTTCCGCTGGGCGGTGTCGAGCGGATCGAAATCTACCGGGGATTCGCACCGCCGCATCTGGGCGCCGGCGCGATCGGCGGCGCCGTCAACCTGGTCAGTTCGGACCCGGCGCGCTGGGGACGCGGCGGCCTGTTGACGGGCCTCGACGTCCACGCGTCCTACGGGTCGTTCGACACGTCGCGCCAGCACGCATCGGCGTGGCTCCGCCCCTGGAAACTCCGCGTGTTCGCCCACGGCAGCCACACGAGGACTCTGGGTAACTTCGCCTTCTTCGACGACAACGGCACCCCGATCAACACGGACGACGACGAAACCCTCGACCGCACCAACAACGACTTCGAGAGTTACGGAGGCATCGGCCGCATCGAGGCGGACGTCCCGGGTTTTGCCAACGCGTCGCTCACCGTCGACGGATACCGGCGCGACCAGGGCGTGGCGGGCATGGGGACGTTTCGCTCGAAGACGGCGCGCTACTACCGGCGCCGCGGCATCGGCCACGCTAACCTGGAGACGAAGCCGTTTTTCTTCAACCAGCTCATCCTCGGCGGCACGGGATTCTATTCGTATTCGAACGAACGCTACAGCGACCCGGAAGGCACCGTCTCGCTCGCGCGGCAGGACACGGACAACACGATCAAGGGCTGGGGCGGACGGGCGCGGGCCCGGTGGTTCGTCCCGATGATGCCGGTCGCGATCGACGCGGTCGCCGAACAGCGCACCGATGAGTTTCATCCCGTCGACAACCTCCTCGAGCGCGAAGGCCCCGACCGCTGGCGCACGACCCGCACGGCCGTCCTCTCCGCCGACGTCTACCTGATCCACCAGACGCTGGTACTGACGGGCACCGAGCGGTGGCAGCGGCACACGACCGAGTTCTGGGACGAGGCGCCGTTTCCCTGGCTGCCGCCGAACCCGCGCGGTGTCGTCGAACGCGACAACCGATCCCCCAGCGCTGGGCTGCGCTGGACCCCGGTGGCCGCCGTAATGGTCAAGGGCAACATCGGCCGCTACCAGCGCCTGCCGACGTTTCTCGAGCTGTTCGGTAACCGGGGCACGGTCACCGGAGACGCGGACCTGGAACCTGAGGAGGGGCTCAACCGCGACGTCGGCGTCGTCGTGACTTTCGGCCGCCGGGGATGGCTGCGGAGGCTCTACCTCGAGGCGGTCTACATCGACAACGAGGCGACGAATCTGATTCTTTTCTTCCCCAATTCGCAGCAGACGACGAAGCCGGAAAATATCGGCTCGGCGAGAATCAAGGGGTGGGAGTTTTCGGCGGCGGCCGCGATCGGCGCGGGGCTCGAGCTGTCGGGCAACTACACGCTCCTCGATACGGAAGACACAAGCGACATTCCCTACTACAACGGCAACCGCCTGGCGGGACGGCCGCTCCACGACGCGATGTTAGTGGCGTCTTACCGCACGCGGCGATGGAAGTTGTCGTGGGAGGCGCACTATATCGGCGCCACTTTTCTCAAGCGCGCCAACATGAGCGAAGAGGCGGCGCGCAACCTCCACAGCGCGATCGTACAGCTGTTCATGCCCCTGCCCGGGCTGTCCTTCACCGTCGAGGCGCGAAACGTCACCAACGAACGCGCCAGCGACGTGAGCGGTTTTCCGCTGCCGGGACGTACATTCTACACGACTCTCAGTTACAGAAGATGAAACCAAACAGGAAGGATCTCAGTATGCGTCTGGCAATAATAGTAATGTTACTCCTGGCTTCGGGGACTGCATCGGCGGGACCGGAGTTCGTGTTCGTCACCACGACGGACTTCTCGACGGGTTCGAGTTCGACCATCGAACCCTTCGGCTCGTACTCCGTCACACCCAACGTCGCGCCGATCCACAGCGACGCCGTCGCCCGGTACTATAACGGTCATATATACGTGATCAACCGGATCGGCGCCGACAACATCCAGATCCTCGACCCGGACAACGGCTACTCGACGGTGCGCCAGTTCTCGACCGGCAACCTGTCCAACCCCCTCGACGTCGCCTTCGCGGCGCCGGACAAGATGTACGTTTCGCGCGGCGAGTCGAACACGCTCTGGATCATGAATCCGCAGACCGGCGCACAGACGGGATCGGTCGACCTTTCGGCGTTCGCCGACGCCGACGGGCTGTGCGAAATGCAATACATGATCCTCACCGGCGACCGCCTGTTCGTCTCCCTGCAGCGGCTCGACCGTAACACCTGGTCACCGGCGGGGACGAGCTACATCGCCGTCATCGACGTCACGACCGACACCCTCGTCGACGTCGACGCGGGTACGCCGGGCACACAGGCGATCGCGCTGGCCAACGCCGACCCGTTCAACGACATCCAGCTCGACGGCTGGACGGGCGACCTCTACGTACCGTGCGTGGGGTTCTGGTTCCTCCTCGACGGCGGCGTCGAACGCATCGATCCTGTCACGCTACTGTCGGCCGGTACCATATTTTCCGAATCGGCCGCGGGGGGCGACATGCTCGACGTGGTGATCGTCAACGACCACATCGGCTACGCAATCATCCAGAACGCGAGCTTCAACACCGACCTGATCAGCTTCGATCCGTCGACCGGGTTGAAACTCCAGACGCTCTACGCGCCCGGCGCGTACGTCCTGCAGGACATCGAGCGCGGCCCCTCGGGTGAACTGTTCCTCAGCGACCGCACGCCCGTCAACCCGGGCATACGCATCTACGACTCGCAGACGGGCACGCAGATCACGTCGAACCCGGTCGACACCGGACTCCCCCCGTTCGACATCTCGTTCAGCGCCGAAGTACTGACCGGCGTGGACGCGCCGGCCGCGACCGCCAACCTGGGCCAGAACTTCCCCAACCCGTTCAACCCGTCGACGACGATCCCCTTCGTCACCGCGCGCGAAAGCCGCGTCGTGCTGGAAATCTTCGACATCACCGGCAGCAGGGTGGCGGGTCTCATTGACGAGCACAGGCCGGCGGGCAGCTACCAGACGACGTGGAACGGAATAACGGACGGGGGAAGCACGGCTCCGTCGGGCATCTACTTCGTCCGGCTTCGCGCCGGCGGGCGGACCGAACACCGTAAAATTGTTTTGTTGAAATAGGATTACGTGCGGCGGCGCGCCGCCTCCTGGAGTGTTTCGACGACGGTGCGGGTAAAGTCTTTCTGCCAGAACGGCTTCTGGATAAACCCGTACGCCCCCGAATCGAGCAGCGCCTGGACTTCGTCGTTGATGCTGAAACCGGAGGTGAGCAGCACGACGGCGTCCGGGTTGATCTCGAGCATGGCGATGAACGTTTCGCGCCCGCCCATCCGCGGCATCGACATGTCGAGAACGACCAGGTCGATATCCCGCCACGAATCCCGGTAGAATTCGGTGGCGGCGACGCCGTCGTTGCGGACGACGGCCGTGTAGCCGAGTTGCTCGACCATCCGCGAAGCCACTCCGCCGACTGATTTCTCGTCGTCGACGATCAGGATGCGGGCGGTACCTCGTGGGGCCGTCTCCTGCGGCGCGGTGCTTTCCTCGACAATGAGCGGGCCATCGTAGAGAGGCA
>CBDUWU010000227.1:0-5917 GCA_965371015.1 uncultured bacterium | reverse complement strand
GACTGGTGGCGGAGCCACGACGGTCGCGATGACCACCGGCGGCGGCGACGTCTATGAGGGTGCCATCCCCGGACCGTCGATCGTCGGTGACGTTTACGATTATTACATGCTGGCCCGCGACGTCGCGGCCGTTCCCAACATTGCCCGCGATCCTCACTCGGGAACCCACTCATTTGAAATCGTCGATTTCTTCGCGTGGGATTTCGAGGGCAACGACGGCGGACTCACCGCCACCGGGCAGGACTGGGAATGGGGTGCACCGACTGCCGGACCCGACAGCGCGCACTCGGGTGACAATGTCTGGGCGACCAAACTCGGCAGCGACTACTCGTCGCCGTCCAACTCCACGTTGGATACGCCGGCCCTGATCGTTCCGGGCAGCGAAGCCTACTCAGAGCTGTCGTTCTGGCAGTGGTACTACGCCGAGAACAACTACGACGGCGGTAACGTGAAGATCTCGACCGACGGAGGCGCCACGTGGACGCTGCTCACGCCGGACATCGGCTACAGCGGCACCGCCAGCGCCCTCGGCGAACCGGTCTTCACCGGTTCCGGAGGCCAGAACTGGCACAAGGCCACGTTCGACCTGACGCCGTACCAGGGACAGGCGGTGATGATCCGCTGGCACTTCGGCAGCGACTCGAGCGTCGACTACGCCGGCTGGTTCATCGACGACGTTCTTATCCGGAGCGTCGGCGACACCGAAGGCCCCGTGTTCACTTCGGTGGACATCCCGGCCAGCACGTTCGACACCGTCGGTCCGTACACCGCTACGGCCACGGTACTCGACGCGCTCTCGGGCGTTGCCGGTGTCACAATGCAGTACAGCGTCGACGACGGTTCGTCGTGGACAGCCGTGGCGATGACGCCGGCCGGCGGCGACGATTACAGCGCAGACATCCCGGGCCAGAGTTCCGGCACGCGGATCAAGCTGTACTTCGAAGCCTCCGACAACGCGGCCAACGGATCGGTCGAACCGGCCGGTGCACCCGCTTCGACGTACGGCTTCGGCATCATGCCTTCCGGCGATTACCTGGTATTGCTCGGCGGCGGCTCGCACACACCGGCGACGGTGTTCCAGCAGGCGTTCGACGCCAACGGTGAAACGGCCGACATCTGGGACTGGGACGACCTCGGCATGCCGACGGTCGCCGTTCTGGAAGCCTACCAGGCCGTGATCATCGACGAGAGCTGGTACTTCGATACCACCCAGAAGGACACACTTGGAGCATGGTTGTCTACGGCCGCTGGGTCCCTGAACCAGGTGATCATAATGGGCCGTGACCTGTCGTACGGTTCATCCGCCCGTACGTGGATGGAACAGTACACAGGTACGACGTACATCCAGGACAGCCCGTCCTGGTACCAGCTGACCAGCACGCCCGGTGACCCGATCGGTAACGGCGAGACCTTCGTCATCTCCGGTTCGTGGCCGGACGAGGTGGCGCTTTCGACGACGTACACCGGTGGCAACATCATCTACAAGTACAGCGGCACTGGTTCGGCGCGCGACCGCTTCGAATCTCCACAGGAAGCCCAGGAGTTCTTCGAGAAGTCCGGCAAAGAGTGGAGTCCGAAGATGTGGCCGTTCGCGCCGTCAGGTCCCGATTCGGCGGCCGGTGTTCGTTACACCTCAGCAACTCATGCCGCGGTGTACTTCACGTTCAACTTCAACTACATCCAGGAAGACACCCGCCAGGCTGCGATCCTCGACCGGGCCCTCAACTGGCTCGCCGGCGCAGCCTCAACCGACCTGGCTGTCAACAAGGTTGAAGCGAACGACATGGCGCTACCCGACCGTCTCGCCATGGGTCAGAACTATCCCAACCCGTTCAACCCGACGACGACCGTCAAGGTCGGAGTCCCGAACGGGATACAGGAGAACGTGACCCTCAAGGTGTACAACGTCCGGGGCCAGCTCGTGAAAACCATGTTTGAGGGCCGCAAGGCTCCAGGCTGGTACACGTTCGTCTGGGATGGCCGTAACAACAGAGGAGAGATGGTATCGACCGGGATCTACTTTGCACGCTTCGACGACACGAAGACGGTGCTGACCCGGAAGATGGTTCTTCTCAAATAGGGGTACATTGATGTCATATAATGCACCCCATACCTGGAGGGGCGAGAGCCCCGACAGCGTATAAGTCGTAGCAGCTTCGCCGCGTAGCGGGTACCCGCGGGTGCTCGCTACGCGCCCTTCCCCCGGCTGTCCCCTGAGCGGTCGGGAACATGGCACCCCGGTTGTCGTTCCGTCCGGATCGGCAATCGGGGTGTCTCTTTTCCGGCGGTATCGCGAGGTTTTTCCCCATATCCAAAGTGGGTATCCGACGTCAAGCGCCAGGTCGGGAACATTCGACGCGTCGGTCCGTAGACCCTTTGAGGAGGAAACGATGAACAAACATATCCGGCGGAGTTTCAAGGTAGTCGCGTGGCTGTGTGCGACGGCCGTCATCCTGGTGGCGGCGCAGGTCGCCGTCCTCGCCCGTCCGGCGAGGTGGTTCGACCACACGGCACGGGTGGGCAACCTGACGTTCTACTCAGACCGACTCACCGGCGGGGACTTGGAGAAACTGGCCCGGGATGTTCGCCACCGTCTGGAGGCGACAGACCTGTACAACGAGGAGACCGAGCACCGCGTGTTTGTCTGCGCCGATGAAAACCTGTACCACCGGTTTACCCGGCTGGCGCGGGTGCCCCCCTCCGTACCTGGATTCAACCTCAGTGTTCTCAACAATTCTTTCGTGAGTGTCTCCATCCTCGAGCGGCGGCGCAGTACCAACCGAGCGGGCGTGGAGAATTCCGCGATCGCCGGCGGCCTCGAGCAATGCATAACCCATGAACTGATTCACGACTATGTTCAGGAGCGGATCGGGTTCTTTGCCGTCCAGGGCTTGCCGCGCTGGAAGACGGAAGGACATGCGGAATTCGAATCGAACAGATCGTCCATTTCAAAAGACCCGGACGAGACGCTTGCGCGGCGAATCCGGTGGATGCAGTCTGCATCCATGCACGAACGGGCGCGCGAATACTACGAATGGAATCTGGTCGTCGAGTACCTGATCACCGAGCGGGGATATTCTTTCTCCGAAGTGATGGCGGACAACGTCACGTTCGGCGCCGCCCGTAGACAGATGATGGCGTGGTCGGCCGGCGAGTAGCCGGCATCAGTCTTTGTTGGAGTACCCGATACGAGCCAGCTCTTCACCGATCGTCCGTTCGACGAAAACGGCTTGTTCCGCTGTGAGGCGCTCTTTCCATTTGCCGATCGACCCGGTGGTGACGGGTTCGCCCACCTTCGCGTGGTGACCGTGGGCGGTGGCATCGCCCATCCTGGCATAGGCGCGGTCGTGCTCCATCATTTCTTCCTGGAAATCAAGCCCCAGGAATCCGCAGACGGCTTCGACGGAGGCGCGCGGATCCGAAACCAGATCTTCGTAGCGCAGTTCCATAAAACGCGTGGCGGCTATCGTCCGGCCGAATTCACGTGCCGTTCGAACGCGCAGAAGCCACTGCCGGCACGCCGCTTCGACGCTTCCCTCGTAGAGCCCCGCCTTGACCGCCGAACTCACCGCGTCTCTCCCGTCGCGGAGAATGTGGATATAACGCGCCCCCGGAAACACGCGGTCGATCAGGAAGACGCGCTCCGTCGTGAGTGGCGTTTTGTCACCCCACACATCGGCGCTGGGGAATTTCTCGCCGGCGTAGTGCCGGTACACCGAGTCGATGATCCGCGCGAGCGAGCGCTGTCCGGGTTCCAGTTCGCGGAGCGGGCCGGACAGCGGCGAAAGGTCCGTACCCCACGTCTCGAAATCGTGCTGGTGCTCGAACTCGTTCAGGACGAATCGCACGAGAGCGTCCCAATCGCGGTAACACACCCGGTCCCACTCGAGTGCAAGTCCGCCGAGCACGTAAGACTCCGGCGGAATCGAAACCCTCGAGTGTCCGAGAAGCAGAGCGCGCAGGAGCGTGTTTCCCGAACGCGCCGCGCCGATGATAAAAAACGGCGGGGGCACAATCTCGCCCGCTCCCCGGGTGGCAGGACATCGCCGCAGCAGCGTGCGTCCCCCGGAGCGGACCGCGCCATACACGGAGTTCAGCCGTGGATGCCGGTGGAGTAGTGGTTTCAGCGTGTTCTTGAGATTCACGAAATGTCCCGGCCGGCGATCATTCTCCGGTTTCGGTGTCCGGTGGAATCTGTTCGGCCAGTTTCAGCGCCTCACCGTCGAACGAGTAAACGAGGGTGACCCGCCGGGTCGGACAACACATCGGGTCGCTCGGCCCGTGTTTGATGAGGTCGACGTACACGGCGTCATAGTCGACGGTCAGCGCGTTCAACCGTACCCGGTCGCCGAGGTCGGCGTTCCCCACATTGACAGGCCGTCCGTCGACGTCCTTGACGACGGCGAGCGTGTGAAACACCCCTGTGCCGCCCGTGTTGGCTGCCAGCACCACGACCGCCTCCGGGTACCCGTCTCCCGTCAGGTCGCCGTAAGCAATCTCGTCGAGCAGGGTGACCCAGACGTGCGCGGCGGCGTCCTCGAACTTGCCCGCCGTCAGTTCTACCCGTTCGGCTTCGATGTCGTCCAGCTGATAGACTGCATTCTGCAGCGACTGTGGGCTCAGCGCTGGCTGCGTTGCCTCCTCGACGCCGCCGTCGTCGCGGCCCACGATCAGGGCCACCACCACAATGACGGCGATAATGACGGCGCTGCCCCACAGAGTGCGTTTCATTTCTCGAACTCCTGAAACGGGTCGACGTCGGCGTCATAGTCCACGCCGGGAACGCCGAAGCCGAACAACTTGAGAAACTCTTTCTGGTACCCCTCGAAATCGGTCAGATCGTTCAGGTTTTCCGTGGTGATCTTCGGCCACAAATCGCCGACCAGGGCCTGGACGTCCGCCCGCATTTCCAGATCATCCATGTGGATGCGGCCGTCGTCCGCCATCACCGGGGCTCCGCCACCGTACAACCGCGTGGCGAACAGCCGCTGGATCTGTTCGATGCACCCCTCGTGGACTCCCTGCTCCTTCATGATCCGGTAGAGCAGCGAGATATAAAGAGGCACCACCGGGATGGCCGAGCTGGCCTGGGTGACCAGCGCCTTCATCACACCGACCCCGGCCCAACCGCCGCGCGCTTTCAACCGCTCGTCGAGCGAGTGAGCCACCCGGTCGAGGTCGTCCTTGGCGCGGCCGATCGTCCCTTCCCAGTAGATGGGCCATGTGAGCTTCGGACCAATGTAGGTGTACGCCAGCGTCCGGCAGCCGTCTTCGAGGAGCCCGGCGCCGTCGAGCGCGTCCATCCACCACCCCCAGTCCTCGCCCCCCATTACCGACACCGTTTCCCGGATTTCCTTCTCCGTACCGGGCTCGATCGTGATGCTCTTTACGGTCCCGCGGTCGGTGTCGAGAGTTCTGCCTTCGTACACGTTGTCGATTGGTTTGAGTACGGACCGGTGGGCTTCGCCCGTCCGGGGATGGTTGCGAACCGGCGAGGCGAGACTGTAGACCACGAGGTCCACACCGCCCATACCGCTACGGATCAGGTCGACCGCCCGCTCCTTGAGTTCGTCGGAAAAAGCGTCACCGTTGAGACTGGCTGCGTAAAGCCCCTCCGCGCGGGCGAACTTTTCGAATGCGATGGAGTTGTACCAGCCGGCCGTCGCGGAGCGGTTTTCGGTCGGTTCGCGTTCGAAGAACACGCCCACCGTCGACGCGCCGGACCCGAAAGCCGACGTGATCCTCGACGCGAGGCCGTAGCCCGTCGACGCACCGATGACGAGGACTTTTTTGGGCCCGTTCTCGATGGGGCCCCTGCCTTTGACAAACTCGATCTGTTCCCGGACGTTTTCTTCACATCCGGTGGGATGGGTTGTCACACAGACGAACCCGCGAACTCTGGGTTTGATATTCATGC
>CBDUWU010000226.1:0-6016 GCA_965371015.1 uncultured bacterium | reverse complement strand
CCGGTCGACCGTGAACTGGAGCCCCCGGGCGGCGACCCGGCCGGTGTCGGCCGCGGCGCCGTCTTTGGCCCGGATTCTCAGCGTGTAACTGCCCTCGCCCGGTATCGAATCGGCGAGAGGTATCGCAAAAAATGTCGTATCGGCCGCGAGGCGCGTGTTGGCGATCAACCAGTAGGGTCTCGTCGCATCGTATTTGACGTAGAGCGAGTCGATGTCGTTCCGGTCCCACGCCCAGCCGAAGAGGCTGTCGGGTAAGGTGACAAAGTCCTCGCCGTCTTCGACGTTGAGAAATCCCACGTCGGGCTGATCCATGTCGACATTGGCGCGATCCGAGGCCGACGCCCCGTGGCCCGCCTTGTCGGTCAGGTTCAGGTCGATCCGGTAGTAGCCGTCGGAGACGCTCTGCATCGCGTTGGCGTCCCACGTGAACTCGTAGGTCCCGTCCTGCCCGGTGTATTCCGGTGTGACGTCGACGAATGTGTCCAGTACCACGCGCGCGTCGTTGACGTCATACATTTCGACGGCCAGCTGGTCTGCGAGCGTGGGGAGACCGAAGGTGGGGGAGCTGTTGGAAACCACAAACGTCACGCCGTACACCTGGGGGGTTCCCATGAGCCCCGGAGCATAGATGCCCGGCTCCGACAACAGGATCTGGATCGACGGCGGCGTCATGTCGACGGCCACCGGAAGCGTTACCACCGTGTCCCGGGCCGTCGTTCCCCGCGCATTGACCGTGACCAGGTAGAGGCCTTCCCCCACCGCGCCGCCGCCCTGGTCGGTTCCGTCCCACACCACGGTTTCGGCGCCCGCCGGCGCCGGTCCGGCGGCGAAAAGGGTGTCGACCACGGTAACCGAATCGCTGCGGTATACGACGACGGATACCTCGGGCGAGTCTTCGACGAGGGTGAAGTAGACCTCGGTAAATTCCTGGGCGCCATTCCCGTCGGGGGAAAAAGAAGACTCGAGCAGGTCGAAAAGCGACAGCAGCGGCGCCCCCTGGGCCGACGGCGACGGGGGGGCTGTCGCGGCCAGGACGAGTCCCAGGGCGAAGATTGCACAGTATGCGGTTACGCGATTCAAACTGCCGTTATTGACGTTAAAGTTCGTAAGTGATTGTTTCAAATGAACCTGAGCAGGGGATTCAAGGGGATACGACTAGCATATATTATACCCGTATTCCGGCTTTGGCGCGAGCAGTTTGTTGCCTGATTAGAGAGGTCCGGAATTACCGTTTTCTTGCCTCCCGCAGCCGCTCGACCAGTATCGGGAGCGCTTCTCCGGCCGGCGACTCGACGAATACGTCGGCCAGGTCGGTGATCGGCGTCTTCTCCGGGTTCACCTCCACGACCGTCGCACCCATGCTCCTGGCCGCGTGGGGAAATCCGGCCGCCGGATAGACGAGGCCGGAGGTGCCCACCACCAGAATCGCCTCGCAGGATGAAAGCCCGGCGAACGCCCGGTCGAGGTCGTCCTGGTCGAGCATCTCGCCGAACCATACGACGTCCGGCCGGATCATCGACCCGCAGTGACAGCGCGGCGGTACTTCACCCGACACCGGGAGCTCGCCCGCAGGGACGGGGTGGTTATTGTCGAAACATTTGTATCGAAAAATATTGCCGTGGACTTCCACGATGTTCTGCGATCCCGCCCTGCGGTGCAGGTTGTCGATATTCTGGGTGAGCAACAGGAATTCGTCGTACATCGGCTCCAGTTCGGCGACGGCGAAGTGTCCAGGGTGTGGTTTTGCCTGGCCGATCATGTCGCGGCGCTCGACGTACCATTTCCACACGAGTGGAGGATCGCGTCTGAAACCCTCCGGGGTGGCGAGTTCTTCCGGGTTGAAGTTGGCCCAGAGGGCACTGGGCGCGTCGCGAAAGGTCGGGATCCCGCTCTCCTTCGACATTCCCGCGCCGGTCGTGACGACCAGCTTGTTCACCGGCGCCAGCAGTTCTACTGCCTGGTCGATACTATCCATAATCAAATCGCCCCCGAGGCGGGAAGAAGTGTGCGAACTCTCCGCGGCAACGTGGCGAGCGCGATGCCGGCCAGAATCACCCCCGCGTCGCCGACAACCCATATGGTAACGGTTTCACCGGGAAAAATCCAATACAGGAACTTCCGTGTCCGGGGAAGCTGCGTTTTTCAAACGGCGAGGATGAAAAACGTGAATAATGCTGCTATAGTGAACCGGACGGCGACAGCCGTCATGGGTTGATTTTCCTCTTCATCGACCCGAGAGTCGGAAGGGCGTGAACGTGCGATCCGGAGACAATACACCCGAGACGGCCCATCGTATACCGGCAATAGTGTGGGGAACGGGGGCGGTGGCGGCGGCCGTGATTCTGGCGAGTACGTTCGAAGCGGGTGTATTTCAACGCAACCTCACGCTGCGCGCCGTCGTCATGTGCGCGGGGATGATCCCGGCGGCGCTCGTGCTGTTGCGTCTCGCACCCGGGGGTGTGGTCGACCACCGCAACCGCCGGCGTTTTTTTCTTGCCGTCCTGGTCGTACACATTCTCGCCACCCTCTACTTCTTCCCGCTCTCGGACATTGTGAACGACCGGCCCGTGGTGACGCTCGACCATTCGTTCCATTATTATCAGGCGGTCCGCGCGCGGGAAGTTTTCTGGGAAACGTTTCGTATCGACCGGTACGACCCGTATTTCATGGCGGGATATCCCGGCGGCACCATTTTCGATCTCGACATGAAGGGGGCGGAAACATTCTGCGCGTTCTTCCCCCTGGTCGGAGTCGCGCGGGCGCTCAAGTTGTTCATTCTCTTCGCTTACCTGACGATGATCCCCGTCATCTACTGGGGTAGCCGTATGCAGGGATTCCGGATCGGAGAGTCGACGCTGGGGTTGCTGGTGTTTCTTGCCTTCTGGCACTGGGGGCGGCCGTACGCAGGAGATTTTCGTTATGCGGGTATGTTCTCTTTTGTTTTCGCTTCTCACCTCGGCTTCCTGCTCGTCGGTCTCCTGCGGCAGGTGGCGCGCGGCCGCTGGGTCAAAACGTTTTTCGGGCTGGGACCACTTACTTTTCTCATCCACCCCACGGCGGTCGTCATGCTGCCCGTGCCCTTTGCCGTGTCCCTCGGAATCGACCGCCGCCTCTGGAGCCGCCGCAAGTGGCTGATACTGGCCGCGTGGTGCGCCGCCGTGTTAGTGCTCAACGTTATGTGGCTGAGGCCGTTCTTCGAGTACGTCTGGATGAAAACGACGACGGAAATCTACTACCAGATCCACGGCCTGGGGGGATTGGCGAGTATTCTCTTAAAGCCGACGTGTCTGATCGCGCTCGCCATGATCGGGCTGGCCGTGACTGGCGCGGTCCGGCTGATCAGGGATCGGCGGTTGGCTACCGCGCTGCCGGCGGCGGCCGCCGCCTTCTTTTTGTTCCTGATGGCCGGCTGGGGCGTGTACCTGCCGGGAGTCAACCAGCTCGAGCCGGGCCGTTTTCTCCTGAGCGCGTTTATATTTCTCGCGCCGCTGGCCGGAGCGGGCGCGATGACAGCCGCGTCCGCCGTCTCCTCCGCGTTGCCGTTCGACCGCCTCCGGCGGATCCTGCGCCCGACGGCTCTCGTTTCGATGGTACTCGTGATTCTCCCGCTGTCACTTCTGGAGTCCAAGTCGTTCTACCACCATACCGTCAAGACGACCCTCACTCCCGAAGTCGCGGCGCTGGTGGACAGCGTCATGGCTCGTGTGCACCCGCCGGGCCGGTTGATGATCGAGGACAGCGAGGCAATGTATTACGGCGACACACATCTGCCGGCGCTGTTACCGCTCATGACCGGCGTTGAACAGATCGGCGGGCCTTACCCGCACACGTTCCTCCTCTACTACTTCACTTCATTCCGTTGGGAAGAAACATTCGGGCGTCCGATGGAGGAATGGGACGCCGAATCGCTCGGCGGCTACCTCGAGCTATACGACGTCCGCTGGATCCTGACCGCCACCGGCCGGTCCGGAGAAGTTCTGTCCCGGCTCGTCGGACGCCCGGCGGACTGGACACAGGCCCCTTACGCGCTGTGGCGACTCGGCGGGGACCGCGGGCGGGTCCCACCGGTGGTGCGCTCGAGTATCAACCGTCTCGAAGTGCACGGTGGGGGCCACCTGGGCGGCTATTTCATTAATTATCATTGGGTCCCGGGGTTGGAGGCGTCGGGGAACGCCGTCATCAGGCCCGTCCACCGCCGGGACGATCCGATTCCGTTCATCTATGTCGAGCCCAACGGCGACGAATTCGTGACGATTACATATTGAAAAGTCGTTTGTCGCATGGCGGCGCGGCTTTCGCCCGGTCAGCCCGATTGACATACGGGATAATATCAGGTACCATTAGATACTATAAATCAACAACTTGTAACGATAAGGAACAGCTCGAAGCGAACTGTTAAAGGTCACCTGTAGTTTTGAAAAGATCCACTGTCGCGCTGGCCATACTGCTGGTCTTCGCGGCGCTCGTGTTGCACCTGTCCGTTTCGTGGCAGGACTTCTCGACGCTCGCGAGGAACGGATATCTCTACGACGACAGTTTCTACGCGTTCCAGATCGCCCGCAACATCGCCGCGGGGAATGGCCCGACTTTCGACGGCGAAATCCCCACCAACGGTTTTCAACCACTCTATGTATTCATGCTCGTGCCGGCTTACTGGCTGGCGGGAACCGATCAGATCACTCCGATCTACTTCGCGCTGACTCTTCTGGCACTGATGACGGCGGTGACGGCGCTGTTGCTGTTTCTGATCGCGAGACGATATACGAGTGATGCCGTTGCCCTGGTGGCCTCGCTGGTGTGGGTGTTTTCGCCGGTCGTGGTCCGCCAGTCAGCCAACGGTCTGGAAACGGCGCTCGCGATGCTCCTCTTCGCGTGGAGCGTTTATTACTACCTCGAACGAATTCGTGCCAACCCTCACGCGAGTGTGGGGCAGTTTGTAAAGCTGGGCGTGCTACTCGGCCTGGCCGTTCTGGCCCGGGTCGACGAGTTTCTCCTCGTGCTGGCGATGACGCTGGACTACCTGCTCCTCGTCCGGCGCCGGGCAAGAGTCGGAGAGGCGCGAGGCGCGTTGAAGGGATTGGGTATCGCGGCGGCCACCGTGATTGCCGTCTGCCTGCCGTGGGGGATCTACGGGCTGGCGGCGGTGGGTAGTCTGCTTCCGGAAAGCGGAGCCGCCACCCGCTTCCTCTCGATCGCTTATGCTCCGTTTTTCAATCTGGGTCCGGCGGACATGGTGGACCAGGGCGTCGGCCCGTCGTTCGTGTGGGCGCACGTCGTTCACTCGTTCTCGGTTCTCAAACTCTCACCTCCGGTCCACGTTTTCTATCGAGCAGTGGAAAAACTCGGGGACGGTTCGGCTCCGACGGGCGGGGTATTATACGCGATCAATACCGTCAGCCTGGTGGCACTCGCCGTTTTCTCCTTCTGGGTCATGCGCAGGGGGAGAGCCGATGGCACGCACGACCGGCGAGAAATATCGTTTCTCCTGTTGTTCGCCGTCCTCCTGATGGCGGCGTACTCGACGTGGGTGTTCGGTGTTTTCTTTTTCACGCGCTATTTTTACCCGGTGTATTTTGTCGCGTCGGTATTTGCCGCGTGTGTATTGCAGGACGTTGTGACGTGGGCCGCTCTCCGGCGGCCGCTGCTGCGCGTGGCGGTGACGGGCGCGTTTGCGTTGTACGCGGTCGGATTGGTCTACATGGGAATGACGAACGCCTATCGTTCTACTCCGGTCTATCGTTTTTATGACATCGCCCGCTGGGTGGAAGAGAACACGTTGGAGGACGAGACGATTGGCGTCTTCCAGGGTGGCGCGATCGGATACTTTTCGAACCGCCGCGTGATCAACCTCGATGGCAAGGTGAATGGCCGCGCACTCGAAGCTCTTCGTGCGGGCGACATGTGCGGTTACGTTACGCGCTCCGGAATTGACATCGTAATGGACCACGCCGACGTGCTGGAGTTGTTCCTTGGGCCCGACGCCGGGTCGGCAATTGCGGGCGTGGAAACGAAGCAG
>CBDUWU010000225.1:0-6022 GCA_965371015.1 uncultured bacterium | reverse complement strand
AGTACTATGATCGGACCGTCGAGACGCGGGCGCTGGGCCGCCATCGTTACCACACACTGAAATACGCCTACTAGCGGCTCTCTCGATGGGGAGGGGTGTGCGGACTCAACTCCTGTCAGCAACAATTTCGGAGGCACAACCAACGGACTACGGCGACTTGCGTCAGTAGCTTCAGTGACGTTTGCCAGTGACGTTGATCGCGAATTCCTGAAAAGCCTCGCCGCCGCTGATGTCAGAAACCCGGATCACGACCTCGAACAGCTGCTCTCCGAGCTTCGGTTTCGGCATCTCCCACTCGACGGAACCCGACTTTGACATCTTCATTCCCGCCGGTCCGCTGATCAGCTGATAAACGATCGCTTCCGGCTCCGGTCCCGTTACGGAGACCTGATACATAAAGCGCCGGTCCGCGCCAACCGACTGCGGCGGTTGCGACGTGATCTGGAGTACGTTGCTGCCGATGCGAAGGGGCTCGCTCTTGGTCGGTGGCGATTCTTCGTCTCCGTCCGTGGCGACGACCTCGGCGTAGATTTCGTCGCCGTTCTGGCACTCCGCCACGCTGAGTTTACTCTTGTTCTGCCCCGGCACTTCACGGTCATTGATGAACCAGCGGTAACGGTATCTCATCCGGTCCGAGTCGGCGTCGATCGCGTTGATGCGCGCCGCGATCACATCGGATGGTTCCTGCCTCAGCACCGTCGACGCCTCGATGATCTGCGGTGGCGTGTTCAGGATCGTGACGGGCAGGGTGACGACCGCCATGTCGAGGGCTTCCGGGCCGAGGATGTTGACTTCGGCGTGAATCTGGTCCCCCTTGACAAATTTTGACGGCACCAGCGTGGGATCATTGTAATTATAGATTTCCTGGTTGTTGCGGAACCATTTGACGGCGATATAGAGGTACTCTTCCTTCTTCGCGTTCGCCATCCTGATTCGCAGTGCGTTGTTCGTGTAGGCGGTCTTCGGGTAGATCTCCGAGGACATTACCTTGGCGTTCAGCGCACTTTTTCCGATCTCATACACCGACGTGTAGTCCGGTTTCGATGTGAACGAATACACGGCGAAACAAATCAATCCCGCGACCAGAAGCGCGATCGAGCCCTTCAGTATCATGACTCACCCTTTCTTGTCATTTTGCTTGCGTTGTGTCGGCGACGGGGAGGCAGCCCCCCGGTGTCGAGGGGCCGCCCGTCCGTTCCGCAGCGGCCAGTAAAGCCGCCGGCTTTTCCTACAACGGCTCGTCCGGACTAAGCTTGCGGACTTTGCCGCCGGTGTCGTTTGTTCTGGAGTCCGACACGATGATCATGACGGCGTGTATCTTGCCGTCTCTCTCGACGCCGACGACGTACACCGGCGCTTTGACGACATACGTCCCCCGTTTGATCGAACCCTTTCCAGTCTTGTAGATCCGGGTTTGATCGGTGATCACAACATCGCGGCCGCCGGGGCGTATACGACCCTGGAGCGAACCGCTGATCGTTCCGGTGACAACCACCGAGTTCTTGGCGATCATCGGACCGGACCCGGATTTGCCCCTCGTCTTTTCGTTGTCCTGCGAAGTTCCGGCCTGACCCACGGTGGGCAAACCAGATGTCAACAGGACAGCGGAAACGAGCGCGCATATGCAAAGAATGTTTCTTTTCATGGTTTCACCTGCTCAATTGTAGAGTTGACGCCACGAGCGGACGATCAACTGCTGAATGATGCCCTTCGTGTCTCTGACGTGAATGCTGGTGTCACTACCCTGAATCACCACGTCTTCGTTGATGATGTCGATAACCGGCCTCGACACGATACCCTCGCCGATCTCTTCGACGCGGCCGTCGGTGGTATCGTCGCTGGGGTCGTCGTTACCGTCGACGCCGGCGCCGTTACGGAAGTCCATGGCGTAGAGCCACGAGAAACCTCCGAACTGGCATCGCTCGGCCATCGGTTTGAACGAAGTGAAGTACACGACGCCCGCGACCAGGGCATCGGGCTCGACGACCCGCTCACCGGCGCCGGAGACGAGATCGACGTACCAGCCCCTGTCGGCCGCCGTGATCGGATTGATCGTGTTCGTCTGGTCGACGAGGTCGTACTTGCTGACGCTGTTCAGATTGTGCTTGTCGATGATGCAGTAGAACGTCTGCAACGAAACGTCGATGAAGTCGATCGGGTCGATGTACTTGCCGGTGCCGAAGTACAGGAAAACGTCGTTGTTGTAGTCGACGGTCAAGACCGGCTCTGCCTGTATAGGCTGGTCGGTCTCGAACAGAAGGCTCTTCGAGGGCGGGAACGAGTCGAGATCGTACCGCCACGTATGCCCCGCCAGGTCGGAGATGTAGAACACGTCCTCGTAACCGTCGAAGTCGATGTCGACCGCTTCCGCGGCCGTCGCCATGTTGACGTCTGTCCGCGTGCTGAGCAGTTCTGACCAAAGCAGGGATCCGTCTTCGATGTTGAGCGCCATGACGTGCGCTTCGCCCGTCAGGTAGTCGGGACCCGACCCGACGATGGCGACCGACCTGCCGAGGCTTTTCAGTCTCAGAATCTCCGGCTGGGTCCACGACTCGAGTACTATTGGCACATGAGTTTCCCAGAGAAATTCGGGGTACTCGGGGTCGGTGACGTCGATCGCGAAGAACGAATCGCCGCCGTGCTTCATTCCGCCGAACAGCACCGTACGCCAGCTGCCGCCGATAAGGACGTCCTGCGCCTTGGGCGTGAGGTTGACGAAGTACTCGTGGCAGTACGTCGTATCGGCGAGATTCTTGAGCCTGGGGAGGTGACTCTCCGGTATGAATGCCCAGATCTCCTTCCCCGTGAACTCGTCAAAGGCGTGGAGCATGCCGTCGTTCGCCCCGATGTACACCGTCCGCTGGCGGTCCTGGTTGGCCGCGCGGAAATCCATGTACTCTTGTTCCAGGATGAACCCGGAGGGAGCCCCGACGACCACCGGAGACGAGTCGACGATATCGCCGAGCTTCCAGCTGGCACGGTTGCGCAGCCCCGGAACATCCTCGCCGCGGACCCAATCCATTACCGCGGCCGTCTGCTCCGTAGTGGGAATCTCCATGTGCCACATGAAATTGTCGGCGAGGCCGCTGTTGAACTCGGTTACCTGTCCGTCCAGCGTGGTGAAGATCGTCCGCGTACCCGCGTCGCGGTCGGCCAGGAGTGCGCCCGCTTCCCACATGGGCTGGTCGCCGTCTTGGTAAGGAAGGGCGAACGCTTCCAGAAACCCGTACCATTTCACCGGCAGGTACTTGGCGCGCAGCAGGTGGTCCTGGGTCTCGCCCTCGACCGAAACGATGGCGACGGCAGAGCCGGACGAGATCCTGCGGATGATGTCGCGCAATACATTGGAAAGTGCCGACTTCAATTCCTTGACACTCCGGGCCGTCAGGTAGAGGCCGTCGCCGTTGGCCGCCGTTTCGGCGAGCAGCGGGGCGTCGATGTTGAAACCGACGACGTACGTCGGCGCGTTCTGATGACCGTCCATGTCCGGGCGCAGGTCGACTTCGTTCATGTATCCGGCGACGTCGTCGACGTAGTCGGAGCAATTCTCCGAGTTCGGAAAGGGCGCGCCTATCGAGGTGCAGGTGCCCGGCTCATTGCCGTCGCCGTCCCAGTCGCCGATGTAGGCGGGGACGTCGAGGTCGTCGGTCGGGTACCCGTCGGTGAGCACGACGACAAACGTCTTCTGACACTCGTACTCGATCGGTGCCAGGTTGCCCTCGAGACTCAGGTAGTCGATGATGTCGACGAGGGTTTCCGCCAGGGGTGTCGGTCCCTTGGCCGACACGCCGTCGACGGCGTTGAGCATGACTTCGCGCGGAGACCCGATTTTGGACTGCAGGTTGCCGCCGGCGCCGCTGGCGTTGAAGGTGTAAAAGCCGAAGCGAAGCGTCCCCGTGGGAGCTCCCTCGGGGTTGAATTCGTCGAGGAGCTCGTGCATGACGGCTTTCTCGGCCTGTATACGGGTGAGCAGCGGTATGCTGTTCCGTTGGGCGTCGGTGGCGAGGTAAAAAAGCCAGTTGAGATAGTTACCCAGGTAGAGTCCTTCCTTCGAGTTGTCGCTGTTGACAAGGTAGACCTGAGGGTCGTCAGGCAGAACGCTTTCGAAGTCGGACGGTCCGTACCAGCCGTCCTGCTTGACCCCGTAAAGCGCGGTCGGCTCGAACGGGCCCGCGTACATTACTTCAGGGTTGAAGTCCAGGTGATAAAGGATCTCGTTCATGCTCCCTGAACTGTCGAGCACGAACAGTACGTTTCCGTTGGCCATTGTCCGCTGAATCGGCAGCGGAAAATCACATATTTGCGCGCTGACCGCCGAAGCGGACAACACGAAAATGCAGACAATGGACAAGGTCACTGAAGCTGCTTTTATGCAGTAGTTGCTTTTTTTCATGATCAGTACCCCTGTCGAAAGAGTCGGCTCGTCCGGACTTCGATCCGGGATGAGCTCTCCTGAACACTCGCCCCTCGGGAATCGATCGTGTAATCGAAGTCGAGGTATTCCCGACTCCAACCGGGGCGAAATCTCACACGGTCGAATCTAACGTCGAATTGATACTTGTGGTCGCTTTGCAGATAAGTGTAGTCGTCCTGGTTCACGACGAGTTTTTCCGCCGTGTCGACGATCCGCGGGGGAATCTGCCGGGTCCGGATCCAGTTGATCGCTGTCTCCGCACCTGCATCCGACGCGTAGAACGACCGGGTGTGGGTGTACTCGTTGTGCGAAACCCTTCTCTCAGAACCGGTGACCCAGACGATGACTGTCGCCGTCACGGCCAGCGCGGTTATGAAGAAAAGGGTTGCGACCAGCGCGGTACCCTTATTGTTCCTGATTGTTGTCAACATAATCGTTCTCTCCTTCAGGCGACCGGTTCACCCCTGAGCCGTCGCGTTTTTGTTATCCCCCGAAGTTCCTCAATCCGGTCCTCGTCGTCGTGTCGATCTCACCGGCCTGGGGCGTCTCGGCGGTGATCGTTATCCCAATGGAGCGAACCTGGGGAATGAGCTGGGAGCTGAGCGGCGTTGGGCCCAGCTGCTGGTTGTTGGCATCGAAATATAAGAACGCGAACTGCGTCACGTTGGATATGAATAACTGCGGGCCCGTGCCCGGGTCCCGATATACGATTTCCTGGCCGACGTCATAGAAGTAAACGATGTCTTCGGATGGCTCGTTGGTCTGGATCACGCCGTCGCCATTAATGTCCGACTGGAAGCGGCAACTATCGGCGGTGGCGTGCCGCAAGCCCGCGATACCCTGTTCCGTCGGGTCGCATCCCAGGGAGCGGAGTTCGGTCATCATGACGGCCAGGCCGGCGCGTGTGTTCATCTGCATGCCGGCGCGCTGCTGGGTCCGCGTGTAGAGCCTCTGTGTGGTGAAGAACACGTTGTTCACGACGGCGAGCACCGTCGCAAAGATGAGGAGTGTCATCATAATCTCGACGAGGGTGAGGCCCTTGTTGTTTCCTGTCAGGGATGTGTTGATTCCGAGCGACTTTTTCATGATGATTTCCTAACGGAATGAAAGTCTGTCCATGATCTGGACGTTTCTCTGACGCCCCTTTTCGTTCCACCTCACGTCAACAACGATCTGGTCGAGCCCGAAGCTCACGTTGCTGACAGTGGCCCGCCACGTGTAGACTTCCACCAGGCCCGAGTCGGTAACGGCATTGCCAAATCCGCTGCTCTTGGCGATTTCCATCTGCAACTGGGCGACCTGAAGTGCCTCGGTATACTGACCCGATTCGAACACGTCCTGCTGGGCGCGCGTCTGGATCAGGGCCAGCGGGAGCAGGCCAATGGCCAGGATGACGAGTACCACCATCAGCTCGACGAGACTGAATCCGGCGCTTCGACTCTTGTTGTTTTCCTCGTGGCGTATGCGTCTAGTCATAAGTCACCGTTCCGTTGGGTAACAGATTGACGTTTGATGTTAATTTGAAGTTGTGGACCTGGACGTTGCACGCGTCCGACAGGCCCCAGGGGTAGAAGTTCGGGTTGGCGTCGGCGGCGAACTGCACGCCGT
>CBDUWU010000224.1:0-6051 GCA_965371015.1 uncultured bacterium | reverse complement strand
ATCCTCGAATTTCTGCGAGTATCGCGAGGGGCACTTCCATGCGGGCATCGATATCCGGACATATGGCGTCGAGGGTATCCCGTGTATCGCCGCGGCCGATGGTCACATCTCAAGGCTGCGTGCCTCGCCCCAGGGTTATGGCCGGGCCCTGTACCTTCGGCTGGAGAACGGGGAGACGCTGGTCTACGCCCACCTGGCCGAATTCCAGCCGGCCCTCGAGGACGCGCTTTACGAGGAGCAGGTGCGAGCGGGGAGATATTCGGTTGATGTGCGTTTTTCCGGTGGCCGGTTTCCGGTCCGGCGCGGCGACGTGATCGCCTGGTCCGGAAGCACCGGAGGTACGGCGCCGCACCTCCATTTCGAGATTCGTGATGCCGGCGGGAACCCGGTCAACCCGTCCGCGCGCGGGTTCCGACTCGAAGACGGGCTGGCGCCGGTTTTCGAGCGCGTCCAGTTCGTCCCGCTCGGGCCTGCCGCCAGGATCCAGGGCCATTGCTGGCCGGTCGAGTTCCGTGCCGAGCGGTCCGGGGAGGGGCGTTTTGTTCTGGCCGACACGTTGTCGATCTCGGGAGATGTCGGGGTCGCCGCCGAAGTGTTCGACCGGCTCAACCCGCGGTCCGGCCGGCTGGCGCCTTACGCCGTAACCATGGAGATCGATGGCAATACGCTTGCCGATATCCGGTTGGAGCGGTTCAGCTTTGCCCACACCGACGAAGTCGATTTCCTCTACGACATCGCGCGCGTTCGCCGCGAGAAGACGTATTTTGTCCAGCTGTTCGGGAGCGAAGGCGAAACGATGTGGAACCGGAGCTTCAGCAACGGGGGGACACTGGGTGGGGCGGTATCGGGCAGGGGTGTCCCCGACGGGAGCGCCATTCGTCGGGGAGTCGTCACCGCTGCCGACGCTGCCGGCAACACATCCTCGCTCGAATTCTACTATCGCGACGGCGTCGACTGGCCGCCGGGGCCCACGGAGTGGGAAAACGCCCGGCTGTTGGCCGCGACGGGACCGCCGGGAATGTATTTCCGGGGCCCTTTCGTGAGCATCCGCGGCGGGTTGTCTGACAAGGTTCCCCTAGTGCGGGGGCCTGTCCCTGCCGATCGTGCGGCGGCCGCGGCCATCGAGGGTTATCGGCTGCCAAACGTGTACAACGCGGAGGAATTGTCCGAGGGACCGTTCGAATTGTCTTCGGGTTCTGAGTCAGGACGCGGCCGGGTCAATCTTATCGGGGTGAAAAAGGGTCTGCCGACTTCGGTGAGTTTCTCCGGTCCCGGCGGGGGGCTGCAGTTGATTTTCGGCAAGCGAACCCTCTACGAAGACGCAGTGCTTTATTCCTCACAGTGGCAGGGGCCTTCCGGCGGGGTCAATTCGGGCGAGTTGATCCAGCGTTCTGATCCGGTGGTGATCGGGCCGTATTCCGTCGTTCTGAGGGCCGATATGGAGATCCGGTTCAATTCGTCCCGTTTCGACAGTTCGTCGGCGATATATCGTCTCAACGAGCGCAAGGGGCAGTGGGTCTACTACAAGTCCACGCTCGACGGCCCGGCGTTGTCGACGACGGCGCGCCGTCCGGGCATTTACGGTGTATTCAACGACGAGCATGGCCCGCGTATTCGTAAGCCGTTTGTTCGCAAACACAAGAGCTATGCCACGGGAATCGTGCTGCCGGCCATCGTCGTGCCCGTCGAAGATACCGGATCGGGTGTCGATCACCGCAGGACGTCGGTCTCGCTCGATGGAATCGAACAGATCGCCTACTGGGACAGCCGGGACAAAAAACTGTTTATGGTTGTGCGCGACCCCAATATAATGGGTGCGCGCACGATCCAGGTCGTCGCTTTCGATCAAATCGGAAACCGTTCACAGCTCGACGCGACCGTCGAGATACCGGAGTCTGGACAACGACAGGGGAGCAACTGACCATGGCGAGCAATTTCGTACACCTCCACGCTCACTCCGAATACAGTCTGCTCGACGGTTCTATCAAAGTCGAACGTCTCGTGGCGCGCGCCAAAGAACTGGAAATGCCGGCAGTCGCGTTGACCGATCACGGCAACATGTTCGGTATGATCCATTTCTATCGTTCCGCGCGCAAAGCCGGCATCAAACCGATTCTCGGAATGGAAGCGTATATCACCCGCGGCAGCCGGCACGACCGGACTCGCAAACAGGGTGAGCTTTCCCAGACAGATCACCTGATTCTGCTGGCGCGGAACATCGACGGGTACCACAACCTGATCAAGCTGTCGTCGATCGCTTACACGGAAGGCTTCTACTACAAGCCGCGCATCGATTTCGAATTGCTCGAGCAGTACTCGGGAGGGCTGATCGCCACGACGTCCTGCCTGCGAGGGACCGTCGCCCAGATGGCGCTGAACAACGGCTACGACGACGCCCGGACGGCAGCCGACCGCTATCGTTCGATATTCGGCGAAGACAACTATTACATCGAAATGCAGGACCACGGCCTCGAACCGCAGAAGCAGCTCAACGAGGTGTACAAGCGGATGACCGTGGACATGGGTATTCCGCTCATCGTCACCAACGACGTCCACTACCTCAATGCGGAAGACGCCGACGCCCACGAGGCGCTCCTGTGCCTGCAGACGGGAAGCGACCTCGACGACCCGCGCCGGTTTCGCTTTGCCAGCAGGGAGCTGTTCTTCAAGACGGAGGAGGAAATGCTGGAGTTGTTTCCGGACGTTCCGGAAGCGCTCGAGAACACCGTCGGCGTCGCGGAAAAGTGTAACGTCGAACTGGACGAGGGCAACCTGCACCTGCCGAAATTTCCTCTGCCCGAAGGGTTCGACCGGAACATCGACTATTTGCGGAGCCTCGCGCACGACGGGCTGAAAACGCGATTCGGCGACGTGAGCGAAGAGATTGAGAACCGCCTCGAGTACGAACTGGGTGTGATCGAGGGGATGGATTTTCCCGGGTATTTCCTCATCGTTCGCGACATCGTCAATTACGCTAAATCGCAGGAGATCCCGGTGGGGCCCGGCCGTGGCAGCGCCGCTGGGAGTCTCGTCACCTACGCGGTGGGGATCACCGACATCGATCCCATCGAACACGGGCTGCTGTTCGAGCGCATGCTCAACCCGGAACGCGTAAGTATGCCCGATATCGATATCGATTTCTGCTTCGAGCGCCGCGACGAGGTGATCAACTACGTCATCGAACGCTACAGCAAGGAAAACGTCTGTCAGATTATTACGTTCGGGACGATGGCGGCCCGGGGAGTGGTGCGGGACGTCGGTCGCGTGCTGAAGATTCCATTCGCCGACGTCGACCGGATTGCGAAGATGATCCCGGGCGTCCCGGGTACGTCGCTTGCGGATTCGCTCGAAAAAGTACCGGAACTGAAAGCGCTCGTCGAGAGCGGCGAGCAGTACCAGCGTTTGATGAAGTACAGCCTCTCGCTGGAAGGAATCGCGCGTCACGCCTCGATCCACGCGGCTGGAATGATCATCACCCCGACGCCGCTGGTCAACCATGTCCCGCTCTACCGCTCGAACAAGGGCGAAATCACGTCGCAGTACGACATGAAGTCGATCGATGCCATCGGCCTGCTGAAGATAGACGTGCTTGGGCTGCGGACCCTTACCGTGATCGACAAGTCGCTGCGCATGATCGCCGACAACTTCGGGATTCGTATCAAATCGGAAAATATACCGCTGGATGACGAGAAGTCGTTCGAAATGCTCCGTGCAGGCGACACGACCGCTGTGTTCCAGCTGGAGAGCTCGGGTATGAAGGAGCTGCTGCGTAACCTCCAGCCCACGTCGTTCTCCGACATTATCGCCGTCAACGCCCTCTATCGGCCCGGGCCGCTGCAGTCGGGCATGGTGAACACGTTCGTAGACTGCAAGCACGGACGCAAGAAGATCAAGTACGAGCACCCAGTGCTCGAACCGATCCTCAACGATACGTACGGGGTGATTCTCTACCAGGAGCAGGTGATGCAGATCGCCAGCAACATGGCGGGCTTCACGCTGGGCGAAGCCGACCTGCTGCGCAAGGCGATGGGCAAGAAGCAGCTCGACGTCATGGAGGGACAGAAGAAGAAGTTTCTCGACGGCTCGGACAAGAATGAGATTCCTAAACAGACCGCGCAGGCGATCTGGGACCAGATGGAGAGTTTTGCGCAATACGGCTTCAACAAATCTCACAGCGCGGCCTACGCGGTTGTGTCGGTGCGCACCGCCTACCTCAAGGCGAATTACCCGGCGGAATTCATGGCGGCCACCCTGACGAGTGAACTGCACGACACAGACCGGATCCTGGTGTTACTCGAGGATTGCCGCGACCTGACGCTCAACGTCGTGCCCCCCAACATCAATACGTCCGAGGCCGAATTCCGGGCGAAAGACGATTTTATTTTCTACGGGCTGGGCGCGATCAAGAACGTGGGCCTCGGAGCCGTGGAAGCGATCGTGGAAGAGCGCGAGACCGGCGGGCCTTTCCGATCGCTGGAAAACCTCTGCACGAGAATCAGCTCCCGGGTTGTGAATAAGCGAGTTTACGAGAGCCTCATCCAGTCGGGCGCCCTCGACTCGTTCCCCGGGCACCGTGCCCAGATGATGAATTCGCTGGAACGGATCATGGAGCGCGCCGCGCGGCGCTCGCGCGACGCGGAACGAGGGCAGTTCGGACTGTTCGGCGAAGTTGAAGATGTGGACGAGGTGGTCATGGAAGAGCTCGAGCCGTGGTCGAAGCGCGACGAGCTGCGGCATGAGAAAGAAGCGCTGGGATTTTTCCTCACCGGGCACCCGCTGGAAAAATACAAGGCCGTGCTTTCGATGATGAGCAGCGCTACGTCGAAGGATATCAAGGGGAGCTCGAACGGCAAGGAAGTGGTGTTTGGCGGGCTGGTCATAACAATCAAACAGATTCTCGACCGGAAGCAGAACCAGATGGCCTTTGTGACGGTGGAGGACAGGGAAGGACAGGCGGAGGCGATCGTGTTCGCCAGCGTGCTGGAAAAAGCGAAACGCCACATCCACGAAGACGGGGTGGTTCTGCTGAAGGGCAAAATCTCCAACCGTAACGGCGGCGAGGGCAAGTTGCTCGTGGATACGGTCACGGCGGTCAGCGAGGACCGTTTCCCCGCGTCGAAAGAGGTGCACCTTACGCTGGACCTGGGTGCGCTGGGCGAAGAAACATTATCTAAAATCAAGGAATTGTTGGCGGAGAAATCGGGTGAGGCGAAACTCTACTTCCACCTCAAGGAAAACGGGCGGTGCACCCACGTCATCGCGGCGCGTTCGCAGGGCGTCAAACTCGACTACGATCTCGTCTCGCAGCTGAGTGACGCCGTTGGCCCCGAGAACATCCGTCTCATTCCGGTCAACGGCGCTTGATCATCCGAAGGGAGTCGTAGTGGTGAAACCCTTTTCCACCCGCCCGTCGCCAGACGGGATACGGAGCGGAATTCGAATCCTGGCGATAATCGGTGTGATCGCCGCTGCCGGCGCCGGCGCCGGGCGGGTGGACGCCGGCGTTACCGAGCCCATCTACATGGTCGAGTCTCCGACGGCCGGGATCCTCTCGCACGGCGAGTACCACGTCCAGGGCCGGATCGGCCCGGAGAGCAGCCTCCTCCTCGCGTTTCGCGTCGGCATAAAAAATCGCGTCCATCTCGGCGTGTCTTTCGGCATGCAGGAACTCTTTTCCTACGAACAGGTCGAGCTCAACGATCGCCCGGGAATCCTGTTCCGGGTGAGGATCCTCGAGGAGGACGAGCGGCGGCCCGGCCTCGGTATCGGCTTCAGTTCCCAGGGAACCGGGTTCTGGAGCGATGAATTCGAGCGCTATGACCGCAAATCCAAAGGCTTTTACGCCGTCGTCAGCCGCAACTGGAAAATCCCCGTCGGGTACTTTTCCGTCCACGGCGGCGTCAACTACACGCTCGAATCGCCGGCATTGCCGACAGGCAAGGTTGATTTTATGTTTAACTTTACTGCCACGAAGGCATTCGGCGGCAACGGCGAAATTTACGTTAACGGCAAGAAAGAGGGCCCCATGACGTCGTGGCATGAAAACGGGCA
>CBDUWU010000223.1:0-6058 GCA_965371015.1 uncultured bacterium | reverse complement strand
CCTACCTGATCCGTCCGTCGGACGGGCGTTACATGCGCGACAAGGAAACGAACAACCCGCTCGTGTGGGACCTGGTCGACAACTGCCCGAAGATCCACAACGATCCGTCGGTCACGCGGGTGGAGTACGAGGACGAGGCGCACGAGGTGGCGCTGACCGGTACCTGGAGTGTCGACGGCGTCGAATGCCGACCGGCGTTCGAGCTTCTCAAAGAGCACGTGAAGAAATACACCCCCGAATACGTCGAGAAGATCACCTGGGTGCCGGCGGCAACGGTCAGCCGCATCGCAAAGGAATTCGGTGAGGCGGCCGAGATCGGTTCGACGGTGACCATCGAAACGAGCAAGGGGCCGAAAAAGGTCCCCAAACGCCCCGTGGCCACACACTTCTTCCGCGGGGCCCAGGGGCACACGAACTCGGGGTGGACGTGCCTCTCCATCGACATGGTCAACCACATAGTCGGCGCGGCCGATACCTACGGGAGCGCGATGGGTCTGGGAGCGGCCGTCTGCAGCGGCTACGAAGGCACGGGAAAACCGTACCAGATCCCGTACCCGTGTCCCGACGGACTGCTCGTGGCGGGCGCGTGGGTCTACGACCACAAGCCCTATCCCTTGCGCGAACCCAAGCCGCCGACGCGGCTCGACCTGCACGACATGTTTCCCACGTCGATCTACAACGCGTTCACCATCACCGACCCCAGGTGGTTCGAGATGCTGGAACGCTTTGATATTCCGTACCGGCCCGACGTAATGGCCAATTTCGGCTCCAACTCGGTGATGACGATGGGAAACTCCGAGACGGTGACGGAGAACTTTCTCAAAAAGTTCAACTTTATTTTTTCCTTCCAGCTCTACATCACCGAATTCGAAGAAGCGGTGGCGGACGTCGTGCTGCCCGACTCGTGTTATCTCGAGCGCTACACGCCGGCGGTCAGCTTTCCATCGACGTTTTCCCACCCGCAGGGCGAGGACGACTGGGGCTGGACGATCCGGCAGCCGGTCATCGAACCGCTCTTCGAGCGGCGTGACTTCAACCAGGTGATGCTGGAGATCAGTGAGCGCCTCGGTATCCACGGTAAGTTTTACAAGGGGCTCAACGATTCGATCGGCGTGCGCTATGGCGGCGATCTGGACGAGAAGTACAAACTGGTCGAGGATGGAAGTGTGGTTCACTCCTGGGAGGACATCACCGACCGCCTGTTGAAAGACCGTTTCGGCGAGGAACACGGCCTCGACCACGTTCGCAAGACGGGCGTTTTCACGTGGCCCAAGAAAATGGAGGACGTGTACTGGAAGTGGTTCAACCCCTCGCGCGTTCCGGTCTACTTCGAGTACTTTATCGATTCGGGCGAGAAGATCGATGAGTTGTGGAAGAAGTACGACGGAAAAGACTTCTTCGACTTCGACTGGTCGCGGTTCAAGGCACTCGCCGACTGGTACCCGTGTCCGACCCACACCGAGGACAAGCCGGAATACGACATGAACACGTTTTATTGGCGAGCCGTCATGCACTGCAACTCCATGACGCAACAAAACCCCTGGCTCGACGAAGTGGGACAGGAAGACCCGTTCGTTTACGCGGTTCAGATGCACAAGGACACGGCCAGGGAAAAGGGCATAGAGGAAGGCGACAGTGTCTGGCTGGAGAACCCGGAGGGCCACCGCGTCAAGGGATGGGTGGCGCTGACGGAAGGCATCGAACCCCACCACCTGGCCATCGCGGCGGTGGCGGGGCACTGGGGCAAGTACATGCCGATCGCCAGGGGAAAGGGCACATTCTTCAACGACCTGGTAGAGATGGATCTGGGGCACACCGATCCGCTCACTTTCAACCAGGACATATGTGCCCGCGTGAAGATCTACAAGGCCGAAGAGAAGACCGCGACATGAAACAGGACGTCGCAGAAAAGCCACGAACGGAGTTAGAAATGCCACGCTACGGTATGGTCATCGATCTCAAGAGGTGCTACGGCTGCTACGCCTGCAGCATGGCGTGCAAGGCGGCGAACCACACACCGCCCGGCGTTTTCTGGGCCCGTGTCCTCATGGGTGAGGTGGGATCCTACCCTAACACCGTCCGCCAGGCGCTGCCTGTGTTGTGTATGCACTGCGAGGAGCCTTCCTGCATGGAGGTGTGTCCCACCGGTGCGACGCAGAAGCTGGACAACGGGATCGTCATCGTCGACAAGGACAAGTGCATGGGGTGCAAGGCCTGTATCATGGCGTGCCCCTACGGCGCCCGTTACAGCGTGGAAAAATGGGAGAGTTATTTTCCCGATGGACTGGAGTTGTCGCCGCTGGAAGAATTCCAGAAAAAGGAGTGGGAAGAGAAGTCGGGGTGCGGTGTGGCGACCAAGTGTGACTTCTGTAGTGACCGGCTCGCCGAGGGAAGAGAACCGGTGTGTGTCGAAGTGTGTCCGGCCAAGGCGCGCATATTCGGCGACCTCGACGAACCCGACAGCGAGGTTTCGATTCTTATCAAACGGCATCGCGGGGAAGTCCTGAATCCGGAACTGGGCAACAAACCGAAAGTCTATTACCTGTTACCCCGCTAGCCAGGCGTGGGGGTGGCAACCAGGAGAATCACTATGGATCCCAAAGTCAACGGGCAGTTGCAGCGCGATTGGGGCTGGTTGATCGCCGTCTACCTGTTTCTCGGCGGCGTCGGCGCCGGGGCTTACACGATCGCCGCGATCAACGGTATCATTGGGAATCATCTGGCGATGACGACGACCGTGGGCCTGTGGATCGGGTTTCCCGCCGTCCTCATCGGCACGATGTTTCTGATCGCCGACCTGGGCTCGCCCACGAAGGCCGTCCTCTCTGCGATGAAACCGGGGACATCTTGGATCGCGCGCGGAACGCTGATCATCTCCACGTTCATGGCCCTGTCGTTTGCGCACCTCGTACTGTACCGGTTCACCGATGTCGGCGCCGGGGTGATCAACGTGATCGCCGTCGCCGGGATCGTGTTCGCCGTCGGGACGATGGCGTACACGGGGATCCTGCTCGGCGCGTCGAAGGGTATCCCGTTCTGGCGCACAGGGGCCGTTCCGGTCGTGTTCGTCGTGTCGGCTCTGGTGACCGGACATTTCTCGATAATGTTCGGCGTGGCGCAATGGGGCGGTGCCGACGTCGAACCTCTGCGGGTGATGGCGCTCGAGGCGGCGGTTCTTGTCGCCCTCGAAGTCCTGGCCATCCTGTTCTTCCTCCAGGCGGCGTTCCGTCAGCCCGACGCGCGCGAGTCCGCGATGCGGATTCTGAAGAAACGCATTTTCGTCTTCGGGTACATCCTGTTAGGACTGGCCGTGCCCCTCGTGCTGATGCTCGCCGGTTATCGCATGCTCGGGAGTCCCGTTGTGGGTCCCGGGATCGGCGTCGTCTCGATCGGTTCTTTGCTCGGTCTCGCCGGGGGACTCATCCTGCGGCAGGCCGTACTCGTTTGCGGTGCGCTGCCGACGCTCAACATGGCAGGATTCGAGTTCCGGCGCATCTCGCGGCCCAAGGAACGCAAGGCCGGTATTGGCCTGCTCCCTCCATCCTGATAGCGGTTATGGACCTTCGAGAGAAAAACGAGAGTTCTGTCACATCGGTTCCAGCCCAACGTATCTCAACCGCTGAAACCAGTGGTCCCGCCGTCCATGAAGACGTCTGCGTGGTACGCGAGACGCCGGTCAAGATCGACGTCGAGGGCGTCGAGACGTATACGGTCCTGTGCACTCCGGCCGACAAGCTCGCCATGGTGGCGGGCTTTCTCTTTTCCGAGGGTGTGATCGATCGCATGTCCGAAGTCGCCGTGCTGAAGCAGTGCGACGACGACCCCACTACCATTCGTGTGAGGCTCACCGGCGGCATGCCCCGCATCGACAACAAGGGACGGAATCTCCTGATCGTTTCGTCGTGCGGCGCTTGCGGCGCCGAGGAACTCGATGAGAAAATCGCCAACCTCCCCGCGGCCGGCGATACGTTGCATATCGAGGCGGCGCTGCTCGGCACGATCAACGGCACACTCCGACGCCGTCAGAGCCTCTTCGAAGCCTGCGGCGGCACCCACGCGGTGGCGCTGTTCGACGCGGCCGGGCGTGTCCTGTCGAGTGCCGAGGACACGGGGCGTCACAATGCGCTCGACAAGGCCGTGGGGAAGTGTCTGCTCGAAGGTGTGCCGACGGCGGGGCTCGGCGCCGCCCTCTCGGGGCGCGTCAGCCTGGAGATGGTGACCAAGTGCGCGCGCGCCGGTATCGAATTGATCACCGCCATCTCGGCACCGACGTCGCTCGCCGTCGAGGTGGCGGATCGGTGTAACATCACACTCTGTGCTTTCGTCCGCGATGCGCGCGCGACGATTTTTACGCATCCGAGACGTATATCCCGCTAGCCTAATGTGGATTGTGCCCGGCAGGCCGCCGCAGGTCGCCGAAGGCGAGTCAGGGGGACGCCACCGCGCCCTGCTCTCTTAATTCGGCGATTCTGGAGGGACTGTAGTCGAGTACGGACGACAGCACTTCATCGGTGTGTTCACCGAGGAGCGGGGGGTGGCGGCGAACGGTCCCGGGGGTCTCCGAGTACTTGATCGGTAACCCAGTCAGACGGAGTGAGCCGATCGTCGGGTGGGGCACTTCGGCGATCATGCCGCGGTGCCCGATCTGGGCGTCGGCGAAGAGGTGTTCCATGTTGTTGACCGGCCCGCAGGGAATCGCGGCGCCCACCAGAATCTCCATCCACTCGTCACACGTTTTCCTTGCGAACAACTCCTCGATCATCGGCAGCAGAACTTTGCGGTGCTCGACTCGCCTGGCGTTGGCCTCGAAACGCGGGTCGCCGAGCCAATCTTCGCGGCCGACCGCTTTGCAGAAGTTGACCCACAGCTTCTGGTTCGCCACCGCGATGGATATCGGCCGGTCCCGGGTCGGGAATACCTGGTAAGGGACGATCGACTCGTGGGCCGTACCCCAACGCGTCGCTTCCTGTCCGGCGACGAGGTAGTTACTCGCGATATTGGCCAGCCCGGAAACCTGGACGTCGAGAAGACTGATATCGAGGTACTGACCCTTGCCGGAGCGCTCGCGCCACAACAGAGCCGACGTGATCGCCCCGGAGGTGTATACGCCGGTCAATACGTCGGTAATCGCCACTCCGACCTTGCAGGGGGTGCCGTCGCGCTCGCCGGTGATCCACATCAATCCGCCCACGGCGGAGAGCACCATGTCATAGCCCGGGCGGTCCTGGTAAGGACCGTCCTGGCCGTACGCGCTGATCGACGCGTACACCAGACGGGGATTCAGTTTGCGGAGCGTGCCGTAGTCGAGGCCGAAGCGTTTCATCAGCCCCGGTGTGAAGTTCTCCACGAGGACGTCGGATCTGGATGCCAGCTCCCGAACGACTTCGATCCCGGCGGGTTGTTTGAGGTCGACGACGATCGATTGCTTGTTACGGTTGCAGCAGAGATAGTACGCGCTCTCGCCGCCGGCGAACGGCGGTCCCCACGTTCGCGTGTCGTCCCCCGTGCCGGGACGTTCCACCTTGATCACTTCGGCGCCCTGGTCACCAAGGATCATCGTGCAGTACGGCCCGGCGAGAATGCGGGAAAGGTCCAGGACGCGATAGCCGCTGAGGGGAAGATCGGGTGAAGAATCGGGCATGTCCCCATGATATCCGGACCGGCCCGTCTTGTGAACGGCAAATATGGCGGCCGGCCGATTTGCCACCCTCATTGCGTCAGAAGAGTTTCGCGTAATCGACCCCGCGCCGGACATATAGTAGCGCGGGACGCTCCGCAGCCCCGCGCCGGACATATAGTAGCGCGGGACGCTACGCAGCCCCGCACGCGCGGGGAGCACGGTGGGGCCGGGTGCCGCCCTGCGCGCTATAACAAACATTCGAATGGGGTGGACTGGCGTCAGGACCCGCGACGGGCTGGTCACCCTCAGTTGATGGCCTGTCCATTCATGTACAACCCGGCTACTCCTGTTGTTTGACGTAATTCTTCATATGCCGGCGGCCGTACACGCGCTCGGCTTCGAGCACATTGTGCGAAGCGCACAGCAGCCTGAGATTAT
>CBDUWU010000222.1:0-6076 GCA_965371015.1 uncultured bacterium | reverse complement strand
CCGCAAGGCGGCGAGTGGACTCGACGATGAAATGACGCGCGAACTCGGGGCGCTGGTCATCAAGGGAGCGCGTTTCAGATCTGTTGTCGAACCCGATCCGGCGCCCGACGGCCCCCTCGAGGTGGGCGGGAAGCCGGTGAAAGCCGGTCCCGACGGGGCCGATGTGGTGCGTTTCCTGGTCCGGACGAACCCGGGAGAGGCCGAGGGCCCGGTCGACGAGATCGCGTCGACGGGCGAGATTTCGAGGATATCTCTGGCGCTCAAGCAGACTCTCCAGGACGGCCGCGGGCGCTCTGGCCGGCGGGCCGTGCTCGTGTTCGACGAACTCGACGCGGGTATCGGCGCCGATCTCGGGGGCGTGATCGCAAAAAAACTCCTTGAACTGAGTGCCAGATATCAAATAATTTGTATTACACACATGCCTCAGATCGCCGCCGTGGGTGAACGACACCTCGTGGTATCGAAGAGCAGCCGGGAGGGCCGCACAGTCGCAGGGGTGAGTACAGTGGCGGGCGAAGAAAGAAAACGCGAAGTCGCGAGGATGTTGGGTGGCAGGGAAGGAAGCGACAAACGCATCGCGCTGGCCGGTGAGTTGCTCGCCGACCGGTCATAGACGAGGCGCCCTTAGCTCAGCTGGATAGAGCGTTGGCCTCCGGAGCCAAAGGTCGCAGGTTCGAATCCTGTAGGGCGTACCAGTTACGACGATGCGAAACTCTTTGGGTTTCGCATCGTCTTTTGGTATTTTCCAATTGTCATGCTCAAGTTCTTTTTCAGCATCATACTGGCCATTCTGGCGGTTCGACTGTTCGGCTCGTTTTTCGGGAAGATCCGGGGCGGCGGGCGCACGCGTTCGTCCGTCGACGGCTCGCCCGGCCGGGACGCGGTCGAAGACGCCGCGTACAAGGATCTCACCCCGTACGACATCGAAGACGCCGACTACGAAGACCTCCCGAAGCAGGAATAAATCCCGATGTTGATCCGCCCCCGCAAGGTCCGACGTTCGAAGAAATTCACTTCGCGCCTGCAGACGGGTTCGCGTCAGCGCCGGGAATACGCGGCCTCGACGTGGTCGATGGCTGTCATCAAGGCGATGCTGTCGGTGGCGTTGTTCGCTGCCGGCATACGCGCGTATCAGGCGATAAACGCCCAGACGTCCACGATTTCACTTCCGGTCAAACTCGCCGTGCCCCTGGTGTTCCTCCTCGGAGCGGTAGTCGTGGGACGGTCCTGCGTAAATAACATCCGTTCGGTGAGGGATTTCTCCCAATACCAGAGGCATCGGTGGGACAAGTAGCCCGCCCGTCCCGGGCATCGTACCCGCTACGCGGCACCTGTCGCCGCCGCCAAGTTTCCAATCCTCCATGGGTTGGACGCACCGGCCGCCGTAAATCCTTTAATAAAATACATCACTTGGAGTTAGCGCGTTTCGTGGCATAGGAATTGCACATCTCGCGCTGTTCCCTGCGGTCTTTCCCTGGGCTACGTCCGGACTTTAAATCAGCGCGGCAACCTGTTGCTATGAATAAATTTGTCAAATATCGCGACTTGCTGTTCTCCACTTTGTCGGAGATAAACAGCCTTATAATCGCCGGAAACGACAAAAAAATCATAATCGAGCGGCTTCTCGACTGCTCGCTGACGGTCCTCGATGCGGAACGGGTGCATCTGCTGGAGCTGGGCGATACGGCGATCGTAAAATACACGAAATCAAAGGATTCATCCGGCGTGTCCGACCTCGCCATTCGGTCCATCGAAGACACCGTCAACGTGCGGCACTGGGTGATGAAAGAGGGCGGGGGGAGACGGGGATATCAGAAAGGCGAGGAGCTCGCCTTCGACCTGCCGGCGCTGACCGACCACTATCTCGATGACGATTTGGGAAATCGCACGATCATTTCGGCTCCGCTCGTTGCAAAGCGGTCGATGTTCGGTCTGCTGCTCGCCATTCACCGCGACGACGGGGCGATGTATACGGCGGAAGACATCAAACTGATGACGATGCTGGCGAACCACGCGGCCATCGCCGTCGAGAATGCGCTGTTATACCAGAAACTGGAGAAAGAGGCCATCACCGACGGACTCACGTCGGCCTACAACTACCGGTATCTTATTTCATCTCTGGAAGCCGAGATCAAGCGTGCGCGCCGGTTCAATCAATCGTTTTCGTTCGTGATGCTCGACGTCGACAACCTGAAAAGCTTCAACGACGAACGCGGCCACCTCAGCGGCAGCCAGGCGCTCAAGGAGATCGCCGGGTTGCTCAAGGACGCGTGCCGGGAGATCGACCTGGTGTGCAAGTATGGCGGCGACGAGTTCGGTATCCTGCTGCCCCAGACGGAAGTAGAAGGGGCCGCCAAGGTTACGAAAAGGGCCCTGCAGGCGGTGGCGCTCCATCGGTTCAACAACGAGGAACCGGGTATTCTTACGTGCAGCGCGGGGATATCGATTTTCCCCCGCGATGGTTACACCGTGAGGGACCTGATCTCTGCCGCCGACAAGGCGCTTTACCAGGCCAAGCGATCGGGCAAGAACCTCGTTCTGACCACCGAAGAGCTCATCGAGGAGATATCCGAGTAGCGAGCCGGGTGCCGACCTCCCCTCGAACGCCGCAATCAACACTTGCCGCTATTGGCGAACCCGTATAAGGTAAGATCGTTTCAAGGAAGGGACTACATGGATCTTACAGAAAAAATACGTTCGAAGAAGGCGCGGCTGAGCGTCATCGGCCTGGGCTACGTGGGCCTGCCGTTGCTCGTCGAGTTTGCCCGCGCCGGCTTCGATGTAGTGGGGATCGACGTTGACGAGACGAAGGTCAAGCTGGTCAATGAGGGCACGAGCTACATCAAGGACGTGGAGTCGAAGGACATTCGCACGGCGCTCGACCAGGGCCGGCTGAGGGCGACGGCGGACTTTGCCGTACTGGCGGACGTGGATACGGTGAATATCTGCGTGCCTACGCCGCTGCGCAAGACGCGCGACCCCGACATCTCTTACATCGTGAGCGCCGTGGAGAAGATCCAGGAGCACCTTCACGACCAGATGTTGATTATTCTCGAGAGCACGACCTACCCGGGAACGACCGAAGAGGTCATTCTCCCCATGCTCACGTCCGACTCTTTCGAAGTGGGGCGCAATTTCTATCTCGGGTTTTCGCCCGAGCGCGTCGACCCCGGCAATACGCAGTTCGGGACGCACAATATCCCCAAGGTCGTGGGTGGCATAACGGCGGCGTGTACCGAGGCGGCGTCGGCGTTGTATTCGTCGTCGCTGAGCACGATCGTGCCGGTGAGTTCGGCGCGGGTTGCCGAGACCGTCAAATTGCTCGAAAATACGTTTCGCAGCGTCAATATCGGCCTTGTGAACGAGATAGCGTTGATGTGTAACAAGATGGATATCGACGTATGGGAAGTGATCGACGCGGCGGCCACCAAGCCGTTCGGCTTCATGCCGTTTTATCCGGGGCCCGGCCTCGGCGGACACTGTATTCCGATCGATCCGTTCTACCTGTCGTGGAAGGCCAAGCTGGCCGGTTTCGAGGCCCGGTTCATCGAACTCGCCGGTCAGGTCAACGGGTCGATGCCCGGGTACGTCGTGGAAAAGGTGACCGAAGCACTCAATCGGGTAAAGAAGAGCATCAACGGATCGAAGATTCTCATCCTCGGCGTCTCGTACAAATCGGATATTGACGACATTCGCGAGTCACCGGCGCTCGACATCATCGAACTGCTCCAGCGCAAAGGCGCCGAGGTCGTGTACCACGACCCGCTGGTGGACGGCCATCAGCACGAGCTGGCCGGTCTGGAACACATTGAGCTCACCGCAGAGGCGCTGTCCGCATGCGACTGCGCGGCGGTTATTACGGGACACAAGGGAACCGACTATGGCGCCGTGCTCGAACACGTACCGGTGGTGGTCGACACCCGCAACGTCCTCAAGGGCTTTGACTCGGACAAGGTCGTCAAGCTGTAGGGCCCGCGGGGCCACTGGGAATCGGTCCGGAGCGAATCAGCAACAAACTAAACAGCGGTTTTACTGGAGGCTTGCATGGCAACGTTCCTCGTGACCGGCGGCGCCGGCTTTATTGGTTCGAACATCGTAGACGCTCTGTCGGAGCGCGGCGACACGGTCAGGGTTCTCGACAATTTCTCCACCGGGCGTGAAGAAAACGTGCGGCATTTCGCCGGCGGCGTCGAGTTGATTCGTGGCGATATCCGCGACGCGGAGGCCGTCGACCGGGCCGTCGGCGGCGTCGATTTCGTCGTGCACCAGGCCGCCCTCGCGTCGGTTCCGAGGAGCATCGACAACCCCGTCGAGAGCAGCGAGGTTAATATCCAGGGGACGCTCAACCTGCTCGATGCCGCGGTCAGGCACTCGGTGAAGCGATTCGTGTACGCGTCGTCGTCGTCGGTCTATGGCGACAGCGAGGTGCTCCCCAAGGTCGAGGACATGGAAACCAACCCCAAGTCGCCCTACGCCGTCACCAAGCTCTGTGGTGAGTGGTACTGCAAGGTATTCAGCGAGATACACGGCATGCCCACCATCTCGCTGCGCTATTTCAACGTGTTCGGACCGAGACAGGACCCGGAATCGCAGTACGCGGCCGTTGTCCCCATATTCGTCCGGCAACTCCTCGACGGAACTCCGCCGACGATCTACGGCGACGGAAAGCAGTCGCGCGATTTCACCTTTATCCGCAACGTGGTCAATGCCAATATCCTGGCCTGCGAAGCGAACACGGAAGGGGCAAAGGTGTATAATGTCGCGTGCGGCGACCGCTTCGACCTGAACCACCTGTATGGACGCCTCCAGGCGCTGGTCGGGTCGGATCTCGTGGTGCAGTACGCTCCCGCCAGGACGGGAGACGTCAAGCACTCGCAGGCGGACATCGGCGCCGTGACGCGTGAGCTCGGGTTCGAGCCGGGAATCGGTTTCGAGGAGGGCCTCGAAACAACCGTCGCGTGGTATAAAGGCGAAGGACGGGAATCGCTCTAGCAGGCGCACGGATTGGACGCTAAATCTGTTTTTGGGAAAGGACGTTTTCGTTGGCCGGAAGGATCTTGTGATGACGACCGGACGCCGTGTTACCGCCGCGATATTGTGCTGGCTGTTCCTGCTTGCAGTTCTCGATGTGCCGGTATTCGCGCAACAGGTATTTTCGAGTTCAGACTATCGCGTGGGGGAGGGAGACCGGATCTTCCTTTCCGTTCCGGCGCGCCCCGACCTCAACCGTGAACTGGTCATTGAGGAGGGCGGTGTCGTCAACCTGCCGCTGATCGGAGATGTCCCCATCGCGGGGCTCACGGTGGACGAGATCGAGAAGAAGCTGCTGGCGGCTATAAAAGACTACTACCCGAGTATAACAAAAATCGAAATCACGATTCGCGAGGCGATCAGCCAGGTTATTTATATAACCGGACAGGTCGGCAGCCCCGGCAAGTACAATTTTTACAAGTCGCCGAATCTGTGGGAAGCGATACGCGAAGCCGGAGGGGCGACTCCGACGGCGTCGCTCGATAACGTCCGGGTGGTCAAGGACCGCAGCAAGGGTGGACAGAGTGCGGTGTACAACGTTCAGAACGCGCTGGAACTGGGTTCGGTGGGGCAGCTGCCGGAGCTCGAGGCGGGCGACACAGTCATCGTTCCCACGCTCGCCGAGGTGTACACGGGCAGTTTCGGCGTCAACGTCTTCGGATCGGTTGTTGCACCGGGGATCTACAAGCTGCAGTCGCGGCAGGACCTCATAACCGCGATCCTGCAGGCCGGAGGGCCGGCACCAATCGCCGAGCTGGCGAACGTCAATATCGTTCGTCCCAACCCCGACGGCTCGATCTCGACGATCACGATCGATTTCAGCCGGTTTCTCAACTACGGCGATCCTTACGCAAATCCGAAGCTCAAGCCGGGCGATACGGTTTACGTGCCGGCAAAGAGCCGCGGCAAACAGATGGCCGAGGCGGACCTGACCCTCGTGCTGACGCTTTTAACGACGACGCTGTCGGTAGTGGCGTTGTCACTGACCATCAACGATCGCCTCAACCGCGACAACTAAACCGGTAGACATGCGCAAACTTCAAGG
>CBDUWU010000221.1:0-6077 GCA_965371015.1 uncultured bacterium | reverse complement strand
GGGGGACAGGAGAGGCGATGGGCAACAACAGAAAATTCGATCTCGTCTGTTTCGACGTCGACGGGACGTTGATCAGGCACCCCAGCGACAAAGTGATCTGGGAGATCCTCAACCTGCGTTTCACCGGTGACGACAGCGTGAACCAGGAGCGGTACCAGATGTACCTCGACGGCGAGATCGACTACGCCGAATGGGTGCGCCTCGATGTCGGCGGATGGATCGAAGCGGGCGCCACGCGCGACGGCGTCGTCGAGGCGGTGCGCGAATTCGAGGTGTACGAAGGGGCGTTCGAGACGGTTCACGCCATCAAGGATCGCGGAGTCCACCTCGCCGTCATCTCCGGTACGATCGACGTGGTGATCGACACCCTTTTTCCCGACCATCCGTTCGACGACGTGTTCACCAACAAGATCCTGTTCGACGGCGATGGCCGGGTTACGGGAGGGGAAGCGACGCCCTACGACCTCCACGGCAAGCCGCTGGCGCTTCGCGACCTGGCCGCCCGTCACGGCGTACCGCTGGAGCGGACGGCGTTCATCGGCGACGGCGGCAACGACGTCCCGCTGATCGGCGTGGCCGGCTACCTGGTGGCGTTCAACCCCCGCTCGGAAGAGTTGGAGCGGGGCGCCGACTATGTCATGAAGAACCGCAATATGATAGAATTGCTCGACGTCCTGGGATTTAACGACTGAGGCAGGAGCCCGAAATATATGGCCGACAACAAAAAAATGGGGACCATCGAGGAAATCATCGACGAAGTCACCCGGATCTACGAAGCGGGTGAGAACCGCGACAACCTCAAAGACGTTCTGCACCGCGACATATTGTTCAACGCGCTCAAGGTCAAGCGTGACGAACTGGGCACCCTCGACCTCAAGGTGATCAGCCGTGCGCTGAGCGAGGTTCGTTACGCGGCGCGCGTGTTCAAACCGTACCGGCACGCGCGCAAGGTTTCGATCTTCGGCTCGGCGCGCACGCCCGAAGACGACCCCTGTTACCAGATGGCCGTCGAATTCGCCCGCCAGCTGGCCGACAACGGCTACATGGTCATCACCGGCGCCGCCGAGGGGATCATGAAGGCCGGCAACGTCGGCGCCGGCAAGGAGATGAGCTTCGGGGTAAACATCCTGTTACCGGGCGAACAGGCGCCCAACGAAATCGTCGCCGACGACCCCAAGCTGATCACGTTCAAGTATTTTTTCACGCGCAAGCTGTTCTTCCTCATGGAAGCCGACGCCGTGGTTCTGTTCCCCGGCGGATTCGGAACCCAGGACGAGGGATTCGAAACACTCACGCTGGTGCAGACGGGCAAGGCGCCGCCGATGCCGCTCATCCTCATGGAACTCCCCGGCAACGACTACTGGGTCAACTGGGACCGTTTCGTGCGCGGGCAGATGCTCGTGCGCGGCCTGATATCCGAGGAAGACGTTTCTCTCTACCGGATCTGCAACACGCCCGAAGAGGGTGTCGAGTGGGTGAAGTTCTATTACTCCACTTATCATTCCATGCGGATCGTGCACCGCAAACTCGTGGTCCGGCTCCAGAAGGAACTGACCGACGAGCACGTCGAGTTGCTCAACGACGAGTTTTCGGAAATCGTCGACAAGGGGCGGATCGAAAAGACGGCGATGCTCCCCGAAGAGGCGAACGAGCCCGAAATCGCGGACCTGCCGCGTCTGGTGTTCAACTACAACCAGATGAATGCCGCCCGGCTCAACACGATGTTCATCAGGATCAACGAGATGGGTAAGACCGTCCAGGGGCAGTAGCCCCGTCGAGAAGGGAGATACATGAGAAATCGCGAACAGCCGGAACGCAGTCGCCGTATCGGCGTGTGTCTCGCCGCTGCCCTGGTGCTGGCCCTGACCGTGCCGGCGGGCGCCGACGCGCTCACGAAAGACGTTTTCGAGACGTCGGCCGGCGACCTGGAGATCGTGTTCATCGGACACGGGACGCTCATGATGACGTTCGGCGGCAAGACGATCCACATCGACCCCGTTGGCCGTGTGGGTGACTACTCGACTTTGCCCGGTGCCGACCTGGTCCTCATAACGCACCACCACGGTGACCACATGGATGCGGATCTGCTCAAAGACATCCGAACTGAAAAAACCGTTGTTGTCTGCACGGCTCGGTGCGCCGAGACGATCGACGGCGCCACGGTGATGAAGAACGGGGACATCGAGACGATCCTCGGTATTGGTGTCGAAGCCGTTCCCGCTTACAACATCGTCCACAAACGGGACAACGGGGACGTGTTCCACCCGAAAGGGGAGGGCAACGGCTACGTGTTGACGTTCGGGAAGACGAGGGTCTACGTCGCCGGCGACACGGAAAACGTCCCGGAGATGAAAGCGCTCGAGGACATCGACGTCGCGTTTCTGCCGATGAACCTGCCGTACACGATGACGCCGGAGATGGTGGCGGACGCGGCGGTCGCGTTCAAACCGCGCGTCCTCTATCCGTACCACTACGGCAAGACGGATACGGCGGAGCTCACCGCGTTGCTCGCCGACCACGACGATATCGAAGTCCGGATTCGCAATATGCCGTAGACAAGGAGCGGAACATGATCAAACTGCGTGACGTTGATACGGGTGGTCTTCTTGGCTCGATAACAGAAGACGAACTCCAGTTTCTCATCGACAACCTGGAGGAAGAGTGGGAGGGCGACACCGACTATTACCTCAACCGGACGGTGATCGACATGCTCGCCGACGCGGGCGCCGACAAGCCGCTGATCGAGCTGTTGAACAAGGCTCTCGGCGAGCGCGAAAGCGTCGAAATTGTCTGGGAGAAATCCTGAGCCGAAGGGCCGGGTGAGACTGCAGTCATGCCGGACAAGAAAAACGAACTCAGGAGGTCGAACGACCGTATGATTGCCGGCGTGTGCGGCGGCATCGCCGAGAGGTACGGCTGGCCGTCGAACCGCGTCCGCATCATATACATCCTGGTGTCGATCCTCAGCGCCGCGTTTCCCGGAACCATCGTGTACCTCGTACTCTGGTTCCTGATGCCCGCGCCCAACGATTGAGGCGGAGACTCTCCATGCCGCAAATCACGCTCGAGTACTCGTCGAATGTCGTGCCGCCGGTTCCCGCGCAGGAACTGCTGGGCGCGATACACGAAATGGTCGCCGGCACGATCGGCCTCCCCATCGAAAACTGCAAGAGCCGCCGAGTCGTCCGCGACGTGTTCCGCACCGGCGATGGAGGTGAGAGGGGCGCGTTCGTCCACGCCGAGGTTCGTATCCTCGCCGGCCGCCCGGCGGAAACGAAGCGCGAGCTCGGCGAACGACTGCTCGAGTACCTCACCGGCGTTTTTCGCCCCGCCTCCGAATCCCTCGACTTGCAGATAACGGTGGAGGTCCGGGACATCGAACGCGACGCCTACTTCAAATGGCCGCCGGGCACCCTGGGAGGAGACAAACGATGACCCTTCGCAAAATCAAGATACGGAGGTCGAAGGGCCTCAAGGATTACACCTACCTCGGGTGCCCGCTCACGCGGAACCGTACGCCGTGGTGCTTCCGGATGTGCGTGCCGGACCCCGAGGGCAAGGGCGAGTGCGGGCGGATAGCGCCCCACAGCTTCAAGAGCCGCATACAAAAGGGAATCGAGGCCCACAATCGGGAGAAGTCCAAGAAAATCGGTTACGAACAGGTTTCAAACCGGAGGTCAAAATGAAGCGGTGCATCATACTGGCGCAGATTATTCTGGTCGCGCTCGTCGTGACGGCGGCGGGAGAGGAAACGAGGCTCCTGCGGAATCCAGCGATCAGCGGCACGCAGATCGCTTTTGTTTATGCGAACGACATCTGGGTCGCGGGGCTCGACGGCGGCGACGCGAGGCGGCTGACGACGTTCACCGGCGCGGAGACGAATCCGCATTTTTCTCCCGACGGTACGATGATCGCTTTTTCCGGCGAGTACGACGGCAATGTCGACGTCTTCGTGGTGCCGCTGGCCGGCGGCGAACCCCGCCGCCTCACCTGGCATCCCGCGTTCGACGCGGTGCGGGGCTGGACGGTCGACGGCAAGTCGGTCGTCTTCGCGTCGGGCCGCGTCAACGCGCCGAGGCCGCACCTGCAATTTTTCACGGTTCCGCTCGAGGGCGGCCTGCCGGTGCGGATGCCGATACCGCGCCTGTCCAACGGGCACTTCTCGCCCGACGGGAAGCGCTTTGTCTACCAGGCCGTCGACCCGTGGGAAACGGAGTGGCGCAACTACCGCGGCGGCCAGAACAACCCTATCAGGGTCCTCGACCTGGCGAGCTACGACATGGAGAAGCTTCCGTGGGACGGGTCGCGCGACATGGATCCCGTGTGGCTGGATGAGACGATCTTCTTTTTGTCCGATCGCGATTTCGCGATGAACGTGTGGAGCTACAATCTGGCGACGAAAGAGCTGACCCAACGCACCCGCTTCACCGAGTTCGACTGCAAAAACCTCGATGGGGCCGCGGGCCGGCTGGTCATCGAGAACGGTGGATATCTCCACGTCCTCGACGCGTCGGGCGGCGAACCGGCGAAGCTGTCCATCACGGTGCGCGGGGACTTTCCGTGGGCGCGCCCGCACTGGGAGAGCGTCGGCGACCAGGTCGCCAATTACAACCTCGGGCCGTCGGGCAAGCGCGCGTTGTTTTCGGCGCGCGGCGATGTCTTCGCCGTGCCCGCCGAAAAGGGTAACATCCGCAACCTCACCCGCACGTCGGGTGTGCGGGACCTTGCTCCCGCGTGGTCGCCCGACGGCGCGCACGTGAGCTGGTTCTCCGACGAGAGCGGCGAATACAAACTCATGATCGCCGACCCCTACGGCAAGGACCAGCGCGTGATCGACCTGAAGAACGCGACGTTTTTCTACACGCCCGCGTGGTCGCCCGACTCGAAACAGATTGCCTTCGGCGACGCCGACCGCAATCTCTGGGTGGTCGACGTGGCGTCGGGCAAGGCGAAGCTGATCGACAACGAGGGGTCTGCCCACCCCGAGCGCGTCATCTATCCCGAGTGGGCGCCCGACTCGAAGTGGATCGCCTACGCGCGGCGCCTCGACAACGAGTACAGCGCCGTGTTCGTATACTCGATCGAGAAAGGCAAGTCGTACCAGCTTACCGATGGGATGTCGGACAGCCGGGCGCCGGCGTGGGACAAGAGCGGGAAGTTCCTCTACTTCATCGCCAGCACCGACTTTGGATTGAACGTCGGGTGGCTCGACATGACGTCGATCGAGCGGCCGCTCAACCGTGCCATCTATCTCGTCGTCCTGGCCGACGACGAGCCGTCGCCGCTCGCCCCCGAGAGCGACGAGGAGACGGTAAAGGCCGAAACGGAGGACGAAGACAAGAAGGACAAGGACGGCGACAAAGAAGACGAAGACGAGGACGTCGAGGTAACGATCGACTTCGAGGGCATCGGACAGCGGATCATCTCGCTCGACGTCCCCGTGCGCAACTACAGCGCGGTCGAAGCGGGCGAGGAAGGTACAGTGTTCTACCTCGAACAGATCGCCAACGAGGATGGCATGCGCCTCCACCGCTACAGCCTCGAAGACCGCGAAGCGACCGAGGTGCTCGAGGGTGTCGGCGGCTATGTGATTTCCGCCGACGGCAAGAAGCTCCTCTATTCGTCGGATGGCCAGTGGGCGATTGTCGACGCGGGGGAATCGCCCAAGCCCGGCGACGGCAAACTCGACCTGTCCGACATGAAGATGCGCGTCGACCCGGCGGCCGAGTGGCGGCAGATCTTCCGCGAGGCGTGGCGCTACCAGCGCGACTACTTCTACGTGGAGAACGTCCACGGACTCGATCTCGACTGGGCGTTCAAGACGTATTCGCCCTGGGTCGACCACGTCCGGCACCGCGCCGACCTCACCTACATCCTCGACATCCTCGGGGGTGAAACGGCGGTCGGGCATTCGTTCACCGGCGGCGGCGACCACCCCGACGTGGAGAGGGTGCCCGTGGGGCTCCTCGGCGCCGACTTCGCGGTCGACGGCGATCGCTACCGCATCGCGAAGATCTACAACGGCGAGAACTGGAACCCCGGTCTTCGGGCGCCCCTCAGCGGCCCCGGTATCGACG
>CBDUWU010000220.1:0-6120 GCA_965371015.1 uncultured bacterium | reverse complement strand
CTCCGACCTGACCCGACGCAACGAGCATCCCGATCGCGATCGCCAGGTCGAACGCCGAGCCTTCTTTCTTGATGTCGGCAGGGGCGAGATTCACCGTGATGCGCTTGAGCGGAAACTCCCAGCCGGAGTTCTTGATGGCGGCGGTGACACGTTCGCGGCTCTCGCGAACGGCCGTGTTGGGCAGGCCTACGATAGAGAACGCGGGAATCCCCCGCGAAATATCGACCTCGGCCTCGACGACCAGTCCGTCGACTCCCGTGATGGTACCGGTAAAAACAGTGGTGTGCATGAGCTCTTCCTCCTCGTCGTCATCACACAGTCGTCGGGAGGAAGAATAGTGTGGCAGGCGTATTCGACTGTACCATACAATGCCCACTCCGGCAACGGGCCCGGATCCGTGTTTTTCGGGGTCGTGGCGCGCGGCCACGAGTTTGTCGACGGCACAGCCGGGAGGGGAGGGTAAGCGACACCGATGACCACTGGACAGCACGAAAACGGCTTCAACAGGTCGGAGCGGAATGTACTGCTCATCACCTGTCCGTGCCATTTCCTGACCCACTTCTTTGTTCTCGTTTTTCCCGCCGTTACCATGCCCATGGTCGCCACGCTGGGGTTGCCCCTCGAAGAAGTCATCAAGCTGAGCTTTGTCATGTACCTGGCCTATGGCCTCGGGGCACTGCCCGCGGGTTTTCTCGTCGACCAGTGGCAGGCCCGGGGAATGCTCGTCATCGGCCTCGTGCTGATGGGCGGCGGGATGCTCCTCGCGGGCGCCTTCCCCGACCCCACCGCAATGGTCGTGTTCTTCGGCGTCGTCGGAGCCGGAGCCAGCATCTACCACCCCGCCGGGCTCGCGCTGATATCGCGAACCGTGCGGCAGCGCGGATACGCGATGGGCATCAACGGGGTGTTCGGCAACCTCGGCATCGCCTCGGCGCCGCTGGCCACCGGCATCCTGACGTGGCTCTATTCCTGGCAGGAGACTTTCATGATTCTCGGCGCGGCCGGGATCGTCACCGGCCTCGCGCTCGCCCTCTTGCCCGTAAACGAGACCGTCTCGCGTCAATCAAAAGCCATCGCGGCGGGCGGGATGGACCTCGTCCGCTACTTCCTGATCCTGTGCGTCGGGCTCGTCCTCGCCGGCATCGCCTACCGCGGCAACATGCTGCTGCTCCCCGCGTACCTCGAGATCAACACGACCTTTTTCCGCGACCTGCTCGAGTCGTTCTCCTTCATCGAGCCCCAGGGAACCGCCACCCTGGCGGCGACCGTGCTCGCTTCGCTCGTCCTCGTGACCGGCATTTTCGGCCAGATTCTCGGCGGCCGTCTCGCCGACCGGATAGACCTCAGGCGCGCGTACCTGCTCGCCCACGCGGCGAGTATTCCCTTTATCTTTCTCATGGCGTTCACCACCGAGTACTGGCTCGCGGTCTGCGCCGCCATGTATATTTTCTTCAGTCTCGGCATGCAACCCGTCGAGAACAGCCTGATCGCCGCCCTGACGCCGACGCGGTGGCGCAGCACCAGCTACGCGATCAAGTTCGTCCTCAATTTCGGCGTTGGCGCCAGCGTCATTTATCTCATCGGACCGGTCAAGAACGCCTTCTCGCTGGAAACGGTGTACGTATTTCTGGCGGGCGTGACGGTGTTACTCGTCGCCAACATCGCCGTTCTACTGTTTGCCTCCCGGAACGTCCCCTCGATCCGCAACTAGTATCCTCAGAAACACGTATAGAAACAGATAATGTCTGGATATGTTTGCCCGTCGTGGGTGGCGCCAGACGGGGCCCCCGCCGCGCGCACGCAAGGAGCACGGTGGGGCTGTATAGCGCCCCAGGAGCTATGAAAAGCTCGGCGAGTGGGGTGGGACTGGCGTCAGGACCCGTGACGGGCTATCAAGCCACCGCGATATGGCGCGACACCGGTGGTCCTGTAATGTATAGTAGAGGCTCAGGAAAGGAGCTTTATGGACCAGAAGGAATTCGAGGGAAAACTCGACGAGTATGCGAACAAGATTTCCGCCGCGGTCGGCGAAGGCGTCAAGCGCGTGGAAGAGGCGTTCGACAAGGGCAGGGAGAACCTGAAGGCCGACAGCGCCGAAGGCGAAGGCGGAGGATTCAGGGGGGTGAAGGGGTCGCCCAAGTCCGGGATCGTTCTGATCGGGGGCGGAATCGTATGGCTGCTCTACATCGCCGGTTTTTTCCAGCAGTGGATATTCCCGATCCTGGTGATCGCTCTGGGAATCTACTTCATCGTGCGCAACCGCTGAGCCCGTCTCGTTCCTGTCGCATCACTTACGGCGGCGGTCTCCCACCCTCGTCATGACGGCCGACGCCACGACGGGAAGGGCGATGGTGGTGTCGCAGTGAACCGTCACCTGTTCCCCGGCGGGATCGATCTTCCCCCAGCTCACCGCTTCCGAAAACGTGCACCCGCTCAGCCCTCCCCACTGCGGCGAGTCGGTGATGAACTGGATCGCCCACTTGTGCCCGGAAGTTTCCCGTTTGATCAGCTTGACCGTCACCTCGGTCTGCTGGATGAAATTTTTGGGTGTGCCGCCGCCGCAATAGAGCACGAGGGTGTCGCGGCCGACGACCATCTCGCCCGTCTCCCGGACATCGTTGATGATGTCGAAAACGAAGTTCTTCTTCTGCGTGGCCAGACCGAGCCCGATTGACGAATCGCCGATCGCCGGACAGTAAATCGGGAAATTACGCCGTGCGGCCGTCGTCACGATCCCCGGCGTTTTGCCGCCGGTGAGGCGGTCGACTTCGAGCCCCAGTTCGTATATGAACTCTCGCGTCGTGTAGGGCCTGTCCTCGAGGGCACTCGTCGCCCACTCCCCGATCCACTCGTCGAGTTTTTCGAATTCGCGCTCGTCCGCGTACGTGTCGTAGATGCGGTCGAGATTCTGTTCCAGCAACTCTTCGTCGTCGGCCTCGGGCGACCCCAGGAAGTGATGGTGACCGAAGCTCTCGTAGATGTCGTGGAACAGGTTGGCCCCCGTCGCCACCAGGCAGTCGATGTAGCCTAGTTCAATGAGCGTCGCAACGAGGGTGCGCATTCCCGCCGCGGTCATCGCTCCCGCCAGGCCCATCATGACGAATCCGCCGGACTGCAGTGCCGTCTCCCACACCCTCGCCGCGCTCGCCAGCTGCCGGCCCTGGAAGGATATGCGCTCCATCCGGCGCAGCAGATCGTCGGTGGTCATGCCCGCCTCGATCTCGATCGGTTCGGTGGGGTGGTGCATATGCTCATCTCTACTCGGCATGGTCACTCCTCAACTGAAAAAATGCGTGGTGCGATATGATCTTGTAAACGAGCTTGGCGATAATGAACGTCGAGGCGATATCATATTCGTTCGGACAGAGCTCCACCACGTCGAACGCCATCACTCTCTTGTTCCGGAATACCGTCCCGACGATATCCATCACATCGTCCCAGTACAACCCGCCGGGCTCGGGTGTCCCGACGGCGCGCACGACCTCGGGCGCGAAACCGTCGGCGTCAATAGAGAGGTATATGTTCTCGGGCAGGGCCTGGATCGCGCTGCGGGCCTCCTCCGACCACCGCTGGAAGCAGCGCACACGGTCCGATTCGGCGAGAAAACGGGCCTCCTCCTCCGCCAGCGTCCGCACACCGATCTGCACGATAGGCGCCATCGGAACCGTGTTGTAGCCGGCGCACGCGTGATTGACCGGGCTCCCCATATAGGACGGGCGCAGGTCGGCGTGGGCGTCGATCCACACGACCCCGAAATCACCGCTGCAGCACCCTTCGATGAGCGCCGGCGTCACCGAGTGCTCGCCGCCGAGGAACCCCAGCAGCTGGCCGGGATGGGCGCCCCTCAGTTCTTGCGCAAAACGGGTAATGGACGAGAGGTCGGTAATGTCCGGGCGAAGCGTTTTGACTCCGTGGAGGGAAGCGTCAATTTTGAAGGTCTCGTCCCACAGCTCGATATGTCCGGACGCGTCGATGATCGCTTCCGGCGCCCCCGCCGTCCCCTTCTTCCAGGTCGTGGTCTCCTCGTACGGGATCAGTCCGAGAAAAAACGATGGATCATCCTGCCCGGGCAGACCAGGTTCGAATTTGTCTTCGAGGAATCCCCTGGCTTTGCCGTTCACCGGGATCCCCTCCCTATCCGCAGAACACGGCCGAGGCCACAACGGTGGTCCACAGCCCGTCCTTGCCCATGGCCGTCTGCGTCACGTTCGTCGTCCGGACGATATGACCGGCGATCTTCCACTGTTCCTTGCGCTCGTCCCAGGCCTTGTCGAGGTCGATATCCAGGCCCAGGATCGAACCCAGCATCTGGGCGGCCAGGTCCTCGGCATAGTCCCCCGTTTTCCTCTCGTTCCAGCCGAAGCCGTGGTGTTCCGAGAGGTATCCGTAGCGGTCGCCGTTGGACGGAATCGCCACACCGATCGAGGCCCCGGCGAGGCGGTGCGCTTCGCTGGTGACGGCCTTGCTCATCACGCAGTACACGATCTCCCCTGGTGAGAGCATGGCCAGCCCCCGCCTTTTGGAAACCATCCTGCAGTGGGGCGGAAAAATACTCGAAACTGTGACGAGATTAAAGGCCTCGATTCCGGCGTCACGGAGCGCCAGCTCGAAGCTGGCCAGTTGCTCCCGGTGCCTCCCTACCCCTTTTGTCATGCACATGACGGATGGTTGGAAATGCATGGAGGGCCCTTTCTGATTGCCCCCGAGCGGTCGGGGCTGCGTAGCGTCCCGCGCTACTATATGACCGGCGCGGGGGAGCGGTGGAACGTGGTCGTAATCCCGATAATTACTAACAGGTTATGCCTCTTCGTACTACAAAAAAACGAGGGAGAGGACTAATGTCCTCTCCCTCGCGCAGTGTGAAACCGCAAGCCTGGCCAGGCCAGCGCGTTATCTCAAAGCTTATTTCTTTTTCGCTTTGGTCTTACGCTTGGCTTTTGCTTTGGTTTTCCGTTTGGCCTTGGCTTTGGTCTTACGCTTGGCTTTCACCTTGCGTTTGGCCTTGGTCTTACGCTTGGCCTTGGTCTTGCGTTTGGCCTTGGTCTTGCGCTTGGCTTTCACCTTGCGTTTGGCCTTGGTCTTACGTTTGGCCTTGGTCTTGCGTTTGGCCTTGGTCTTACGCTTGGCTTTCACCTTGCGTTTCGCTTTGGCCTTCACCTTGCGTTTGGCTTTAGCCTTCACCTTACGCTTGGCTTTCACCTTGCGTTTCGCTTTGGTTTTGGCTTTTGCCTTCTTCCTTACTGCCATTGTGGTTCCTTCCTTTTGAGGGAGTCGACTCGAAGCTAACTACTAACTTCTCACTCCCCCCTCATGGTTAACAACCAACCCACTAGCAAGCGTTGCGGATCTAAGATGTTTAGCTTTTTGGAGATTGTTACAGACCGCGGAATGCTGTCAAGAAAAAATGTCACTCAAAAAATAATTTTTCCGCGGCCGCGTAAAGCGCTGTCGGATCATATCCGGCTGGATTTCATCGATCGTCGAACTGACATTCGCATCGACTCGATCTGACCGGAGACAAACACGCCAGCAGTGAGTGACACATCCGCACTGAAACCGTGTCGACAATTCATCGCGTATCGCGCGAGGGAAAACAGTCAACGGTCCTGTTCTGCAATAAGTATACCACCACGATGTTTTCACCGAACCGGCGCCCGCGATGTGGACGCATCCGGATGACTTTACCCTGTGATATTTGCGGTTGATCGAGGCGGGGGATCGCGATGATTCGACGACTTATGCTCTATTATATAAGGTGATCGAAAGTACCGGCGGGCGGACAAGGATACACTTCATGTCGTGGCGAACAACGAAACTGGCCCCATATGTAGTGTAAACCGAAAATCCCTGTCGGGGGCCGATCAACGCGTTTGCGGGGCCGGAGCGCGACGAATGAAGCGCTTTTGTCGCACGAGGTTGGATGCTTCTCGGCGCTTGCCCTCACCGGGCATTTCTGATAGATTTAGTGACCGGCTAACGGAGAATCGCTCATCGTTTTTGACGCCGAATTTGCATAATAACTGGCCATCGGTGTCCGGTGACATTATAACATTCCCGCGAAACGCCGGCTTCTTCAAATGGGTCATCACGCGATGAGCGACGCCGGATCTCCCCCCGATC
>CBDUWU010000219.1:0-6152 GCA_965371015.1 uncultured bacterium | reverse complement strand
CGGGGAAAGATGACTCCTTCAATGCACCATCAGCAACAATCTCGGAGGCACAACCTAAGGATTGACACAGGCCGGTTACGGGCTTATACGTCAACCAAGTGAACCCATTCACAGAGGAAGCGATGAATCCCCTCATCAAGGCGTAGCGGCAACCGTTCCTCTGCCCCCCGACACATAAGGAGTCGGCTAGATGGAAGTCTCTATCGAGCGCGCGGCTGTCATCGGAGCCGGTGTCATGGGCGCCGCCCTCGCCGCGCATCTGGCCAATGCGGGCGTGCCCGCGCTGCTTCTCGACATCCTCCCCCCGGAAGATGCCGGGGTCGAGGGCGACCCCGCCTCACCCGGATACCGCAACACCTTCGCCGCGCGCGGGCTCGACAACGCGGTCCATTCGAGGCCGGCGGCGTTCTTCAGCAAGGCCGGCGTCCGGCGGATCACGGTCGGCAATCTCGAGGACGACCTCGAACTGCTTCGCGACGTCGACTGGGTGCTGGAGGCGGTCGTCGAGAGGCTCGACGTAAAAAAAGCACTTTTCGAGAAGATTGCGCCGTATCTCAAGGACACGGCGATCGTCACGACCAACACGTCGGGGCTTTCCGTCGAGGAAATGGCCGGCGCGTTGCCCGACTCGATACGGCCGCGTTTCCTCGGCACCCATTTCTTCAATCCGCCGCGCTACCTCCGCCTGCTCGAACTCATCCCCCACTCTGGTACCGACGCCGGCGTATTCGCCGCGATGGAATCGTTCGGCGGGGAGATCATGGGTAAGGGGGTCGTCACGGCGAAGGACACCCCCGGCTTCATCGCCAACCGCATCGGGTGCCACTGGATGATGGCCGTGATGAAGGCCATGCTCGAGGGCGGATTTACCATCGAGGAAGTAGATGCGCTCACCGGTCCCGCGATCGGGCGGCCGAAGAGCGCGTCGCTCCGTACCGCCGACCTGGTGGGAATCGACGTATTCGTCCACGCGTCGAACACTATTTACGAGCGCGCCACCGGCGACGAGGAAAGAGGCCTGTTCAAGCCCCCCGACATCGTCGAGCGCATGGTCGCCGACGGCCGTCTCGGCGGCAAGACGGGCGGCGGTTTTTACAAGAAGATCAAGAAGGACGGCCGTTCGGAGATCCTCACGCTGGACCTCGACACGTACGAGTATCGGGAGAAGCAGCGGGCGAAGTTTCCGTCGGTCGACATGGCGAAGACCGTCGAGGATGTGGGCGAGCGCACGAAGCAACTGGTCAAAGGGAAGGACCGCGCGGCGCAGTTCCTCTGGCGCGTCATCTCGGAGATGCTCGTGTACTCGGCCAACCGTCTCGGCGAGATCGCCGACGACATCGTCGCGATCGACCGCGCGATAAAGTGGGGCTACGGCTGGGAGCTGGGGCCGTTCGAGACGTGGGACGCGATCGGCGTCGAGTACGTCGCCGGGCGGCTGGAGAAGGAAGGGCGCGAGGTCCCGGACGTCGTAAAGAAGGCGCTCGAGACTCCGGAGCGGTCGTTCTACACACGCGACGAGCGCTACCGGCGGTTCTACGTCAACACGGGGGGCTCGCGTACCGAAGTGGATGTCCCCCCGGCGACCATCGACCTCGAGCAGATCAAGGCCACCGGCGGGCTGGTCAAAAAGAACGCCAGCGCGAGTCTCGTCGACATCGGACTGGGCATCCTCTGTCTCGAGTTTCACTCCAAGATGAACGCGATCGGACCCGACATTATTTCGATGATCCACACCGCCGTTCGTGAGACGGAACAGAACTATGCCGGACTGGTGATCGGCAACCAGGGGAAGAACTTCTCGGTGGGCGCGAACATCATGCTGCTCCTCCTCGAGGCGCAGGAGATGAACTGGGAAGAGATCGACCTGATGGTGCGCGGGTTTCAGCGTGCGACGCTGGCGATGAAGTACAGCAGGCGTCCCGTGGTGGCGGCGCCGTTCGGGATGACGCTGGCCGGCGGGTGCGAGGTGTGTCTCGGCGCCGGACACGTTTACGCCGCCGCCGAAACCTACGTCGGCCAGGTCGAGCTGGGTGTCGGGTTGATACCCGCCGCCGGCGGGTGCAAGGAACTCCTCCTGCGCAACCTCGAAGGGATGCCGCCGATCGACAGCGCCGACCCGTTCCCGTACGCCCGCGCCGCTTTCGAGACGATCGGGCTGGCCAAGGTGGCCACCAGCGCGGTGGAGGCGAAGGACCTCAGGATCTTCCGCCGCTCGGACGGTATTGCCATGAATCCCGACCGCCTTCTCTACAGCGCCAGGGCGATGGCGTCGGGGCTGGCCGCGCAGGGCTACCGGCCGCCCGACCCGACCATCGAGATCCCCGTGGCCGGCGAAGACGGAATTGCGGCGATCAGCGTGCAGCTTTTCAATATGGCCGAGGCGGGCTGGATTTCGGAATACGACCGCTACCTGGGAGGAGAGCTGGCGCGCGTGCTCTGCGGCGGCGCCGTCGGGGTGGGGACGAAGGTGAGCGAACAGTACATACTCGACCTGGAGAGAGAGGTGTTCCTCAGGTTGTGCGGTCAGCGCAAGACCCTCGAGCGCATGCAGCACATGCTCAAAAAGGGCAAACCCCTGAGGAACTGAAAAACGGATGAGGCAACTATGAAAGACGCCTATATTGTATCGGCGGTGCGCACGGCGGTGGGCAAGGCCCTCAAGGGATCTTTGGTCCGGACCCGTCCCGACGAAATGGCGGCCGTCGTGATCGCGGAGGCGATCGCGCGCGTACCGGGACTCGAGTCGGAACGGATCGAGGACGTGATCATGGGGTGCGCGATGCCCGAGGCCGAACAGGGGCTCAACGTCGCCAGGATCGCGTTGCTGCGCGCGGGACTCCCGTACACGGTGCCGGGGTACACGCTCAACCGTTTCTGCGCCTCGGGGCTCGAAGCGATCCACTCGGCGACCTTGCGGATCCAGACCGGCGAGATAGACTATGCCGTCGCCGGCGGCACCGAGAGCATGTCGTTCATTCCCATGGGCGGCAACAAGCCTTCCCCCAACCCTTTCCTGGCGGCCGAGTATCCCGGCGTCTACATGGCGATGGGGCTGACCGCCGAGCGCCTTGTCGAGAAGTACGGCGTTTCGCGCGAAGACCAGGACGCGTTCGCGGCGGCGAGCCACACCAAGGCGGCCGACGCCATCGTGTCCGGCCACTTCGGCCACGAGATCGTCCCGATGGAGATCAGTCACACGCGCATCAACAAGAAGAACAAGCCCGAGACGACCGAGATCCTCTTCGACACCGACGAAGGCGTGCGCGCGGATACCACCGTGGAGGCGCTGTCAAAACTGAAGGCCGTCTTCAAGAAAGACGGCACTATCACGGCGGGAAACACGTCGCAGATGAGCGATGGCGCCGCCGCGCTGACACTGGTGTCGGAGGATGTGGTCTCGCAACTGGTAGTGCCCCCTCTCGCCCGGCTGGTCGCCTACGCCGCCGTCGGCGTTGAGCCCGACCTGATGGGTATCGGCCCGGTGGACGCCGTTCCCAGAGCGCTCGAAAAGGCGGGGCTCGGCATGGACGACATCGGGCTCTTCGAGTTGAACGAGGCGTTCGCCGGTCAGGCGCTGGCCGTCCAGCGGGAACTCGGCATTCCCGACGACAAGCTCAACGTCAACGGCGGTGCCGTGGCGCTGGGGCACCCTCTCGGCTGCACGGGGGCCAAACTTTCGGTGACGCTGTTGCACGAGATGCAGCGGCGGGAAATTGAGTACGGGATCGTAACCATGTGCATCGGCGGTGGTATGGGCGCCGCCGGAGTGTTTCAGCTGGCCGGAACGTAGACGGCCAAAAGGAGATAGATATGTCGAGCGACGAATTCAGGAAGGGTGGCGGGTTCCTCGTCGAGGAAACCGATCCGAGCGACATCTATACCCCCGAGGACTTTTCGGACGAGCAGAAGATGTTCGCCAGGACGGCGGAAGACTTTGTCATGGGAGAGGTCATCCCGGCGCTCGAGCGGACGGAAGCGCAGGAAGAGGGCGTGATGGTCGGGCTCCTCAAGAAGTCCGGCGAGTTGGGGCTGTTGATGATCGACGTTCCCGAGAAGTACGACGGCCTCGAACTGGACAAGGCCACGTCGATGCTCGTCACCGAGGTGATCTCCAAGGGCGGCGCGTTTGCCTCGACGTGGGGCGGCCAGACTGGCATCGGCACGCTGCCCATTACGTACTTCGGTAACGACGAACAGAAAAAGAAATATCTGCCGAGGCTGGCGACCGGCGAGATCGTCAGCTGCTACGCGCTCACCGAGGCGGACGCCGGCACCGACGCGATGGCGGGCCGCGCGCGCGCCGACCTCACCGAAGACGGCAAGCACTACGTGCTCAACGGCGAGAAGACGTTCATTACCAACGGCGGTTTCGCCGATCTGTTCATTATTTTCGCCAAGATCGACGGCGATAAATTCTCCACGTTCATAGTGGAGAAGGGGTACGAAGGGTTGTCGATCGGCCCCGAGGAAAAAAAGATGGGGATCAAGGGGTCGTCGACGGTCCAGGTGGCGATGGATAACGTGAAGGTCCCCGTCGAGAACCAGCTCGGCGAAATCGGCAAGGGCCACAAGATCGCGTTCAACATCCTCAACGTCGGCCGTTTCAAACTCGGCGTGGCCGCCGTGGGCGGTGCGAAGCTCTGCCTCGACGACTCGATCAAGTACGCGAAGGAACGCCAGCAGTTCGGCCGGCCGATCGCCAGCTTCGGCATGATCAAGAACAAGATCGCCAACATGGCGACGCGCATCTATGCCGTCGAGAGCATGTCGTACCGCACCGCCGGGTTGCTCGACGCGATCCTCGAGCCGATCGACAAGGACGCCGCCGACGCCCCGCAGCAGACGATGCAGGGCATCGAGGAATACGCCGTCGAGTGCTCCATCATTAAGGTCAAGGGAAGCGAGATGCTCGGCTATGTCGTCGACGAAGGCGTGCAGATCTTCGGCGGCTACGGGTACGTCTCCGATTACCCCGTGGAGCGTTACTACCGCGATGCACGCGTGGCGCGGATCTACGAGGGGACCAACGAAATCAACCGGATCCTCATCCCGGGCATCCTTCTGAAGCGCGCGCTCAAGGGGCAACTGCCGCTGCTGGCCGCCGCGAAGAGCGTCCAGAGCGACCTGCTGGAGTTTCCGTCGTTCGACGAAGACGAACGCGGAGGACCGCTCGTCGCCGAAAAGAAACTCGTCGACAACGCCAAGAAGATAGCATTGCTCGCGGCGGGGCTGGCCGCACAGAAGTTCGGCGAAAAGCTCCAAGACGAGCAGGGAGTGCTCGGCGCGATTGCCGACATCATCATCGAGACATACGGCATGGAATCGACGTACCTGCGGACGATGAAGATGGCCGCCGCGCGCGGCGAAGACGGCGCCGCCAACGGGATCAAGATGGCGCGGCTCTACGCCGGTGAGGCGATCGGGCAGATCGAGCTGTGGGCGCGCGAGGTGCTGGCCGCGTGCGCCGACGGAGACGACCTGCGCACGATGCTCGCCGCGCTCAAGCGGCTTACCCGGTACGTGCCGATCGACGCGCTCCACACGCGCGTCGAAATCGCCGACTACTTCATCGAAAAGGAAAAGTACGAGATCTAGAATCCAGGACCCTCAAACCGTTGACCTGGTTACATTTCGCGTTTGATGTGGCGGTTCCCCCAGTATAATCTATATGTTATACCAAAGCGCCCGGATGCGGTGATTCCGGGCGCTGTACCATCTGATTTAATCAGAGTCATATAGGTCGTCGGGTCCGGAGAAGGCCCTTTCCCGGCCCACAATCAGGAGGCTCATCAATGGTTGACAGCAACTTCAGTCCGTTCGCGATGGCTCAAAAGCAATTCGACGACGCGGCCGAGATTCTCGGACTGGATGGTGCGACGAGGGATCTGCTCAGAAACCCCCTGCGCGAATATTCCATTTCGATTCCGGTCCGCATGGACGACGGTTCCGTAAACGTGTTTCGTGGCTTTCGCGTGCAACACAACGACGCGCGCGGTCCGTGCAAAGGCGGCATCCGGGTCCACCCCCAGGAAACACTCGATACGGCTGTGCTCTGGCCATGTGGATGACGTGGAAGTGCGCCGTCAGCGATCTGGCAAAAAAGCGCAAGCTGTCCATGCGGGACGCCGCCTACGTGATCGCCGTCGACCGGG
>CBDUWU010000218.1:0-6174 GCA_965371015.1 uncultured bacterium | reverse complement strand
TGATCAGGAGACTTCACTTCGCAGCCCCGTGTCACAGACGCCTCTCACCAGCTACTGGATGTAGCCGAGGCTCTTGAGCTTCTTCTCGAGTGATTCGCGTTCGTCGGCGCTCATGATCGCCTCGCGGGGAATGTCGCGGTAGCCGCGGTTGACGAACAGCGGACGCGCAACGACGTAGTCGCTCTTCAGCATGTCGAACATCACGGACCCGTCCATGTCCGGCGCCACCGGTAGTCCCGCCGCGTAGAGCAGCGTCGGGCCCACGTTTTCGATGGCCTTCACACCCCCGTCGTACCCCGCGCGCGCGTTATCGCCCCACACGAGCAGGATCCCGTCTCGGATGTGCCACCACTGGTCGGTGCCTTTCGCCTCGCGGATCAGCCGCTTGTGCGGCTTCATGATATTCCAGTAGTCGATCACATAGTCAGCGCCGGCGCCTTCGACCCACATGTGGGGGTCGTCCTCGTCCGTGCGGTTGTCCAGTCGGTGGAACACCGCCGGGAAGGCCCGGCCTTCGCGCGAGCGCAGCGCCGCGCCCGCTTCGGTGATGTAAGTGACGAGAAAGTCGTACGGGTCGGCGCCCGCCGGGACGTCGATCCCGCGGGCCGAGAGGTCTTCGCGCGTCACCTTGTCGCGGTTGAAGTAAACCTGCCACAGGTTGTGGAACGCGATCGTGTTGTCGTATTCGATTTCGCCCTCCGACTTCCACTCGAGCAGCTTCAGGCGGGTGAAGAACTGGTTCAGGTCGATCGCGTAGTCGAACTCGCCGTTGCCGTGGTCCGACGCCACGACGAGGGTGCCCCCCGGCGGCAACGCGTCCATCATGGTGCCGATCGCGCGGTCGATCGTCTCGTACACCTCCGCGGCCACGTCGTCGAAGCCGACGAGGTGGTGGATGTTGTCCGACTGCGTGAATACAAAGTAGAACAGGTCCCAGTCGTCATAGTCGTAGAAGAACGACATGTAGTCGGCCATGTCTTCGGTCAGGGCCGGAACGACTTCCTTCGAGAGGAACTTCGTCGGGAGATAAAATCCGAAACGCTTTGTGAGCACGTCGCGGAGCTCGGGTGGGTGCGTGAACGGCTCGTCGATCGGGAATATCGTCTGGCTGAATTCGAGGTCGAATTCGCCTTCCCCCGCCACTTTCAGGTTGATCCGTGTGCGCGCCGGGACCACCGTCCCGTTCTTGTTATACCGGATCGAGAGCCACGGCGAATACTCTCCCGCGTCGAAAAGGTACGTGCCCAGGTCCGGCGAATCGGCGTCGCCGGCGGCGTTGGAGAGGATGCGCACACTCACGCGGTCGTATTTCTGCACCTGGTCGTCGACGGTGTCGTGGACGACGATGAGAAACATGTTGAGCGAATCCGACACCGACGCCTGCACCGGCCGCGAGAAGTTGCGCGCCCTGGTGTCGGGCCTGAACAGCGATGCCAACCGCTCGTCCGTCACGAGCGTCACGCGGATCGCGTTGGCCGCCTCGATCGGCGTCATCATGCCCGACACGACCGCGCCGTTGACCGGGTGGACGGGAAAAGTCATCGGGACGTTGAACACTCCCGCCTTCCGGCCCGCCCTGGAAGCGGCGTCCCATGTGAACGGTACCTTGACGTCGTCCGAGTTGACGGTGAGAAACTGGCGCGTCGCGCTGACCCATTTGCCGAACGAGTAGATCCCCGTCTGTTCCGGCAGATAGCCCGTGAACATCGACGTCCACGCGGGCGGCGTGACGAAACTCCGCGTCGAGCGCAGAGACGCGTGCGCGCCCTCGCGCTTGATCCGAGCCAGGTTGGGCAGTCTGCCCCGCTCGATCAGCTGGTCGATCCACCACCACGCGGCGCCGTCGATGCCGATGACCACGACGTGCCCCGGGCGCGCTGCGCGCGCTGCGCGCACCTGCTCCCCGCCCCCTCCCGAGAGCCACGCGTCCCAGTCGGACACCTCTACGGTGCGGGCGGCCGTCCCTATGCCCGCTCCGCCCGTCTCCCCACCCTTGTCGCCCGAGCCTCCGCACCCCACCGCGGCCAGGAGACACACGGCGGCCACCACAACGGCAAGCCTGCTGATCGTCGGTGAATGCTTCATGGATCCAGACGTCCTGCCGACGCGGGAAGTCTATTATTCGTTATTGGATGTTTCATGGGATATGTCGTCACGCCCCCGCGGCTAGTGGACGTAGCCGAGGGCACGGAGTTTTTTCTCCAGCGATTCCGTTTCCTGTTCGACGGCGATGAACTCGCGCGAGATCTCGTGGTAGTCACCCAGTTCGTACTGCGGCGTCGCGGCGACGTACTTGCCGTGGAGGACGTCGAACATCACGCGCCCGTCCATGTCGGCCGCGACCGGCAGTCCGAGCAGGTAGAGCATCGTGGGCGCGATGTCCTCGATGTTTTTGACACCGGCGTCGTAACCCGAGTTGACGTGGTTGCCCCAGACGAAGAACACGCCCTCGCGCTCGTGGTTATGCGCCTCCGAATCCATCAGCGGCCAGACGAGCCCGCCCCGGGGGCGCTTGAGATTCCAGAACTCGACCATGTAGCCGTCGTAGGCGCCCTCGACGACGAGGTCCGGGTCGTTTTTGTCGAAGCGGCCCACGACCGGTGTGAACTCGAGTGGAAACTGCTTCGTCCCGTCGTTCGAGATGATCTCGCGGCTCCCGAGGAAACGCGTCAGCGCGTCGCGCGGCGATTCGCCCGTGGCCACCTCGACGCCCCGCGCGGCCAGGTTCTCCGCCGTCAGCAGGTCTTCATTGAAGTAGACGTGCCACATGTTGTGGAACGCGATCGTGCGGTCATAGTCGATGTCGTCGCCGCCGGGCAGTCGCTCCAGAAAGCCGAGGCCTTCGAGTAACTCGTTGAGGTCGATTCCCAGTTCGAACTTACTGAAGCCGTGGTCGGAGGCGATGATCAGCGTGCTCTCCTGCGGCATCCTCCGCACTAGTTCGCCGATGAACCCGTCGATCTTCGCGTACACCTCGGCGGTGTTCTCCGAAAAGCCCTCGAGGTGCTGGATGTTGTCCGTCTGCGTGAATACGTAGTAGAAGAGGTCCCAGTCGTCGTAGTCGTAGAAGTAACCCGCGTACTTCACCGCCTCGTCGGTGACGGCCGGGACGACCTCCTGCTTGAGAAACTTCGACGGCATGTAATAGCCGAACGCGCCGGCCAGCTCGTCGGCGAGTGATTCCGGGTACGTGTACTGTACCCCCGCTTCGCGCACGTCGAAGAGCACCTGCGAGGAGAACGCCTGAAAGCGGCCGTCGTCGCGGCGCTTCAGCATCAATTTGAACCAGCCGTCTCGCACCTCGCCGCGCCACACCGAGCGCAATTGCATCCACGGCGAGTACTCGCCGATCGGGAACGTATACACACGGCTCGATATGGCGGTCGGCCTCGAGTCGAGTCTCGGGAGCACGGCCAGGACAACGCGGTCGTAGTTTTCCCGCCCGTCGTTGGTCGTGTCGACGCGCCACCACACCACCGTATTGAGCGAGTCGGTGCCCTCCGTTTTGACCACCCGCGAGAACGAAACCACGTCGGGCGCAACGTCGATCAGGTCGAGCCCCGTGGCGAACGGTGGCTCCCCCAGCGATACCTTGTCCGCGAGCGGTACCGGCGTCATGAGCCCCGTCACCATGATGCCGTTGACCGGCCGTACCGGAAACGTGAGCGGGACGTTGGTGACCGCCACCTTGCGGTTCGCCTGCGACGCCACGTCCCACACCGATGGCACGCGAACGTCGGTTGCGTTGACGGCGAGGAACTCTCTCGTGTCCCAGTCGAACTTGCCGAACGTGTGGACACCCGTCTTCGCCGGCGAATACCCCGAGTTCATCGACGCCCACCCCGGCGGCGAGACGTGGCACGGCGTCGACAAGAGCGTACCGTACGCACCGTCTTTCATGATGCGCTCGAGGTTGGGCAGCCGCCCCTGCTCCATCAATGGATCGAGGATACGCCACGACGCGCCGTCGATGCCGATGAACACCACCTGGTGGCCATCCCGCGAATCCGCCGATTCGAGGTACGCGGCGAACGACTCGAACGACATCCGTTCCGGGCCTTCGGACACGCCTTCGCCGCCCCCCCCACAGGCGGCCATCGACAATGCGGCCGCCAGAGTGGCGGCCGCGACCATGCGGGACATTTCCGCGATTCGTTTCATGATATTCTTCACCGTTTACGGAAAGAACCAGGCAGATAATTACGCTTCGTTAAAGCCCGATGTTAGGAAACATGTCTTTATATTTCAATCGCTTTTTACGCGTTGCGGGGGGGGGCAAGGCCGCGAAGCTACTTCGATTTTTCGATCAATTCGGATGCCGTTTGCAGGTCCGGCGCGGCACCCAGTTCGCGGAACGTCTTGCACGCCGCCTCGAGGTGCTGTCTGGCGTCCTCTTTGTTCCCGGCTTTCAAATACGCCCGGGCCATCAGGGTCTGCGCGCGCGCGGCGTCGTAGGGGAAATTCGTTTTCTTGAAGATCGACCAGGCCTCGCGAAGCGCCGGGGTCGCGGCGTCGTGGTCGCCCCGCTCGAGTTCCAGGGCGCCCCGGCCCATCAACGCGTGCGCTTCGAAGCACGGACACCCGAAGTCGGTCGATATTTCCGCGAGTTCGTTGACGGCCGTCTCCGCCCGGGCGAGCTGTCCGTTGGCCAGAGCGATGTCGATACCCGCCGCGAGCAGCTTGGCCCGGCGCAGCCGGTTCCCCGCCCCGGAGACTTCGTCGAGAGCGCGCCCGATCGATTGCAGGGCGGCTTCGCCCTTTCCCTGCGCCAGTCTCAGTAGCGGCAGACCCGGGACCGGGTCGATACCGTACTCGAGCGCCTGACGAAAGGCGTCCTCCGCGTCATCGTAGTTTCCCTTGTGCAGCGCCAACTCCCCCAGCTCGTTGAACGCCTCGCCGGCGTGACTGTTGATACGGTGTCTCGTGAAATCATCGCACGCCTGCCGCACCGACTGCTCCGCCTCCGGCCACTTGCCCTGGTGACGCATCGTTTCGGCGCTGTGCACCCGGCAGATACCCGGGAACGTCGACGCCGAGTAGGACTCGGACCAGCGCCCCGCCGCTTCGCTCCATTCGCGCGCGCGGTTGTAGTCGGCCAGCAACCGGCACACAATCAGGGTCCTGCAATAGAGAACGCCGAGCGTGGTCTGGGTCACCTCGCCGCTGACGGCCGCCGCCATGGCTTCGTCTATGAGCGCCAGTCCCTCTTCGACGTCGCCGCGGGCGATGGATATCTGACCCCGGTCGTGGAGCGCCACCGCCTGCAGATCGGGGTCGTCGAAACGGTCCGCGATGCCGGCGCACTTCTCGTTCAACTCGGTGGCGAGGTCAAAGTCGGATGTGCCCAGCGCGTTCACCGTTTGTCGGCGGAGCAGCAGACCGTGCTCCAGGCTCTCCGGTTCGTTTTGCAGGAGGCGTTCGGCGCGCTTGAGCCATCCCCCGGCGATCGTCGGTGTGAGCTTTTCGAGGTAGGCGCCGACGAGCTCGAGCGCGACACGGGCCGCCGCAACGTTCCGGCCCGCCTTCGACCAGGCGGCAAAAGATTTTTCCCACGATTGAACGCTCTCGTCAAACTCGCTTAGCCAGATCGCACTCATGCCCAACATTTCGAGCTCTTCGGCGGACAGTTCCCGCGATTCCGCGATCTCGTGGAGCGCCCGGGAGACTTCCTCCCAATCCGCACCGTCATACGCCGCCTGGATCTCGGGCGAAACCGGGGAGGGCCCGGCTTCGGCAGCCGGCGGCGGCGGTGGCGCCGCGACCAGGTCGCCGAGAGCGTTCCCCAGTTCTTCCGCGCCGGCGAAGCGCTCGTCCGGGTTTTTTTCGAGACACCGGCCGACCACGTCGGCCACGGCGACCGGCACAGTAGTCAGTCGCGGTGCATCCTCGTTGACGATGCTGTACATGAGCGCCGCCGGAAACTCGCCGCGGAATGGACGAATCCCGGACAGGAGTTCGTAGAATACTATTCCCAGGGCGAATACGTCGGAGCGGCCGTCGACCTCGCCGCCCGTGATCTGTTCGGGAGACATGTACGCGACGGTACCGACCGTTGTGTTTGCGTCCGTCAGGTTCGCCGCGTGCGGGACCAGCGCCACGCCGAAATCCAGCACTTTGACGCGGCCGTCACCGGTGATGAGAATGTTGGCGGGCTTGAGATCCCGGTGAATGATG
>CBDUWU010000217.1:0-6175 GCA_965371015.1 uncultured bacterium | reverse complement strand
CCAGAAGCGGGAAAGGATTTTGAGGTTTATGGAACAGATCACGGACGAACAGGTACTGGAATCGGTTTTCAAATCGGAGCTGGCGATTCTGTTCAAACACAGCACGATCTGTCCGACGTCGGGCGTCGCCATGGAGGAAATGGAGAACTTCGCCAAGGACCATCCGGAGGTGCCGATCTACGTGGTCGACGTCCGCCGCCAACGCCCGCTCTCGCAGAAGGCCGCCGCGTTTTCTGCCATCGAGCACGAATCCCCGCAGGTGATCGTCATCCGCAACGGCCTGGCCGTCTGGGATACCTCACACTTTGGCATCACCGCCGCCAAACTCTCCGCCGCCCTCTCATCCTCCTGACCAGGTAGACTGACGTCGCTCCGCGACGTGCCACCCGCGACGGGACATAGGGTGGGGGTTTAAATGGCTGGGGGAGTCTGGTATCATTGCGGTCTGACTGGCCAGCCCCATAATCCCATCAAACGTGGAGGAAAACGATGCCGGAATTCAAGGAATACAAACACGGAACTTTCTGCTGGGTCGACTGTGCGACGACGGATGCCGAAGGTGCGAAGAAATTTTATACGGAGTTGTTCGGATGGGAGGCCAGCGATGAACCCGCCGGGCCCGACATGGTGTACACTCGCTTCAACCAGGGCGGCAAGTCCGTCGGCGCGCTTTACGCCATGACCAGTGAGATGCGCGACATGAACGTGCCGCCGCACTGGATGTCGTACATATCCGTCGATGACGTCGACGCCATCGCGGCGAAGGCGAAAGAGCTCGGCGCCACCCTGCAGATGGAACCGGGCGACGTCTTCGAAGCCGGTCGTATGGCCGTTATCCAGGACCCGACCGGCGCTCACTTCGCCGTCTGGCAGGCCAACAAGCACCACGGCGCCGATATCTGCAACGAGCCCGTTTCGTTGACGTGGAACGAGCTCATGACCAACGACGTCGACAAGGCGGGCGCTTTCTATACGAAGCTCTTCGGATACAACGCCGAATCCCAGGACATGGGCGGATTCAAATACACGTCGTTCATGAACGGTGACCGGCCCGCCGGAGGTATGATGGCGATTACTCCGGAGATGGGCGAAGGTATCCCGCCGCACTGGGCCGCTTATCTCGCCGTCGAGGATTGTGACGCCACCGTGGCCCGGGCGGAATCGCTCGGCGGCAAGGTCGTCGCGCCCGCCAACGATATCCCGGGTGTCGGCAGGTTTGCATTCATCGCCGACCCCCAGGGAGCCGTATTCGGGGTCATCAAGCTCGCGAACCCGCCGGCTTGACACTGGGCGGGCGGGGCGCCGGGACACGGCGTTTCGCCCGCCGATACTTTCGGGAGACAGTTATGAAAACTCTGCTGGCAGCTCTCTTTGTCATGGTGATCGTAACGCCCGCGTGGGCGCAAGACGGCGCCGACGATGTCAACACCAACCTTGAAGCGTTGAAGAAGTTCAACGACGGCCTGCGCCACAGGCTCGACGTGCTCGAGCGCCAGGTCGACGACCTCACGTGGTACGCGCGGGTCGGCGAATACGCTTTCATCGACAAAGTTTACATGTACGGTCCGCCGCTGCGGCCCGAGCAGGAGGATAGCCCCACCGCACAGGGGGCGGGTAACCCCGTCAAGTTCTGGTCGTACGTCTTTATACCAAAAGGAATCGACTTCGCGCGGAAGTACCCGCTGATCGTCCTTCCCCACGGTGGCGTCCACGCCAACTTCACCACCTACTATACCCACATCGTCAAGGAACTCATCGCCCAGCAGTACATCGTCGTTGCCGCGGAGTACCGGGGCAGCACCGGTTACGGCGGCGCCCACTACCGCAAGATCGACTACGGCGGACTCGAGGTCCAGGACGTCAAGGCCAGCCGCGACTTCATGATCGAAAACTACGCCTTCGTCGACAAGAAGCGCATCGGGATCATCGGGTGGAGTCACGGAGGACTCATCTCGCTGCACAATATTTTCCAGTATCCCGACGACTATCAGGTCGCGTTTGCCGGCGTGCCCGTCAGCGACCTGATCGCGCGCATGGGGTACAAGGACCAGTCTTATCGTGACCTCTACGAGGTCGAATTCCACATCGGCAAGTCGGCCGAAGAAGACGTCGAGGAGTACAAGCGCCGGTCGCCCGCGTGGCAGGCGCACAAATACCAGAACAAGCCCCCGCTCCTGATCCACACCAACACCAACGATGCAGACGTCAACGTGCTCGAGGTCGAGCACCTCATAAAGGCGCTCAAGGCCGAGGGAAAGAAATTCGAATACGAAATCTTCCAGGAGATTCCCGGCGGGCATTCGTTCGACCGCATCGATACGAAGCACGCGAAGGAGACGCGGGTCAAAATCTACAAGTTTCTGGCGGCGCAGCTCCAGCCGCCGTCGCCGATTACGTCGCTGGAAGGCGTCAACGCGGCGGCGTACCGCTGACGGCGCCGCGGCGGCGGTGGGTGAACAAATGGTGGATGACGATCTGAAACCCGGCGGTGATCCCGACCTCGACCCCGACGGGTCCGTCGAACTGCCCATCGACGGCACGCTCGACCTGCACCATTTCCATCCCCGGGACGTCAAGGATCTCGTTCCCGACTACCTCGAAGAGTGCCGTAAACGGGGCATCATGGAGGTCCGGATCGTCCATGGCAAGGGGACCGGCGCGCTGCGCCGTACCGTCCATTCCATCCTCGACAAGCACCCCGGCGTGGCAGGCTACCGCCTCGGAGGTTCCGGCGGTGGTGAGTGGGGGGCAACGATCGTTGTCCTTCGATCCGATCTTGATTTAACCCGTTAAAAAACTTATGCTTGGGCGCTCCATGAAACGTGACCCCTCCCAAATGCCATCCGTCGATGAAGCGGCGGCGGTGCTGCTCGAAGTGCTCGAGGAGCTGACCGCCGAACTCCATCCACACCGGGCGAGGTCGCGCGCGATCACGCTGACCGATTCGCTCGACCATGACCTCGGGCTGGACAGCCTGTCGCGCGTCGAACTGCTCGCCAGGGTGGAGCAAAAGCTCCAGGTCCGGATTCCCGAAGAAAAATTCGTCGAGGCAGAGACGCCGCAACAACTCCTCGACGAATTATTCGATGCCGGGAAGGCCACCCGGGGCGAAGCCGTCCACACGGCGGCGTCCGTCGCCGCCGGTGACGTCGACCCCGTGCCGGGCGACGCCAGCACTCTCGTCGACGTACTCATGTGGCACGTCCGCGCGCACCCCGACCGCGTCCACGTCCAGTTCTGCGCGGACGAAGGCGACGGTGAAACTCTCACCTACGGACAGCTCGGGGATGGCGCCGCGGGGGTTGCCGCCGGGCTCCAGCACCGCGGGCTGCACAAGGGCGACGCGGTGGCGATCATGCTGCCAACTTCGAAGGAGTATTTCTTTTCGTTCATGGGCATCCTCATGGCGGGCGGAACGCCGGTGCCGATCTATCCGCCGGTGCGGAAAGCCCAGATCGAAGACCACCTGCGTCGCCACCAGGCCATCCTCGGCAACTGCCGCGCCACCACGCTCATCACGATTCCGGAAGCGAAGCCGCTGGCCCGGATTCTCAAATCACAAGTCCCGTCGATGCGCGACGTGGTCACCGTTCCAGAAATTTCGATTGCCCCGGCCGAGCTCGAATCGCCCCCGCTCGACAAGGGTGACCTCGCGTTCCTCCAGTACACGTCGGGCAGCACGGGCAATCCCAAGGGCGTCATGCTCACCCACGCCAACCTGCTGGCCAACATCCGCGCGATGAGTGAGACCGTCAAAGCCGACGAAACCGACGTCGTCGTCAGCTGGCTCCCGCTTTACCATGATATGGGCTTGATCGGCACGTGGATGAGCGCGATATACAACGCGATGCCGTTCGTGCTCATGTCTCCGATAGATTTCATCACGCGGCCCGAAAGGTGGCTGTGGGCGATCCACCGTTATCACGGCACCCTGTCGGCGGCGCCGAATTTTGCCTACGAGTTGTGCCTCAAACGCCTCGACGACGAAATACTCGAGGGACTCGATCTCAGCTCGTGGCGCATGGCGGGTAACGGCGCCGAACCGGTGAGCCCGTCCACGATCGACCGCTTTTGCGAACGATTCGCGAAGTACGGATTCCGGCGCGAAACGATGAAGCCCGTGTACGGGCTGGCCGAATGTTCCGTGGGGCTGGCTTTTCCGCCCATGGGCCGCGAACCGGTCATCGACCGCGTCGAACGCGACCCGTTTTCACGGAGTGGTGGGGCCATCCCGGCCGCGGCCGACGACACGACCGCGCTCCAGTTCGTCGGGTGCGGGATGCCGCTGCGCGGCCACGAGATCAGGATCGTCGATCCGGCCGGCGTCGAACTTCAGGAACGCCGTGAAGGAAGGGTAGAGTTCCGCGGACCCTCGGCGACGAGCGGGTATTTCGAAAATCCGGAAGCGACGGCGAAGCTGCTGCACGGCGACTGGCTCGATTCGGGCGACCAGGGTTACATGGTCGGCGGCGAGGTCTTCATCACCGGACGGGTAAAAGACATTATTATAAGGGCGGGCCGCAATATCTACCCGTCGGAGCTCGAGGAAGCCGTCGGCGGAGTGCCTGGAATCCGCAAGGGAAACGTCGCCGTATTCGGCTCCACCGACTCCGGCAGCGGCACCGAGAAACTCGTTGTCCTCGCGGAGTCGCGGGAAACGGAACCGGCCGCCCACGAAAAAATCCGCGCCGACATCAACGCGCTCGCCACCGACCTGATCGGCACCCCCGTAGACGACATCGTACTGACACCGCCACAGACAGTCCCCAAAACGTCGAGCGGCAAGATCCGCCGCGCGGCCAGCAGGGAACTATACGAAAAGGGCCAGGTCGGGAAACCTCCCCGTGCCATGTGGCTCCAGCTCGCGCGCATGAGCGTTCGCGGTATCTGGCCCGAAGTACGCCGTTTCATCCGGACGGTGGGGAGCATGCTTTACGCGGGGTACGTGTGGTTACTCTGTGGTGTGATTTGTGTTATCGGGTTCTTCCCCGTGGTACTGCCGCCGAAGTCTTCGTGGCGCTGGGGCGTATTCCGGGCATTCTGCAGGACATTAACATTTCTGCAGGGCGTGCGGATCGAGGTCAAAGGTCTCGACAACCTGCCGCGCGGCGGCAACTTCCTGCTCGTGTCCAATCACCCCAGTTACGTTGATTCGTACGTGGTCCCGGCGGCGCTGCCGATCCAGTTCCGCTTCGTGGCCAAGGTCGAATTGACGCGGAGCCTCATCCCTCGCCTCTTCCTCGGCCGTCTCGACACCGAATTCGTCGAACGGTTCGACAAGCAGCGCGGCATCGCCGACGCCCGCCGCATCGGACGCGGCGCGAGCGACGGTGCGCCGTTGTGTTTTTACCCCGAGGGGGGGACGTCGCGAGTGCCCGGACTGCGCTCGTTCCAGATGGGGGCCTTTGTCGTTGCCGCCGAGTCGAAGCTCGCCGTCGTGCCGGTCGCGGTGCAAGGTACCCGTTCGATCCTGCGCTCGGGTTCGTGGTTCCCCCGGCCCGGCCGGGTGACGGTGACGGTGGGCCCGCCCGTCGATCCCCCCGCCGCCAACAGCCCGACGGACGCGTGGACCGACGCGATCCGGATGCGCGCCGACGCGCGCCGGTTCGTGCTGGCGCACTGCGCCGAGCCCGACCTGGCGCCCGAGCGCACTTCCGCCTGACAGGGTCGACCTCAATATTCTCAAGTTCCTATAATACATTTGTATGAAACGACCTCCGGCCGCGTTCTTCAAACCTGCGGATCGTAATATCCACACAAATGTGGTACTATTAAGGCATCGGGGATCCGTGCCGTCACCTCATCAGGGCAAGGGAGGTCCATCGGCCATGTCACCGCGGCGTTCGCATATTTTTATCATTTTTATGTCTGCCACACTGATGGCGTCCGCGTTTTCAGGTTGCGGTGAGGATACGCCGCTGGACCCCGGCGACGGGGATGGCGGCGGCGACGGCGGCCTCACGATAGATACCATTCCACCCGCGACGGTGAGCGGTCTGCTCGCCAAATCACCGACCACATCGAATATGGCGCTCCAGTGGTTCGCACCCGGTGACGACGGCGACGAGGGCCAGGCGGCGATGTACGACATCCGCTGGTCGACCTCGGAAATCACCGAGGACAACTGGGATTCGGCCAACCGGGTCCCCAACGCACCCATCCCGGAGCCGGCCGG
>CBDUWU010000216.1:0-6177 GCA_965371015.1 uncultured bacterium | reverse complement strand
CGCCATGGCCCATGAAGCGGCCCACATCTGGGCGGACTGGGGTTCCTATCTCTGTCCCATCGACGACGACCTGGCGGTTTTCCGGCAGCCGGGTATGCTGTTCATTCCGCCACGGATGGACGCCGGAGTCCTTGCGACAGTCACGGAGATGGAGAGGCTCGGCGTTCCGGTTTCACTGATGTCACCAGACGATGTCACCAGGCGTTTCCCGTTCCTGGACACCGCATCGCAGTTCCCGCCGCGGCCTGTAGACGACCCCGGCTTCTTCGAGCCCACAGAGCCGCGCATCGAGGGAGCCGTGTTCGAAGCGGATTCCGGCTACGTGGTCTCACCGGGGCTGGCCACGCAGAATCTGCGGCTCGCCGGCGAGCGCGATGGCGTCCATTTCCTTCTGAACCACGATGTCGTCAAGATCCGCGTCGAGGACTCGGGAGACTTTCACGTCGATTTCGCAAGCGGCGACAGTCTTGACTGCGAGGTTGTAGTCAACGTTGCAGGCCCGCACTCCACACAAGTCAACCGAATGGCCGGGGTGCGGCTCGGGCTCGAGACACGAGCGTTGCGACGCGAGGTCCACGTTTTGGCCAATCCGCGATACACCGACGACGCTGGCGCCCAGGTTCCGGTCGTGGGCGACATCAATAGTGGCATTTACTTCCGGCCGGAGTCCGGCGGACGCGATCTCATCGTTGGTACCACTGATCCTGATTGCGACGAAGCGGAGTGGATCACAGACCCGGACGACTACGAACTGGGCGTGAGCGAAACTTACCGCCAACGCCAGTGTCTGCGGCTGATGAAACGCTTCCCTGAGGTCCGGCTCGGTCCGGCACGCGGCGTCGCGGCACTGTACGACGTGACGGTGCGTGACTGGTATCCAATCGTGGACCGCACCGACTTGCCCGGCTATTACGTTTGTATCGGCACCAGCGGCTCGTCGTTCAAGACCGCGCCGGTACTGGGACGCCTGGTGTCCGAGATTATCGACGCGTGTGCGGGGGGACGCGACCTCGATCGTGACCCTGTGTTTCTCGATCTGCCGCGAGCAGGCGTCTCGGTGGACACACGGTTCCTATCGAGACTTCGCGGTGACATCCAATCGACCGGATCAGTCATTGGCTGAACACTTTGCCAACCAACTTACCGAACCCGTATCTAAGCGGGTTAAGGAGCCTCCTCTTCCAGCGTGATCGAGATGTCTCCCGTCCAGGAGTCCGGGCCGTCTATCCGGCGGATGATCCGGGGAACGACGACTAGATAGCCATGGGAACTCATCTGCTCGTCGTCGACGCCGCTGCCGGAGTTGTCACTGAAGATTGCGAACTCGCGGTCGCGGCACCCGATCCAGATCGAGCTTCCGAACGTATCCGGCACGCTGGATTCGGTCCACGTCGCCCGTATGCGGCGGCGGGGATCAGGAAGCGGGTTGACGATATCAATGGCGATATCATCCGCGAGTGTAATTCCGCGGGATACGGAAGCACTTTCATTGTCAACCGACATCATTATACGTACTTTGGTACCCATCGGGCCCGCGGGGATCAGTGTGAGGGACGTCGAATAGCCGGTTCCCTCGTCCCTGAAGGTGCGCGATGCAGTCAACGGCATCCCTCTAAGCTGGGCCCTCTCGCAGAACATCACCGAGTTGCCGAGAGGGTCCCCCCCGGTGACCTCACCGATAATCCTGTCGCCGACTCGTACGCCGACGGCCGGCCCATAGTGCGTGATGTAGAGTTGGGCTGCCTTTTGCGTGGGGTTGCGCAGAAAATCCACTGCGAGCTCGAGGTTCCCCCAACCCGGCACCAGGTCTCGCGCCTTCACCCATACCCATCCGGTCGTCTGGGTCGTGGCCGTTCGCAGGTACGGCGGGACTGCCTGGGCCGACGCGCGGTACGTCATAGTTGCCACTCCAAAATCGTCGGAATGTGTCGGCACGATGTCGGGGTTTCCATCATAGACCATATCGCCCGCATCCTCGAAGAAGATGGGTTTGTTCCTGGAGGGAAATAACCCCGGATCTTCGCAGATCGATTCGACCGAGTTGTCCGGCAAAGGCTTGTAGACAAGGGTGACCGTTATCGCGGCGACTTCGGGGCCTGCAGAAGTCGTGACGTACGGGTCGACCGTCGGATCCATGGCTGGACGGACGAGCTCGGTGTTGTCGACCTGGATGTCGAACGAGTATCCAAACAGCAGGACGGAAGAACAGATGGTTGCGTCGATCGCGTCGATGGGTGTCAGGGGAACCTCGATATCTTTCCCTATAATGCCCGTAATGAGTCCCCGGGCGAGTTTTCCCAAAATCGAAATTTGTGGCGCGGTGCCGTCCGGCCCGCCGTCGCTGTTGTGGCCGGCGTCGTATGAGGCCATGCCCAGCGAGTCCGCTGCCGACGACAGCAGGAATGCCTGTGTGAGCAGCAGAAACTGCACCGGGTCCAGGAAGTTGTCACCCCAGACTGAATCGCTCCACGCAACTCGCCAGCGGTCTTCAACCTGACCGGATTCGTCGTACCAGGTCTGGGAGCTTCGTTCCCGGCCGAGCGCGACTATCATGGCGGGAACCAGATCCTCCTCGGTTTTGAATTCGCCCCCTCCGTCGAGTTTGTCGAATATGCCGTAGTGGATAAACCGATCGCTCATCCACTCTCGTGTGACGTACCCGCTGCCCGTCACCCGCACGCCCCACGGAAACAGGCTTCTAAAATACGAGTCCAGGTCGATCAGGACGCCGTCGACCAGGGCTTCAGCGATACGATCGATTTGAACGTCGAGCACGTAAGGACCGGTGAACGTTTGTGCAGATACCGCGGCGGCCTCCGTCGGGGGCGCACTGTGGATGGGCAACCCGAATTTGACGAAGAAGTCTCGTAGCGCCTGGCTTGCCTCCGCGGCGGTCGTTGCCGCGTAGAGTCCGGTGGCGATGTCGGTTACCTCCCGGGCGCTCGCCGTGGCCTGCCCGTCGCCCGGCGGGGGAGGATTCTCGTCGCCATTGGTGCCGGTGGGTGACGTGTCGTCACTGGAGCAGGCGAGTAGCAGGGCCAGCAAGGATCCCAGGAGTATATTGCGGGGGGACTTCTTCACGATGGGGCTCTCCTCTGTCGAAGTGTTCCAGGGGCGTTCGTGCCGGTGTCTTTTTTGAGGGTTTTCGTGGGACCAGGGCTTGAGGCGACCCTGGACACGCTCTTGCCACGGGATTAATTATACCACAATATATGCGCCAGAATTATGGATATATAACTATTCTACAAGTTTTACTTGCGGCGCGGCTTCATAACAAGTTACAAATAAAGAAGATACATTGATACGTTGACCCGACTCGCAGGACTAATCACATGGACGTCTACGAGTGCGCTCCCTGTACTCAGGATTCGCAATAACTTCGACCGCATAGTGACGTTGGCGATTATCAGCGCCAAGAGGTGGGGCATGATTGGCAAGCGTATTTCACGCTACAGAATTATCGAGAAGATCGGCGAGGGCGGGATGGGAGAGGTGTACCTCGCAGAGGACACCGAGCTCTGCATGGACTTCCCGCCGCCGATTCACCTCCGGCAAAACCTGGATTTCCACGGCAATAGAGCCCTGGGGGGGAATCAACGAACCGGCCAGCTACATCTGCCTCCTTGAGTTCGAAATGATCTCGTCCAGGTAGTGGCGGTGGCAATCAAAGCGGTCGAGTCCGCCCATTAGTCCGTGGTTCCCTTTACGTAGCTTTTCAGATACTGAAAATGCTCGCCGAGATCTCCGTTCGCTGCAATGGTGGCCCTCTGGATGACGGGGCTGTCAGGCGCTTTCGTCAATTCATGAAGAATCGTGTCGAGGAACATCCGGCCGAACGCCTCCGAAGCGTCTCTCGGCAATTCGGCCGGCAAGTTATCGATAGACGTCACATCGACGACTTCTTCCTGGTGTGGAGCGGATTCTTTTCCGGTTGCGGGGTCGAATCCGAACAGGGGTTCCGCGATGGTGGTTGCCCTCAACGTGGAGGGAATGGAGCTTTCCGGCGCTATATCACAGGTGATATCAGAGATAACGCGGATGCGAAATCCGGGCGAGCGCATGTCATCGAGTGTAAAGAAAACCGGGGCCTCGGGGTCCCAGTAGATGGCATTGATCATGATATCGCTCTGGCGCGCAAACGGTAAAAACTCCGAAAAATAGTCACCTGGATTGGCGAAGAAGTCCGGAAACGAGAAAGGTCCGCCGTCATTCCTTCTCGCGTAATCCGGCGCGTCGATCTGGGTAAAAACCGCTGTGCCGAAATCAGGTGTCGACAGGAAAGCATCGGCCTCCACCTGTTCGATGCCCATGTCTTTCAGAACCCGGGCGGCGCCCATTCCGACCCGGCCGGTGCCGGTGACAACGATCTTGACGGCTGGCAGCTCCAGTTTCTGGTAGATAGCCCTGGCTTCGGCGTAGTCCTTCATTGTATTCATGCGAGGCAATTGAAAAGCCCCGGTCCGTTGACCGTAAGTCCAGATCGCATTGTGGGCGCCCACCATTCCCGCGAACTTTCCAAAGGCGATCAATCTCAGGCCCTCGTCGTCCGTCAGCACTTCATAATCGATGAGCCGGATATTGTGTTTAAGAATATTGCGGAGTAACTCTCGGTTGTAGGGCTGTTCCTTGATCGTGTGCGAAAAGAACAGGTACGTCTTGTCCGGAATCAGGTGGTCGATGGGGACCTCTTTGACGCCGATAAGTGTGTCACACCCGGACAGGTCTGTTGACAGCGCGATGCCGCGCTTTTTGTATTCTTCGTCGGAGAAGCAGCGCTTTGGTGATGGCTCGATCACAACGGGTGCTCCAAGCGTGCTTTCCAGTTCAACACACTGTCCCGGCGACAGGGGGACCCGATAATCGGGCGGAGTCTTGTTTTCCTTGATTATTCCAATTTTCATAACTGTCGATTGTATCAGGTTTTTCAACATCAGGGGACGCAAAGGATCAAAAAAACCGGCCACCGATCCCTTGAAGGGATCGGTGGCCGGTCGTCGGAGCCCGTCGCTCCTGTTACACAGGATTCGATTCGCTACTGTTTGCTAATCCGGATGTTTCCGTTGACGGTTTCGAGCGAGATCACCTTGCCGCCGCCGTTGATGACGTAACGCGCGCGGATTTCACTGTCGCTTCTGTCGTGCGCTTCGGCCTTGAAGTCGGACGTGATGTCGTATTTGTCCCTGTCGCCGCGATCCCAGTCGCGCAACCGGATCAGCGCTTCGATGGTCACCTTGGCGTTGGCGGGGAGGTAGAGCTCGACGTCGCCGCCCTTGGTTTCCATGCTGCTGCTCGCGGCGTTGGACGGATCGAGCTCGACCTCGATGTCGCCTCCGGCCGTCGCCGCTTTGACGAATCCAGCGATCGCGGACAGCCTGATATCGCCGCCCGCGGTCTTGGCAACCACCTTGCCCGTTGCGCCCTCGATCTCGATGTCACCTCCGGCCGTCTTTGCCGCGACTTCGCCCTTGACGACGCCGAGTTCGATGTCACCGCCCGCTGTTCCTGTTTTCGCCTTTCCGCCGACGCCGTCACAACTGATGTCGCCACCGGCGGTCCCGGCGGTCAGGTCCTTGCCCACCTGGCCAGCTTCGATGTCGCCGCCGGCCGTCTTTGCGGTCAGGTTCCCCGTCACGTCGCCGACCTCGATGTCGCCGCCGGCCGTCTTGAGACCCGCGTCGCCGTCGACGTCTCCCGCCTCGATGTCGCCGCCGGCCGTCCTGAGTGCGAGTTCACCCTTTACGTTGTTAACTTTGATGTCGCCCCCCGCAGTAACGGCATCCACGGTGCCCTCGATCGTTCCGGTCACTTTGACGTCTCCGCCCGATGTTCCAATGTCGAGGTTGAATTCCGACGGCACGTTGATGCTGAATCGAATCCGGCCGCGATGGTCATAGCCGTTTCCCGGGTCGAAAAAGACGTCGACGTTGTTGCCGTTCTGCGTGATCTCGAGGTCCTTGAGGTCACTTTCGCGGATTCCGTGCGCCGTCACGGCGACTTCGAGTTTGGACCAGACCTTGACGTCGACGCTGGCGCCTGCGTTCTCGACGTCGACGACCAGGTTGCCGCCCTTCTGCACCTTGAACGTCACTGAAGTCGGGGTGGATTGTCCCACTGCGTCGGATACTGGTATCAGGACGAGCATCAACAAGGCTGCGAGAATTATACTGTTCAGTTGCT
>CBDUWU010000215.1:0-6212 GCA_965371015.1 uncultured bacterium | reverse complement strand
GTCTCTCGTAATGGCGCTTTCGTCCCTTGAGCACCCAGTCCACGAGAAATTCCTTCTGATAGTAATCCGCCGCCCGGTCCAGCCACTGCGACGCGGACTCGAAGTCGCCGCGTGACCCGTGGATTTCGGCGATCCGGCTGGCGGCGAGCATCTTGAACTCCACGCTCCACGGATCCACGTCCGACTCGAGCAATTCTCCGTAGGTTATGAGCGCCTCGTCGAAGTCGCCGTTCAGGAGCAGCGCTTCGCCGAGATAGAAATCCGATATCGGCGTCGACGCTGTCGATCTGATATCCTCGATGGCGTTTTCCCGGTCGCCGTGCTCTCCGAAATATATTTCGGTCATCCACATCGAGCGGGGGACGTTCACGGACTTGTCGATGGTCTGAAGCGCTTTTGACAACCGGCTCGCGTCGTCGTGGAGGTATCCTACCCTGCTGTTGTGGTCAACCCAGTCGAACGCCGATCGCGCTTCGTCCGCGTCTCCGAGCGACGCCACCAGCCTGCCGAGTTCGAAGGCCGCGTACCCGGCGACCCAGTCGGGGTGCTCGGGGTTTTCATCCGCGATGGCGCGCAACTCGGCCACCGCTACGTCCGGCGGCGCGACGAAACGGTCGGCGTAGGCGTTGAGAAACTCGAGGAGGGTGAGCGGGGAACGTTCGGGATCGCCGAGTGAGAGGCTCTGGAGTCCTTCAATCGTGTCGTCGACGATCCGGGCGTTTTCCGGCACGCCGAATGGATCGAATGGCAGCATCAGAGCCAGCGGCATGGCGATGCGTGGATTGCCCGGGTACCGGTTCACCAGGCCGATCGTTCCTTCGATGCCGCTCTCGTACTCTCCCTCGAAGAGTAAGTCGATGTTATAACGCACGACTTCGAATTCGGTTTTCAAAAAGCTGGGATTCTCCGACGCGTATTCGATATAGCGCAGTCCCTTCTCCCGGTCGCCCGACGGCATGAACAGGACTTTCGAGAGGTACTTGAACACCGACGGGATGGTGTCGGCAAAATAGAGAAACACCCCCATTGTTCCCTGGGCGAGCGCGTCGTCGGGACGAATCTCCAGGTATTTCTCAAGGTCTGACTTGCCCTTTTTCGCTTCTCGGCCGGCCCGCCAGAACTTCCTGGCGAACGAATGCAGGTGAGACCTGGACATCCGCGCCAGACCCCGGTAGAGGCGGAGGCTCGGATCTTCGTTCCCGTCGTCTATTCGCCGGGAACACAGCTCGATCACTGCTTCGAGGTCTCGATGAATGGGCTCGGCGTCCGCCTTGACCCGGTCCTTGTTCTCGTCGTCAACAGTGAGTAACTCTCTGGCAACGCGGGACTTGACCAGCAAGTAGAAGGGCTCGCCCCCGCAGGAATCGGTAAACGACTCCAGGTAGTCGATCGCGAGTCGCGTTTTGCCCTGATAGACGAATTCCATCACCCTGGTGGCCTCGGTCGGCGTCAGATCCCGCGCGGCAGCGGCGTCCCCCGGGACGCCGGCAGAGGCCGCCGAAGGATATCCGGGCGCGGACGCGGCGAAGCCCACCAAGATAACTGCTATATATTTAAGGAGTTGCATGTGTATAAACGGCTCCCCGTCGTGGCCGGGGCGAAGTCGTTGCAGGGCATTATGCAACAGCGCCCGATCGGGCACAAACTCAATCTTTTAGGTGGGATACTGGCATATCTGTTGCACGTATGACGGCGCGAGGACCCTGAATCAGAACAATGGATAAAGAAAGTACAAACCAGGCACCCGGCGCCGCTGCCGCCGTCGCGGATGACGAGCTGAAGAGTCTGCCCATGGCCGAACAGATCATGAAGGCGATGACCAAGCTCATCCACGGCCGCAAGCTGTATGCCAAAAACAACCCGCGGCTGGCGGAGTTCGCGCGCGAATTCGACACCGCACTCAAGACGTATTTCCGCAACGAGGATGCGCTCGTGCTCGGCGTGGAACAGAACACGATCACGTGGAACGGCAAAATCGTATACGAAAACCAGAAGCGCGAGGAGAGCCTCGCGTTCATCCTGCGTCGGGACGGCGTCGGTGAAATCACCATCGGCGGACGCGCCGTCGGAAGTGAGACCGACGCCCTCGTCCAGATCCTCACCGAGGAATTTCACAATCTGACATCGGACGAAGACGTCGTTACCAAGTTCTGGAACGCTGACTTCGAATACATCAGCTACCGGGTGCTCGACGACTACCTGTCCGTCGAGTACGCCGAAACGCGGCCCGGCGAGGAGGAGGCCCACGACACAGGTCTCATAGACCATCCGGAAATGCGCCCGAGCCTCGAGGACAAGGGCCGTGTCATCGTGCAGCGAAACGACCCACTCGAGTCGATCGACGGTTATCTCAAGAAGTTGATCCTCAAAACGTGCCCATCGAAGGACCAGGGCGAGCAGGAGGCGTATTTCCAGAGTATGGTCGGGTCGTTCTTCACGGTGAGCAACGAAGAGATATCGAATTACCAGAAACAACTGAGGAAAGAAGGCCAGGACGACAGCCTGGTCGATTTTGCGGAGGCCGTTCTCGTTTTTACTTTGCTCCAGGATAACCCTTCGGCCGTGCGGGATGTGTCGGGTATCATCGACCGGGTCGTCAACTACGCCGTGGAGGACCTCGATCCACGTACGTTGCGCCGCATAATGAAGCTGGTGGGCGATTTCAAACAGCAATCGCTCCCGGAGGACATCGACTCTTTCTGTGACACTATCGTCACTCGGGTTGGTGACGACTCGGTGATACAATCGATGGGCGAGCGTCTCAAGTTCTGGAACAAGGACTCCGAGGAGATTCTCGGATATTTTTCCGAGGTGGGAAAGCCCGTCGTCGACCCGCTGCTGATGGTACTGCACAACGTCGAGGGCGAGAAACTCCACCAGGAGATATGCGACGTGCTCATTGCGGTTGCCGGCGGTGATATCGACGGGGTGATCGAGAAGCTCGATATCGACAACCCCGAAGTGGCGTATGACGCGGTCTATATCGCCAACCGGATCAGCATGAAGAAAATGACGCCGAAGATCAAGGAACTGGTCCACTACCCCGACGTCAACGTCAAGGAGGAGATCGTCAGGCTCGTTGCCCGCATCGAGGATCCGGGAGCCGTCGAACTTCTGCTGGGAGCCGTGAGCGACGAGAACAAGCAGATTCGTCTGCAGGCCATGGACGCGGCGGCGTCGAAGGACGATCCGCGCGTGCGCGAAAAATTTGGCGAGCTGGCGTTCGGCAAGGAACTGTCGGACCGTATCCCCGATGAGCAGGAAATGATCTTCAAGGTCCTGGGGCGGGTCGGGAACTCCGGCACGGTCGAGGAACTCAAGAAATTCGTGAACCGGAAGAGCATCAAACACTTCGGAACGAGCCGTGAGAACAAGTTTCTCGCCATCAAGGCGCTCGCGGGCATCAAGAGCCCCGCGGCGCTTTCGCTGCTGAAAAAGCTGATGGAGGATTCCAATGATCTCGTCAAGTCCCGGGCACAGCGGACGTACGACCAGCTGCAGCACACGATGAGGGAGGAGCGGGCGAAGCGGCCGCAAGGAGCGGACGAGGGGAACGAAGAATGACGGACGAAACCACCACAAAAACTCCCGCGGCCGCAAAAGTGATGGAGCCGAAAAGCGGGCCCCGTCCGGACGCCGACGAACGCACCGCCGACGAAAGAGAACGGCTGCGCCTCTTCGGGCTCGCGATCATGAGCCGGCTGTTTTCGGCGAGCAAGACGGTCCGGATGTACGAAATGAACAACCGTGCCGTACAACGTTCGCTCAGAGACCTGGAAGAGGCGGTTCAGGGGTTGATCGCCGCGGAAGGCCGCTCGGCGATCCGGTTGTCGAGCGACCTGTTGCTGTTCAATGACCAGCGAATCGCCGTCGACGCCCAGCACTACGGTCCATTCGAATATATGGTGGAGGAGTTTAGAAAACGGGAAGTCGGATCTATCGAGTTCAAGACGGGGGTCGATGCCGAAGCTCTCGGGGTATTCCTCGACGTGTTTTTTTCGGTCGATCCTGTCGAGAGCGCTTTCGACGATCTCCAGCGGGAGATGGACGCCGTCTCGATAGAATATGTAGCCGTCACGCGATTGACAGAGACAGAAGAAGTCCTCAAGGAAGTGACCCACAATACACGCGACATTCGCGAAGAGAGCAATCGAGTCTATTTTCGTACCGTCGCTCTCATGGGGGATATCCTCAGGACCGTGGAGGAAAAGCATATACTGCAGGTACGCAAGGCCAAACGGCTCACACAGCAGATGGTCGACATTATCCAGATGGATGAGTCGATGCTTCTCGGGTTGACGAGTATCAAGAATTTTGACATGTACACATTCGTTCATTCCGTGAATGTCTGCATCCTGTCGATGCTCATCGGCGACCGTCTCCGCCTCGAAAAAAGCGAAATCGCCCGGATCGGCGTGGCCGCGCTGTTTCACGACATCGGCAAGACCTACATTCCCTCGACGATTCTCAACTCGACGGGACCGTTGAACGACCGTGAGTGGGAACTGATGAAGTACCACACGTTCTTCGGCGTCAAGGAGCTGTCCCGGATGAACTCGTTGCGCGAAGCGGTCGATCCCATGTTTGTCGCTCTGCAACACCACGTACACGTCAACAACAACGGATACCCGCATCGCCCCGGCGGCTGGCACCTGCGGTCGTTCACCCGTATCGTGACCATCGCCGACTACTTTGACGCTATGACTGCATATCGGACCTATCAGAAAGAACCGATCACACCGGACAAGGCGCTACGGTTCATCCTGGAAAAAAGTGGCGAGATCTTCGACCCGTTTATCTCCAAGGTATTCATCCAGGCGATGGGATTGTATCCGGTCGGTACGATTGTCGAACTCGATACAGGGGAGAAGGCGATTGTCGTCCGGCAGAACCCAGAGTCCCGCTATCTGCACCGCCCGGCGGTCGAAATCGTCGACTCGAACGCGTCGACGTCGGCCGAGCGCGATATCGTCGACCTCACGGAACGGTCCTCGGGGGAATACCACTTCAAGCGGTCGGTGGTCCGCACCTGGCACGACTCCGAGATCGACGTCGACAAGCGCGTCCACTTCGTGATCTAGCAGTTACTGAACTCTCCTCTCAATACCGGGGTAATTCCGGATCGACGTCCCGTGCCCACGCGTGCAGTCCTCCGTTGAGGTTGCGCACGCTGTTGAAGCCACGGTCGATGAGATATCGTACCACGTAAGCAGAACGGATTCCGACGCGGCAGTAGACGACGATGTCGGCGCTGTGGTCGAGTTTTTCGGCGACCGCCGGTATCTGGTTCATCGGGATGAACTCACCGCCGATATCGCAGATGTTGCGCTCGTACGGTTCGCGGACATCGAGAAGAACCACCGAGCCGGCGTCGAGACACGCCTTGAGATCGGCGGGGTTGATCCCGGGAATCTCCGCGGCGGCATCCGGATCGCCGCCGCTTCCTCCGCAGAACTCGTCGTAGTCGATCAACTCCGTGATGGTTGGCGCCGAACCGCACAGCGGGCAGCCGGGGTTGCGGGGTACCTCGAGGGCGCGAAAGGACATATCGAGAGCGTCGAGCAGGAGAAGGCGGCCGGCGAGCGTTTTGCCGCGGCCGAGGATCAGTTTGATGGCCTCGGTGGCCTGGATCGATCCGATGATGCCGGGGAGCACGCCGAGTACGCCGGCGTCGGCGCAGCTGGGAACGGCATCAGGAGGCGGCGGTTCGGGGTAGAGACAGCGGTAGCAAGGACCTTCGGGTCCGAAGACGGCGGCCTGACCCTCGAAACGCAGCACGCTTCCGTAGACGTCGGGTTTGCCCAGCAGAATGCAGGCGTCGTTGACGAGGTACTTGGTGGCAAAATTGTCGGAGCCATCGACGACGATGTCGTAGCCTTCGAGGATTTCCCTGGCGTTGGCGGCCGTGAGCCGCGTCTCGTGGGTGACTATGTCCAGCCAGGGATTGAGGTCCGCCAGCCGCTCGGCGGCGGCGGCGGTCTTGGGCCGGCCGGCGTCGCTGGTGCCGAATATGACCTGGCGCTGGAGGTTCGATACGTCGACTTCGTCGAAATCGACCAGCCCCAGCCGCCCGACACCGGCGGCGGCGAGATAGAGCGCGGCGGGTGCACCCAGCCCTCCCGTCCCCACCAGCAGGACGGAGGCCCGCTTGAGGCGGATCTGACCCTCGATGCCCACGTCGTCGAGAATGAGGTGCCGATTGTATCGCTTGA
>CBDUWU010000214.1:0-6217 GCA_965371015.1 uncultured bacterium | reverse complement strand
CTACCGACCGCCGCAAGGAACGGCGACTGCGCGACTCGGGCACGGTCGAGGTCATCGCCGGCGTGGCCGGCGATGACCCGATGTTCGAGGAAATCGCCGTGGCGACGACGTGCCAGAAATCGGAGCGTTACCGTGCGATGCGCGCTCCCGACATCATGAAGCGCGACGGTGTGCGCGACTTCTTCATAAAGCCCGCCGCGCCGCTCCGCGACGGCGGGGTCGTTCACCTTTCGGCGGTTTCGCTCGACGGAAGGCTGATCACGACGCACTGGGGCATGCGCTTCGGCGACCGTTTCTATTATTATATGCCGAGCTACGCCGAGGGGCCCTGGATGAAATATTCGCCCGGGCGCCTGCTGTTGTTCGACCTCTTCGAGTGGTGCTTCGACAACGGCGTCAAGGTCTTCGATTTCACCATCGGAGACGAGTCGTACAAGAAAGACTGGTGCGACCGGGAGATGAAACTCTACCATTATATCGAAGGTGTGAGCGCCGGCGGCAGAGCGGCCGCCGCGGTCCACCGAGCGGGCTCCGCGCTGCTCGCCAATCGCGTCGTCCTCGGTGCGGCGCGGCGAATACGCAAGCTGTTCCATTCGTCATGAAGTTTCTCTACGCGATTGAAAAATTCGTGTCGTACCTCCTGTATTTCAGCGGGGTTTACTGGATCGCGCGCAGGCGGCTCGAAACAAACGGGGCCTCCGTCGCTCTGGTGTACCATCGTGTAATGGCCGGCCGGAGCGGCGCGGGCGAAATGGTCGGCGAAGACGCATTCGCCTGGCAGATGCGGTACCTGCACGAGCGGTGCCGGCCCGTCGGGTGGCCCCGGATCCGCGAACGGGATACCGGCGGCGGGATCAGGGTTCTGGTCACGTTCGACGACGGCTACCGCGACAATTTCACCCGTGCCATGCCCGTGATGGAAAGAAACGAGATCCCCGGGATATTTTTTGTCGTAACCGACTTCGTGTTCGACGGTCGGGTGCCCGGGCCGGAAGAAGCGGGCGACGACGTCGTGCCGTCGAGACCCGAGATCGAGGCGGCGAACCGGTCGCGCTGGATCACGATCGGCAACCACACTGCGTCGCATTCGATCGCATCCCGGGCCGGTGACGGAGAGTTCGACGCCGAGATCGAACGTTCGCAGGCGCGGCTGCGCGAAGTGCTCGGAAAAGCGCCCGGTGTTTTTGCCTGGCCGAGGGGGCGGGCGGAAGACGTGACGCGAAGAGCGGCCGAAGTCCTGGAGAACCACGACATCGAGGCGGCGTTTACCATGGTGCCGGGACTCATCACCGGCGCCGAGTCGCCCTATTTTCTTCCTCGAGTGGGCATGAGCCACGTGAATGACTCGATCGTGTTCAAGGTCAAGCTTATCGGACTCCTCGGGCCCCTCGTGAAGATCAAGAATGCGCTCGGCGCATGACCCCCCCGCGAATGATGAAATTCGAAGCCATCATATTCGACCTCGACGGCACGCTCCTCGACACTCTCGACGACATCGCCGATTCGGCGAACACCGTGCTCGCCCGCCGGGGATACCCCGTACACGAGGCGGCTGACTACAGGCTGATGGTCGGGGCGGGCGTGAGAATGCTGGTGGAGCGGATGCTGCCCCAAAGCGAGCGCAAAACGGAACTCATAGGCCGGTGTCTCGCCGAAATGCGGGATGAATACGGCCGTAACTGGAAAAACAAGACCCGGCCCTACGAAGGAGTGCCGGAGATGCTCGAAGCCGTCGCGGAGCGCGGGCTCAAGCGCGCCGTACTTTCCAACAAGCCCGACGACCTGACGCGGGCGTGCGTCTCCGAATTGCTCACGTCGTGGCCGTTCGACGTTGTAGCGGGACAGGGTGGCGCAATACCGCACAAGCCCGATCCCGCCGGCGCGCTGGAACTGGCGCGCCGGCTCCAGGTGCCGCCCGCCGCGATCTTGTTTCTCGGCGACTCGGATATCGACATCCTCACCGCCGTAAACGCGGGAATGTATCCGGCCGGTGCGTTGTGGGGGTTCCGCACGCGCGAGGAACTCTCGGGTGCGGGTGCGCGGGCGCTCCTCGAGCGCCCGGGGCAGCTGCTGGAATTCCTGGACCTGTAATAAGGAGAGAGAACATGAAACTGACCCCGTTGATCGCCATCTGTCTGGCCGCCTTTGCGTCGATGCCGGCCGCCGGCGAAGCCGCCTTCGACGACCACTTCGTCGACAAGACCCTTCGCATCGATTACCACCACCTCGGCGATGCGGATACCGATGCCGTGTCGATCGACAGGATCTACCGTTACGGAACCTGGGCGGGCAGTCTCGTCAACCTCGTCGACGAACTCAACTACGGCGCCTACTACCACAAGATCTACGACGCCGCGACGGGCAGCCTCATCTATTCGCGCGGTTTCGACAGTTACTTCAAGGAGTATCAGTCGAGCGGTCCGGCGGGCGACGGCGTAATGCGGGTTTTTCACGAGTCGGCGATCGTGCCTGTGCCGAAGGGTAAAATCGTGTTCGTGCTCGAAAAAAGACTCAAGGACGGGGATATGACCGAGGTGTACCGCGGCGAAATCGACCCCGACGACGTCGGTATCGTCACCGACCGCGGCCCCGATCCCGCCGTCCGGGTGTTCCGCAGCTTGGAGAGCGGCGATCCCCACGTCAAGGCCGACGTGGCCATCATCGCCGAGGGGTACACCGCCGGGGAAGAAGGCAAGTTCATAAAGGACCTCGAACGCTTCACCGAAGTTTTTTTCGAGGCCGAGCCGTGCAAATCGTACAAGGACCGTTTCAACATCAACGGCGTCTTCAAACCGTCCGCCCAGAGCGGTTGCGACGAGCCCCGACACGGCCAGTTCCGTACCACCTCCGTCGGGGCGACGTTCAACTCGATGGGATCGGAGCGCTACCTGCTCACCGAGGACAACCGGGCGCTGCGCGACATCGCCCGCCACGTTCCCTACGACGCGCTCTACATCATGGTCAATCATCACCGCTACGGCGGTGGAGGCATCTACAACTTTTATTGCACGTATACCTCGGACAACCAGTGGAGCGAGTACCTGATGGTCCACGAGTTCGGGCATTCGTTTTTTGGTCTGGCCGACGAATACTACACGTCGGACACCGCCTACGACGACTTCTACCCGGCGGGCTTCGAGCCGTCCGAGCCCAACATCACGGCGCTCCTCGACCCGGACAGCCTCAAGTGGAGGCACCTGCTGACGGAGGGGATCGAGATCCCCACGCCGTGGGAGAAGGACCCGTTCGACCAGTCCGACCTGGAGTGGCAACGCGAGCGGCGCAATCTCAACGACCGCGTCGCCGAATTGCGGCGGACCGGCGCTCCGGAGGCCGACGTCAGGGCCGCCGAGGCCGATTACAACAGCCGGGACCGGCAGCATTCGGGTGAGATGCACGCCTGCCTCGGCGCGAGCCGCTTTGCCGGCAAAGTGGGGGCATTCGAGGGCGCGGGCTACGCGTCGAAGGGATTGTACCGACCGATGGTGGACTGCATCATGTTCACCAAGGGCACGCCGGAGTTCTGCGTGGTGTGTCGCGAGGCGATGGCGGGTATTATAGATTGGTATTCGCGCTAGAGCCTGGGGGAGTATCGCCGTCGCCGGGGAGGGGGGAGCGTTTGTTCGACACGTCGGAGAAACTGATCCCCGACCGAAGGGCGTAATAGAGGCCGGCCAGCGTGATGGGAAAGAACTGGGTGGCGTGATAGAGGGCCGCGTAAGCCAGCGCCTGGCTCTTGTCCACCTGGTAGATGGCCAGGCCGAGGATGATCGCATACTGGAGCGTGCCGATGTAGGCCGGCGCGGACGGGATCATGGAACCGAGCGAAATCAGCACGACGAGAACGACGCTGGCGAGAAACGGCAGCTCCATGCCGACCGCGATCAAACAGTAATAGATCCCCAGGGTGGCGAATCCCCATACCGGCACCGAGAACACGATTACGGGGAGGATCGCGGATCGATCTTCCAGCACGCCGAGACCTTCCACAAACGCGTTGCACAGTTTGACCAGCCGCACGCCGAATCGCTGCGGCAGCGGCTTGCACGTGCGGGAGAGAAGACTCGTGAAACCATCACGGTAGCGGTACATCGCGATGAGGAGAGCCAGCAGGGCCAGGTTGAACACCACGAGGATTATCCCGCTGCGCTGAAGCCACTCCGGCCCGTCGATCTTCAGCAGGCAGAACCACAAGAGCAGGATCAGGGTGAACACGTCGACGACGCGTTCGAAGACAATGGTCGCAAACGCGGTGGACTTGCTGATGCCTTCCGAGCGGCCGATCGCATAAGCGCGAACGAACTCACCGAGGCGGGCGGGTAGTAGATTGTTGAACATGAAGGCAATCGCCGTCGCCGACCAGAGGCTGCCGATCGGGATCTTCTTGACCGTCACCAGCAGGTATTTCCACCGCACGGCCCGCGTGAAGTGACCCAGCAGGGTAAAAGCGATGCACAGCGCCAGCGGCCCGTAACGCACCTGGCCGAACACGGCCCCGAACGCGCCCCAGTCGATGTCGCGGAGCGCGAGCCATAGAAAAATGCCGCTGACGGCAACACCTATTAATAATTTACGTTTCATTTCTTACGGCGTTCGTCCTGAGGTTGTGGCGCGCCGGCACGCGCCGCGGTCCACTCGATACAACTCGATGTCGCCGCCCGCGTAAACACGCCGGAACAGCTCGGGGTAGCGGGCCACGACCGGCGCCGCCTGCCGCGGGCCGCGGACGATTACGTACAGATCCCACGACGCCTCTGAGAGAAGCCGCAGCGTCGCGTCGTCCAGTTCCCCGGCGCCGAGCAGCGTGTCACGCGCGTGAAAGCGTTCCGCCATTTCCAGACTGCTGTAGCCCCACTGCCGTGCATAGGCGATCTTGCCGCAATAATAGCTTCTGGGGCCGGCGACGAGCAGGAATACCTTTTCGTTGAGGTCGACAAACACGGCGTCGCGGGCGGTGTTGTGCCGAATCCACTCCGCGGCGGCCTCCTCGGATCGGCTGTATTTCGGCTCGTCATGCGTGTTGAAGTAGGCGGCGAACGAGATGGCGTTGACGGGAACGAGAAACAGCAACGACAGGATCAGCGCGGCCGCGGCGCGTCCGGCAGCCGACCGGCGCCGCGCCACGATGTCCGACAGCGTCCACCCGCCGATCACGGCGAGGGGGTAGAATACGAACAACGGCAACTTGTCGTACGTGTTCGAGTCAGGAAGCACGATCAATGCGCACAATACAACCGTTGCCGCCAGCCCGAACTGGACGAAGCGGGCGGCGGCGTCGCGCGCGGTAAAAAACCACCTCTGGTAAGCGGCCAGCACGATTACCGCGGCGCAGGTGATCAGTATCCCGGCGATTTTCTCGAATGAAAACCCGAAGGGGAAGACGAACTCCTTCTCCTTCAATCTGGTGATCGAATAGAGATAAGGAGCCATTGCCATCGCTGTGGCCGCGAGTGCGATCGCCAGTTCGACCGCCGGCCGGAGGCGATAGCCGTCCACCCCCTTGTGGCGGAAGACCAGCGACAGGACGAGCCCTCCCGCCGCGGCGGCGATCATGACGACGCCGAACAGCGTGTGGAAACCGAACATGCCGACGAGGCTCAACGAAGCCGCAATCAAGGCGTACGGCCGCCTCGTTTTGAGATACTCGGCACACGCCCACCAGAAGAGGGCCATGCAGGCAAAGGCCAGCCCCAGCGCGGTCATGACGACGAATTTGTCGAGAAAGAATTCCTGGTTATAATAAACGGTGAGAAATCGCTTGGCGGCATAGAGGTCGAATGGTGACAGCGAAAAAGTTCTCGCCAGCTCTTCGGTACCCCTCACCTCGCCGGTTATCGCCCGGATCGTCTTGAAAGGAAGGAAGAGCCAGACGAGGCCATTCATCCCGAACGCGACGAGGATGCAAGATCCGAGGCGGCGGCCGAAGCGGCGGACGAAAATTCCGGAGAACAACATTGTCGCCAGGAATACCCCGGTAAGGCAATGTAGATTGATGAGCGACATGACGCGGAACGGCTCGAGCGACGCCGCCCGCGACAACGCCAGGACGGTGACGTGGTAAAACCACATGTACTGGAGTTCATAACCGGCGAAGTAGGGGTCCATCGGGGGCAGGCCATAGTCGTAGATCTGTTCCACGACGGCGCCGTGGAACCACGCGTCCGACCGGAACCGCCACCATTCGCTGGTCTGGGGAAGATAACCGACGAGAAAGAGC
>CBDUWU010000213.1:0-6232 GCA_965371015.1 uncultured bacterium | reverse complement strand
GCGGCGGGGGAGTGAAGAACAATTGATCGCAGTCGATCTCGAGACCGGGCATGAGAAAACCCTGTACGTCGGCGCACTCACCGAGTTCGACGTCGCGCCCGACGGAAACGCCGTGGCGTTCTGCTTTGGACGCGGACACGTGGCAATGGGGCTGGCACTGTTGAGGCTCGAACGTCCATCAGAGCCGGACGGACTGCCGCGCGTCAACGGCGAACCGGTATACCTGGCGCGCTCGGAGGGAACCTGGCACGTCCACAACGGCGGGTGGTCGGCGGATTCGAAAAGCCTCGTCTTTACACGGGACATGGACTACGGCGACATCTACTTACTGGAAAGACGGTAGAAATCCGAACAACGAGAAATCGGACCAGGTATCTACCGGTATTCCGCCGGGGGGACGAACAGCGCCGGGTCGGGGGGCTGATTGCTCCCTGTGAGTGAAACCATCTCGTAACGAACGCGGCCGCCCCCCGTCGTCGCCCAGTCGGGGACCCGGAGGTTGCCGAACCGCTCCAGCGGCCCGAAGCTGTAGCTGTACTGCGTGGTCGCCCAGATCACAGGCTCTTTCCGGGTGTTCAACAGAATCCAGCCGTGAATCTCGTCGTCCGGTCCGCGAAATTCGAGCGCCCGCGTCCCCGGCATGTCCCTCATCGGACCAAAACTGACTTTATAGTAATCGTCACCGCGGGCAACGGCCCGGGCGATCCGGTAAATGCTGTACGGAGCCCGTTCCATCGCGTTGTCGAACGACTCGTCACTCGCGTACGAAAACTCGCCGTTGACGACGTTCCAGTACCGGTGCTCGGGGCTGTACGCCCGCACTCTATTATAGACCTCGCTCTCCATCGTCACATATGAACGCGGTCCCGTGAGGTCGAGGATCTCGTTCTCGAGGTAGATGTCTTGCCGGTTGTAGATGTCCCACTCGTGGACAAAGTGCACGCTCTGGAGCTCGCGCCAGACGGCCAATCCACCCATCGCCTCGACCATCGCCTCTGCATCGGCGATCGCGTCCGGTTCACCTCGCAGGCCCGTTGTTTCCTGCGCATCGGCAGGCTTCATGGCTAACCACAAAGTGATCACGACGATAGAGACTACATGATATCCTGTTCTTCTGCATTTCCACGATTCCGGGAACATTCTGTCACTCCTCCTTTACGACGGGACCGAGGTAGCGGTCGAGCCAGTCGAGCGTCTCGCGGACGACGTCGTTGAGTTTCGGCAGGTGGTCGGTGTCGAACACAACGAGACGCTTGTCGGCGTCCGGAGCCGCAAGAGAGCGGATCATGGGTTCGACGGCGGTCTCGAGTTTGAGCTCGAAATCATAGCGGCCATTGACCATGAGCGTGGGGGTCGTGTTGCGGGTCAGAAAATTGAAGGGGAGCACTTCCGGTGGGCGGGTGATGCTCAAACCGTAGAGTCCGCCGGCAATGTAGATCGCCGTTGTGAATCGGGAATCCACTGCGGTGTATATGGGGCCGTAAGTGGCGCCGAGGCTCAATCCGTAGTAGGCGATCCGGCTCATGTCAATATCTCCACGGGAGGCGATGTAATCCACGGTGCGTTGCACGTCCTGAGCCCACTGAATGGTGAGATCGCGGGCCTGGTTCGGACCCCCCGTATAGTTCTCGAGCTGGCGTTCGTAGGTGCCCTGGTAGATCGGGTACACGAGCACGCGGCCACTGCGCGGTATGTAATCAAAGTAATGGGGGCCGGAGAGATTCTCACTGCTCCTGATCTCACGCGCGCCGCCCCCGGGCCAGAAGACGACGCACTGGAAAGGGGGCTCGACGTCCCTGGGAATGTATACCCAGGCGGGCACTCTCTCGTCCCCGTACGCTGCGGTGAACGAGACCTTCTCCCGGCGCCAGTCCTTCGCCGTGTCATCCACCTTCTCTATTTTCGCGTCGAGGTCGCGCTCGTCGTAGTTGTACATGGCGCGATAGATGGCGAAGGTCGCATCGTCCGCGGGCACTTCCCCGTTGTAGTCGACGAGAAACGCCGGGACGGGCTGGAGCGATACCTCGGACAACGGAGCGTCCGGCAGGATGCAGCGAAAACCGTAGAAATCGTCGCGGGCGAAGGGGTCACTGCCATGGTCATCGGCGAAGCGGTAGGCCGCGTCGTCCCAGTCACCGCCGAGGGCGTAACGCGTGTTATTTGCTTCGTTCCAGCACCATTCCTTGACGTTACCAGCCATGTCATAGTCTCCGAACCTGCCCAGTCCCGGGAAGCTCCCGACCGGCGCGGGCGTCGTCCCATCGATGTTGCTCGCCCGAACCATGTCGCTATTCATAGCCGACGCGTCGGCGGCGTGACGCCAGTGAAAAACCGTCGGCAGCTTCTTGCCGGCGAACTCGGCAAACGCGTTGGCCTCATACCAGCTCACGCCGCGCACGGGGTAGTTGGCCCGGCCTTCGGCGTATGATCCCTGCGCCCACGTGGACGGTCCCGGCCTGCCGGTGGCGTCTTCGAACACGGTCATCGCCTCTTCCCACGGAATCTCCCGGCCGTCCTTCACGAACGGTTCTTTCCAGAAAACAGCATTGAGGTATCCGCCCGCGTCGACAAACTCTTTGTACCTGCGGTTGGTCACCTCGTATTTGTCGATCCAGAAGGGTTCGACCGCGACCGGGGCGAGCCTGCCCACACTAACTTGACCCCGCTCATACACACGCACCATTCCTTCGGGCACGTCTTCCGTCTTCGTGAGTGGAAAATCCAGTTCGGGCCGGAAGTTCCAGAAGGCGAGCTCGAGGGGTTCGTATCCCGCGGCGACCGCGCGCCAGCGCATGTACGTAAATGGCGCCCACACGCTGTCGATCGGTGTGGTGCCCAGGTGTATCCATTCGCCGTCGGGGTCGTCGTAGGCCTTTACGTAAATCTCGGCACCCGGTGGCGTGGTACGGATGGCGATTTTCTTTGCGCACCTCGCGCGGAGCTCGTGGAACAGTGGGTCGTCGGGTATGACTTCCCCTGCCTCTTTGAGCAGTAAATATGCATCGATCGAGTTGGCTTCGTCGATCAGCCGGCCGGCTTCGGGGAGTGCTGTATTGCGGGCCCATCTTTCCCGGACGCTACGGTTCCTCCACTCGATCCCGAAAAACGTCACGATCGACAAGAGCGCCACCACAATGACAACCCCTGCTAAGGTCCGCGATCGTGACCGTCGTTTCGGCGCCGCCGGTTCACCGGCGCCAGGAAGCATGGACGACAACGCAGCGAGAAAGTCTTCCATCGACCCCACGCGCGACTCCGAATCTTTCGTGAGCGCGCGCGTGATCACGTCATTCAGTACCGCGGGAATTTCGCCGCGAATCGACGCGGGCGGTGCTGGTGGTTCGTTTATAATACGGTACACCACCGCCTGCTCGTGCTCCGCGTCGAACGGGCGGCGCCCCGTGACCATCTCGTAGAGCACCACGCCGAGCGCCCACACGTCGGCGCGGTGGTCTACTTCTCCCCCCTGCGCCTGCTCCGGCGACATGTACGACACCGTCCCCACCGTCGAGCCTTCCCGGGTGAGCCCGGTCCGGTCGGTCAGCTTCGCCAGACCAAAGTCCACGATCTTCACCCCGTCGTCCGCAGTGACGATTATGTTCGCCGGCTTGATGTCGCGGTGTATGATCCCCTGCGCGTGTGCCCTGGCCAGGCCACTCGCGATCTGCGTCGCCATTTTGACGGCGTCACCGATCGGAAGCGATTCACACTCGAGGCGGCTCGCGAGCGACTCGCCGTCATAGAACCCCATCGCGATGAACATCTGCCCGTCATCCGTCTCGTCGACTTCGTAAATCGTGCAGATGTTCGGGTGGTCCAGCCCGGAAGACGCCTTCGCCTCGTGCACGAAGCGCTGCTTCTCGGCCTCGCTCCGGCCCGCGTGGCGCGGGAGAAATTTCAGCGCCACCAGGCGGTCCAGCTTGGTGTCATGGGCCTTGTAGACAACACCCATGCCGCCTTCGCCGAGCTTTTCGAGGATCTTGTAGTGGGATACGGTCTGGCCGATCAAGATCTCACTCCTCTTTGCAGAACTAGATGGTCTCTAACGATTCTAACCGATAGGCAGCCATTGGGTCTCTCCCAATGAGCAGCGGGAGGGGCGCGGTGACAACCGATAAAAGTGTCTTTTGTATATTCGAATAACGAGAATGCCCTGCAACAGAACATGTTGCAGGGCATTGAATCAGGAGCTGGCTCCCTGGAGCATTCTGTATCAAACCTACTGCCCGATAGTCACAACTCCGCCTTCGGTGATTATCTTTACGGGTTTGTTCAGGGTCACGGCCCCCGGGTAGTTGCCGGTACGAATTACCAGATCGTTGTCCGGGAGAGCTGCAGCGTGCCCCTCGATCACGGTGTCCCACGGTCTGGATTTCGTGCCGGCTTCCGTTCCCGCATTCGCTATATCCACGAAAACGGGTCGAGGTACATGCCCTATCCAGGTACTGTACACGGGGGGATCTTGCGAGAGCGCGTACATATGAAACAGCCAGAATCCCTGCCCGACCGGATCGACGGCTGCGCCGCCGTAATCTCCCCATCGATAGGTACTGTCGGCGGTATCGAAGCTGTTTCCATAGTAAGACTCGCCGGCCTTCAGGTAACGGCTTCCAACAAACGCAGATTCCTCCGCCATCTTTATGGTCCAGCGGATCCCGCAGAACTCGGTTGTGCTGGAGCGGCTGCACACCTCGACGACGTCGCCGAATTCGTTCACGGCGATTGCTGGCCAGAAGTACGTACTGAATCCATCGGTGAAATTCGTGGTGCTTGCAATAGTGAGGGTCGGCCAACTGGACACGTCGAGTTCGTAGTGTCGCATCACAGTGGCGCCTCCAACACCCGGGTGATGAACGGTCCAGAGGCGGCCGTCGCGATAGACCGCGTTCATGGCGGGCGAGCCAAGATTATTCAACCTGAGGAGGGCGGGTCCGCCCAGTTGCGGCGCCTCGGTAAGTGTGAGATCCCGACCCGGGCCATCGATCGCGACAACGTCGAACACTGCGCCACCCAATGGAAAATCGATGGCGAGCCTTACCTCTTGTACCACGATACGGACTTCCGATGCATCCGCTCCATCTGTAACAGACACCATGTAACTTTCGGGCCCCGAGGTGGGAAGATAGGTTACCGCCGGCTGGATAAGCTTTTGGGCCGGCTTTCCCGATTCGCCCGGGAGATCTACCCATTCCCAGAAGGTCGTTGACAGGCCCGCAGTCATCGCATCCTTGTCAAAAATCCAGACGATATTTCGATGAAACACCGTGGCACCGGTGAATGGGACCAACTGGCACGTGAAATAGAGGGCACGGTCGCTCACCCCGATCCCTGGATAGTCAGCCCAGTTTGAATCCCTGTCATTTCGAACGCGATTATATATCCACCAATCGTCGTTCGGATCGGAGGTCTTGGAGACCGCAAAGTGCGCATATGATATATCGGCTGAAGTGTTTCGGTTGTTTGCGATAACGCCGATAAAGAACCGCTGGGAGTCCTCATCGAACACGATTTTTGGGTCGAACACGCCGAAATCGCCCCCGCTGAGTCCCATAAAACTGAACAGGCCCGTTTCAAACTCGTTCGTACCCGATTTAGAGAAAAAAGCGACGCGCGAATTGATCACCGCGACGAGATGAGTCGGCCCGGCGGCGATCATCGGATCCGCCGGCCCGCCGTTCTGATCGTGACCTATTAAATTTGCAGCAAACCGGCCTTTATATGAAAACGCCGCTGGCCCCAAATTCGAGGTCGCACCCTGGGAATGGTCCGTTACCTCTGGTTTTGGGAGGATTCCTTCATATCGTCCATCCGGTTCGCCCACGACGTTGGGTGACAGGGGTCTCCGGAAGATCGAGTGGTCGTTCGAATTGATTATGGCCATTTGTTCGCGCGTCAGAGTCCGGGCAGCGGACATAGTACGCTTGCCACCCGCCTGCGAAGCAGATGTCTCCGCACTCGCTACGTCTGTTCCAGACGTGCTCAGAGACAAGACGGTCAGTATTCCAATTGCAACTGCAATTGTGAGCAATAAATACATGCTCGAAGTTTTTAACTTTCTTGACTGGGTCATTACTCCGGTCCCTTCGTGCTCAGGGAAGTGTGCGCTATTAAAGCGACACTTTGCGATCACGTGTATTAAACTACTGGAGACTAACCAGGACCAGAACCAGGCCGGTCCCTTCGTCGAGCGATGACATCGCCTTGCCGATGACGGCGCCCTGGGCGCGTCCGT
>CBDUWU010000212.1:0-6290 GCA_965371015.1 uncultured bacterium | reverse complement strand
CCCCGAGCGCGGGCGCGCCCCGGATCCGGAGCTTTTTGATGGCTTCACACACGGCATCGACCGATTGCAGTCTTCGCGCGGTGTACTTGCCGGGAAGCAGCACCTGGTCGATGATCTCCGCGGCTCCCTTTATCAGCCTGATGGTCGGTATCTCCATGGACATAATGCAGGATTCACCCGATCTTTCTCAATAGTCGGCACACCAACGCGACCGGAAGCCCGACCACGTTGTAGAAGCACCCGTCGATGGACTCGATTAGACTGGCGCCGAGCCCCTGCGCGGCGTACGAGCCCGCCTTGTCTCGGCCCTCGCCCGTCGCCACGTATGCGGCGATCTCGGCATCGTCGAGCGGCCGGAACGTCACCCGCGTACTCTCGCTCGCCGAGAGATCAACTCCGTCCCGGCGGCGCTGGATGACCACTCCGGTCACGACGGTGTGTGTCCGGCCCGCCAGCCGCTCGAGAAATCGAATTGCCTCTTTGTCGTCGGCCGGTTTGTTCAGAATTTCGCCGTCCTGTATCACCACCGTATCGGCGGCGATCACGATCGCGCCGGGGTGCTTGGCCGCGACTTCGTCGCACTTGAGGCGGGCGGCAATTTCGGGGAGCAGGTGCGGGTCGGAGCATTCGGCGTCGCGTTCGGCGTCTTCGCCGGCGGGGATAACCTCGAATTCGAAACCCATCCCCGACATCAGGTCGTAACGCCGGGGCGATCGGGACGCCAGCACCAGGTTTCGCTGGGACGCTTCGTCGAGCAACGGGTTCATCGGGTGCCGGGTTCCTTTTCGATCTGGAGGGTAACGGGGCCGTCATTCACCAGCGACACGTTCATCATTTCCTTAAAAACGCCCGACTCGACCCCGCCGGGCATCTGTGCCTCGAACAACTCGACGAAACGGTCGTAGAGCGCGCGGGCGGTTTCGGGGTCCGCGCTCTTGTCGAAGCTCGGCCGGGCGCCCTTCTTGCAGTCTCCGTAGAGTGTGAACTGCGAGACGAGAAGAACGCGGCCGTCCACCGCCGAGAGCGGCAGCGTCATCCGCCCGCTGTCGTCTTCGAACACCCTCAGCGAGGCGATCTTGCGCACCATCCAGGCGACTGTCTCTTCGTTGTCGCCGCGGCCGAATCCCGCCAGGACCAGAAATCCGCGATCGATCGCCCCGACGACCTCGCCGGCGACTTCGACCGACGCCCGGCTCACCCTCTGCACGATCGTTCTCATATCAGTCCCGGTGGGAACGGATATCCACCAGCCGCAGTTCGGGATAGTCGTTTCCCATGTAGTGGCCCTTGCGGATGCGGACGGCGATATCGACGACGCGGTTGTGGAGGTCATCCGGCGACTCGGGGCGGTCCCACCCGAATGCGATGGCGTTGCCCGGATTGCCGCGCATGTCCTGGAAGAAGAGCTTGAGGTGGTTGTCCCCGACGTACGTCGTGTCGCGCATCACCTGCAGGTCGGAAATCTTCCAGACCGGTTCCTTGTTGCCGTACCCGTATGGTTCGCACTTCTCGACGAAATCCAGCAACTCGGGCGTGCACTCTTCCAGGTTGATGAACGTATCGATGTCCAGCGGCGGGCGCGCGGATTTCCGATCGACGTCTTCTTTGAGGCTGTCCGACAGGGCGCCGGCAAACTCGCCGATGCGCGCCGCGTTCATCGTCAGTCCGACGGCCTGCGTATGCCCACCGTATTTCACGAAGAAATCACTCAGGCGGTCGACGTGCTTTTTCAGGTTGACGCCCTTGATGCTCCGGCCGGAACCCTTGGCAACGTTTCCGCTGACGGACAGGAGAATCGCCGGTCTCCCGAATTCTTCCGCGACGCGGGCGGCGGCGATGCCGAGCACGCCCTCGTCCCAGTGATCGTTGGCGAGGACAAATCCGCCGCGCTCGCGATAGTCGGACATCTCCCGTATCTGGTCGAACGCGTCGTCGCGGACCACGTCGGTGAGCGCCCGGCGCTTCTCGTTGTCGTACTCCAGCACCGACGCCAGCTGCTTCGCCTGGTCCTTGTTGTCCGCGCACAACAGCTCCAGCGCCGGACCTGGCCTGGAGACACGCCCCGGCGCATTCAGCCGCGGCGCGAACACAAATGAAATGTGGCCGGCGGTTATCCGCTTCGTTCCGATCCGGGAATAGCGCTTGATCGCTTCGAGTCCCGGCCGGGGGCGGTCATTCATCAACTCGAGGCCGGCTTTGACGAAATACCGGTTCTCGCCGGTGAGCGGCATCATGTCGCCGACGGTGGCCAGCGCGAGGAGATCGACCAGCGAATCGGGCGTCGCCGGGCCGCGCACACCGCTCGCGTAGAGCGCCTGGACGAGCTTGAAGGCGACCCCGGCGCCTGCGAGGGCGCGGCTGGGGTAAGTCTCGCCGTCGCGCATGGGGTTGAGCATGATGCCGCGGGCGCTGCCGTCGGATGGCATCTCGTGGTGGTCGCAGACGATGACGGAGATACCGGCGGATTCCATCTTCCCGATGAGGGCTCCGTCGGAGGTGCCGCAGTCGACGGCGATGAAAAGATCAACCGGTTTGGCGATCGCTCTCTCGACCATTCGCTCGGAGAGCCCGTAGCCGTCCCTGCGCCGGTCCGGGAGAAACGAGTGGACGTTCTCGAAAATACCCTCGAGATACTGGCACAGGATCGCCGTGCCCGAGATCCCGTCGACGTCGTAGTCACCGTGGACGACCACTGAACGGCCGGGACCGGTGGCCGCTTTGACGGACTCGACCGCCTCCTTCATCCGCGAGAACAGGAAGGGATCGGAGGCGGACTCCGGCGCCGGTGCGAGATACCCGCTCAGGTCGTCGATCGTCGTCAGGCCGCGCGAAACGAGAAACCTGGCGCCGGCCGGCGGGACCCGGAGTTGTGACACGAGGAGGCGGACGGCGTCGCGGTCGACGGGCGCACTTTGTTTCCAGTCATATTTGTTCAGGGAGCAGCTCCTTGCGGATAAGAAAAGCGGGCGCCGAGTAGTCCGTAAGCCGAGTTCTGTTCCCCCTCGCGGGGGCGATGATCATTTATCTGGGACTCTCCTCTCGGAGAGCCTCGAGCGACCAACCCGACGGTCAAGTGAAGCGGGACGTCTTCTCCCGTCCTATTTGGTCTTTCACCGGATGGGGTTTACCTAGCTTCCACCGTCTCCGGCGGAACTGGTGAGCTCTTACCTCACCTTTTCACCCTTACCGTCCCCCGAGGGGGATGAGGCGGTATGTTTTCTGTGGCACTTTCCTTGGAATCGCTTCCACCGGGCGTTACCCGGCATCCTGTCCCGTGGTGCTCGGACTTTCCTCGGGCCAGAGGCCCGCGATCATCTGGGCTGCTCGGCGCCCGCCTCTATAATATAGGCGGGCCGCGCCGGACGCAACCCCCGCTCACTCAGGGAGTTCTTTGCCGTCGAGGCAGGCGTTGACCAGCGCGTCGGCCAGTTTGTTGTCCGTGCGCGGCACGTGCGTCACCGCCACCGACTTGAACTCGCCTACCAGCTGGCACGCCTTCGCGTAAAACGGCTTCAAACCCTCGTGTTTGACCTTGTAGCGGCCGAGAAGTTGCCGGACGACGAGTTCGCTGTCCAGCTTGAGCTCGAGTTTCTTGACCCCGAGCTGGCCCGCCAGTTCCAGGGCCAGGATGACGCCCTCGTACTCCGCCTGGTTGTTCGTCGCCCTCCCGATGCGTTTCGCCCGCCGCAGGAGTTCGCCGCCGGCGCCGTCAAATATGACGGCGGCACACGCCGCCTCTCCCGGATTGCCACGCGACCCGCCGTCGCTGAAGGCAACCGCCCGGGCGATCGTTCCCGATGGCGCCGTGTTCTCGGCCGGCGGATGGACCGGGTTGTTGACGAGATGCGCCGCCAGTTCGCCCAGCAGGCGTCGGGCCTGTCCGGCGTCGATATCGGCGCTCTCTAACGCCGACCGCAGCGGACTTCCCTCGGCGACCGCTTCGAGGGCGACCGCGAGACGTTTCAGTAGCAGACGGTCAGTCGACATAATAGATGAGTATGCGGCCGCAGGCCTGACACGTGATGAGTTGGTCATTCCCCCGGACCTCGACAACCAATTGCGGCGGCAGCTTCGCGCCGCACCCGCCGCAGCTTCCGTCTTCGACCCGAGTGGCGGCCAGACTGCCGAGGTTTGCCACGATGCGTTCGTATTTCTTTTTCAGCGGCGACTCGATTTCCGCGAGATACTTCGGCGTTTCGGCCGTAAACCCGGCGACCTCGCCTTCGAGCAAGGCGGCGCGCCGCTTGAGTTCGTCGATGATTTTCTGCTTTTCCTTTTTGTCGGCGGCCAGCTTCTCGAGTTCCGCTTCGTGGTCGGCGCGGTGGTCGTCGAGCGCGTCCATCAGCTCGAGCAGACGTTCCTCCTCGGTGTCGATATTGCCCTTGAGCGTTTCGATTTCCTTGAGGAAAGCGTGGTACTCCTTGTTGGACTGTGCGCTCATCAGCTGGTTCTTGATCTTGTTGATCCTGGCCTCGTCGTCCTGCAGGACCGCTTCCAGCTGCCGCCGTTCTTTCGTCTTGGCCTCGAAATCGTCGAGCGCCCGCTTCTCGGCCGCCTCCACCGTGGCCAGTTCACGCTCGACGCGTGAGAGCTTGTCGGGAATCCTCGCCAGTTCCCCCCGGTGAACCGTGACCGCGGCGTCATTTCTTGCCACCAGCACCAGGACGTTCAAATCGTGCTTCAGGTCGCCCATCATTTATTACTCCGTTTGAGGGACAAAAAAAGGCTCCTCCGCATGGAGGAGCCTCAGTCTCGGCAGGGCGCGCAGTTCGGCCGCGGCCCCGGATTGTGCAATATCTTCGTTTTGACAGTCATCAGGCGTTTCACTCTAGACCGCCCGGCCGCCAAAGTCAATACTCGAAACACGCGTGTGACGCCTTGATCAAATGGCGCAACGTCGTTAGACTGAATTCGCTTCGGGCCCTCGGTGGGTCCGCAAGTCAGTAGAGAGGGAGACAATTTTGTCCGTCAGAAACCGCGTTCGCCGTTTTGTACAGGGTCTCTACGCGCGCTGGGTCCGTCCGCATATCTCGCGCGAGATCGATCGACAGCGCCTCAAACTCGTCACCTGGGACATGTGGGGCTACCGGCGGCTCTCTAGCATGCGGGCGCTGTCCCCGGGCCAGAAACTGCACGTCCTCAAGCGGTTTCTCGCGATCGACTGGAACGTTCCGCACGCCCACAAGCCACTCGAGATCGCCGAGGTGTGCCGCGCGCTCGCCGAACGTCCCGCCCGGCCCGGCGAGTGCCTCGTGGAAGCCGGGTGCTGGCAGGGGGGCAGCTCGGCCAAATTCAGCATCGTATGCAAGCTGCTGGGCTACCGCCTCCGCGTCTACGCTTCTTTTCAGGGCGTCGAGCCGATGACCGACGAAGAAAAGAAGGACAGCCACGACTTCTCCGGCGAATACGCCGCGCCCGAAGACCTCGTCCGGCGCCATATCGAAAATTATGGCGAACCCCGGATCTGCTCAATCCGCGCCGGATGGTTCGCCGACACCCTGGCCCGAGAGCCCGTCCCCGACCCCGTGCGAGTCGCCTACATCGACTGCGCCGTGGCCAAAGATACGCGCGAGGCGCTGGCGGGCATCGTCCCCGCTCTGTCCGACGACGGCGTCGTCTTTTCCCAGGATTATCATATCGGGCCCGTCCGGCTGCTGCTGGAAAGCAGCGAGCCATGGGCCGAATTCGGGCGCGGGAGTCCGCAAGTCACACCCGTCATCAGGAACCTGGCCCGGATAACGTTCCCCGCAGCGATCGACTGATCGCGGTGAGTTTTCCCGAACTCCGTCGTATTCAATCGTGCGTTATCGGATCAGAACGACCGGGCGAGAGTGCACCAGCCCGGCGGCGCGCAGTCGAAAGTAGTACACGCCCGACGGAACCAGGCGGCCGGATTCGTCGCGACCGTCCCATTCGAACTCGTGCTGTCCCGGGGTGCGCGGACCGTGGACCACGCGGCGAACCCGTCGCCCCCTCACGTCATAGACGTCGAGTTCGACCGACTCCGCGAATCGCAGCTCAAACGCGAATCGCGTGCGATCCGTGAACGGGTTGGGGTACGCTTCGGGGCTGATAGCAACCGAAGGCACGGATCCGTCGACGCCGGTGGCCCTGCCGAGCATGGTGAAGGAGTGCCAGGCGGCCGGTGCCGGACGGGGGTGTCCCTCCTCCCGGCCGCTGAGGTCGGACGCCAGAAGGTAGTAGTCGATCGTCGCCTCCGACGGCGACGACGGGATCGTCGCTTCGTATTCGTAGCCACCCGCGGAAACCATTGGCACGGGCGTCCCGGC
>CBDUWU010000211.1:0-6309 GCA_965371015.1 uncultured bacterium | reverse complement strand
ATGGGTATCGCCCGCAACGTGATCATTGTGAGGTCGGCGTCCGCGGTCATCGCCGTAACGGGAGGCGCGGGCACGCTGTCCGAGATCGCCTACTGTCTCCAGCTCGGCGTACCCGTCGTGGGGCTCGACACCCACGACGTTTCCCCCGACATCGTCCACGTGGCCACCCCGGAAGAGGCCGTCGAAAAGGCCGTACTCCTCGCCGCCCGCCGGGAGGATCCCCGGAAGTGAGTACGAATTCCGATGGGATCATCGGTTCGTGCTTTTTTCCCGCCGCGACCTGGAGACTTATCGAAAAAACGCGCCGGGTGTATACGAGACCGTCACGGGCTATCACCTGTAATCACATTCCCAGCAGATACCACAGCAACAACGGCAGGGTGACGACGGACAGGATCGTCGAGATAACAACGGCCCCGGCGACCTCGTCGGGGGCGCGGTCGTAACGCTCGGCGAGCAGGGCGTTGAAAACGGCCACCGGCATCGCCGCGTCGAGTATCAAAACTCCCCTTGCCACTCCCTCGAGTCCGAACACTTCGGACACGGCCACCGCCGCCCCGAACCCCAGCCCCATTCGCAACACCACTATGATCAGGCTCCGCGAGAACCGGCGCACCTTGAGCCTCGCGAGCGACACGCCGAGGGTCAGCAGCATCAACGGGATGGTGAGCCCCGCCATGATTGTGACGGTGTTGGCCGCCCACCCGGGCAGATCCCACCCCGTGAGCAGGAACACGGCGCCGATCGCCACCGCCCACACGATAGGACTGCCGAGTATTCGCGCCGGGTGTGTCTCCCCGCTCATCATCGAGATGCCGGCGGTGAAATGCGTCAGCGCGACGATCACAAAGACGACCAGCCCGAGAGAGAGCCCCTCCGGCCCGAAAGCAAACAGGCACAGGGGAAGGCCCATGTTGCCCGTATTCGGGAAGAGAGTGGCACCGAGGTACGACCGTATCTCCATGTGCAGCAAACGCAGGATCAATGCGCTGGATAGCGCGAGCACGGCGAGGAGGCAGACGACGGCAAGCCCCAGAGACGCCAGGGCGCCGCGGTCGACGTCGGCCTGGGTCAGACTCGAGACGATCAGGAACGGAGCGCCCACGGCCAGAATCAGGCGTGTGACGAATCGCGTATCAAAAGGACGGCCAGTCCTCGCCCACGCGTAGCCGATCGCCGCACAGATCAGGATGGGAGATACAATGGTGAAGAGCCGCAGGAGCATCGCGCCTCGATCGGAAGGGTTCGCCGAACGGGCCGGCCCCCGGATACGGGGACCGGCGCCGGCACGTTTCTGCTAGAGGAATTTGAAGGTGATACCCAGGCCGAGCGTCTGCTTGAACTGTCCGGCCTTGCGGACCGCCGATTCGACGGCGGGCCCGTTCAACAGATTACCCTGGTCATCGAGCTCGGGCACGATACTGTTGTCGTACTTGTCGTAGACGAACATCACGTAGACGTTCAACGTCAGCCAGCTCACGATTTCGCCGGTAAAAATATTCTCCCAGTTCACGTCCACGGCGAGGGGATAGTCGGATATCCCGGGAGCCGCCGATTCCATGTCACCACGGAACGAGTACTCGAACGGCTTGTACACCGTCAGCTTCGAGTTCCACAGGACCTTGTCCTCGATGAACTTGATCGCGTAGTCGGTGACCCACTCGAGGCCCGCGTCGTGCGAGGTCTCCGTCCGACGCTCGTCGCTGACAGCGGGTTCGTACGGGTAGAACTGGCGGATGTTTTCGCGGCCGGCGAGACCGAAACGGCTGAGGAACAACTCGTCGTCGGTCTTGTAGAACTCGTGGGAGATGCCGGCCGACCCGATCAGCGTCATCGGACTGGCCCAGACGTCGCGGCCGTACAGGTCGGAATTGTCGAGGAACTGGGAGAGGAGTCGAAACGCCGCGTAGGGATCGACCCATTTACCGATGGTGATACGAAGCAGCGACTCGAAGTCGATCAGGTCGGTGGTCTTTTCGGGGTGGTCCCACCGCCTGGCGGGCGGGTCATCCGGATTGTCCGGGTCCAGGTAAAACTTCTGGTTGTGCGTGTGACCGAAAGCGAGCTTGAGTTGATTGCGCCAGTTCCACCGGCGTTTGAACTGGTTCGTCAACGCCGAGTTCAGAATGAAGTTCCACGCGATCTGCCCCTGCTCGGAACCGTTCCAGTTGTCCGAGTAGGCGCTCTGGGTCAGCACCATCCCGATGTCGAGCTTCGGGACCCACTTGCCGTACTCGGGTTTTGGCGCCTTTTCCGCTTCCGCGTCCTGGGCTCCGGCCGCCGACGCCATCAGGACTGAAGCCAGGAGCAACAATATGGCGACTCTGCCCATGTTTCTGGTCAACACGCAACCTCCAATTTTACGTCTATGATGCCTTGCCCTGGTGCATGACTCGCTGCGGGAACGGGATCTCTATACCCTGAATATCGAAGTTCTCCTTGATATTCTTGGTGAGATCGCACTTGACCCCCCAGAAGTCCGCCCGTTTCGTCCAGCACCGGACGAGCAGGTCGACACTCGAATCCCCCAGATCGACAACCACGATCTGCGGGGACGGTTCCTTTATGATCCGGTCGTCGGCGCGCATTACTTCCATCAGAACTTCCATCGCGCGGTCAATCGAATCTCCGTAACCGATTCCGATGGTCAGATCGACCCGCCTCGAATCGTTGACCGAATAATTTTTGATCGTGTCGTTGAAAATCTTGCTGTTGGGGACCACCATGTGGACGTTGTCGGGCGTCGCCATAATAGTGGTAAAAAGCTTGATCTCCTTGACCGTCCCCGAAACGCCTCCCACCTCCACGAAATCGCCGACCCTGATCGGACGGAATACAAGGAGCATTACGCCGGCGGCGAAGTGCGACAAAGACCCCTGCAGCGCGAAACCGATAGCGAAACCCGCGGCGCCGAGGACCGCGACGAACGAGGTCGTCTGAATGCCGAACTTGGACAGCGAGGCGAGCACCGCGACGACAATCACGATGATATAGGCGAACTGCTTGACGAATCCCGTAATCGTGGGATCGACACCGGACTTGTCCATCGCCTTCCTCGTAGCCTTGCGGGCGATGCCCGCCGCGATCCGGCCGAAGATCAGGATCAGGAGGGCACCGATCACCTGGAGCCCGTACTTGGCGACTACCTGTATGACATCTTCAACAATTTGTTCCATCTCGCGCCTTCCCGTTGTAATGGAAGCGGAGGTCCGTTGCTCCCCCTCCCGGGGCCGTCAACGACACACCGACAACTACAGACAATTCAATGTTCACCGCGGATATTTGTTTCCCGGCCGCTTGAGGTTGCCGACGCGCTCGCGGAGCTTCTTTTCCAGTGTCGTCGGCAAACACGTCGCATCGAGGAAGCTTCTCATCTCCGCCTCCTGTTTCAATAGTTCGGCGCCGGAAAGAGCGGTCTGTTCCCCGTCGTCCCGGCGGGCCGGTGGCGCGTATGATTCGAGGCCGAGCAGGTGGTGCAGGATCGAGCGCGCCGATTCCTTGTCGGGGATCATCCCCCGTGTGCTGACATCGGGATCGAGGTGGGAGTACGGCGGCAGCGGCGATCCGACGCACGAAGGGCAGCCGTCCCCGCACGGACACTTGTCGATCAGTTCGAGGCAGGAGTGCATGATTTCGTCTATCAGATCGTACGCCTTGTGCGCAAAACCCATTCCACCGGGAAACCGGTCGTGGACGTACACTCCCGGCGCGTGCGACGCGCTCGAATCGACGGACGCGCCGATGTCCATGGTGTCACACATCGCAAAAATGGGGATCACTTCCTTGATCACGTTGGATATTCCGAGCAGCCCCTCCCGGGGTACGCGGCCCGACTCCTTGACCAGCCGGTACGCCTCCGGATGCGGCAGCAGCCACGTACCGGCGGTCAGCAGTATCTGTTCCGGCAGGCTGAGGGCGCCGAAACCCAGCGAGTCGCGGCTCCCGAACTTGACCTTTTTGAACATGTAAGTGAGCGAAGTAACGGACAGATCACCCCAGTAGACTTCGCTCCTGTTCCACTCCTTGTGCAGTTCTTCGTGCTCGACGGAGATCTTCACCTCGGTGATCGACTGCGTGTAATAATCCGTGTCTTCCTTCTGGACCTTGACGATCTTCTTGTGGATATCGAGGTCGTTGACGAAATAGGTCTCGCCGTGGTGGATGTACACGGCGCCGGGGTAGAGCTGCATGAACGCCCCGGGCTCGTCGATGGTCCCGATGACCTTGTTGGGTTCGTCGTCACGGCCGGAATTCCCCGTATCGATGATCGTATAAACGTCGTCGCTGATGTTTCGCAGCTTGACGTCGGCCGACGGGTGGCCGGGACCGGTCCAGAAGATCTTGTCCCCCTGCTGCCGTACCTGGCGGTCGTCGTCGAGAATCTTGATGATGGGTCCGCAGTACTCGCCGAACGGGTCGAAGTCCCCCCGCGTCAACGGAAGCTCGAACGCCGCCGCACGGAGGTGCGAGAGGACGATGTGCGGGTTGTGCGGGTCTATCACGGCGTTCTCCGGCGAGCGGCCGAAAAAATAGTCCGGATTCCGCGCCATGTACTGATCGATCGGTGAATCGTGCGGGATCAGTACGACGAGCGACGGCTCGGCGCCGCGGCCCGCCCGCCCGGCCTGCTGCCACGTCGAGGCGATCGTCCCGGGGTACCCGACGAGTATCGCCGCCTCCATGCTGCCGATGTCGATCCCGAGCTCGAGCGCGTTGGTGCTGACCACTCCCTTGAGGTCGCCCTCGAACAGCGCCCTCTCGATCTCACGGCGCTCCTCGGGGAGATATCCCCCGCGGTACGCCTTGACCGACCCCGCCCGCGATGGAGAAACGCGCGCGAGATTATCCTGCGCGTAACGGGCGATGATCTCGCTCACCACGCGTGTGCGGACAAACGCGATCGTCTGGTGGTCTCGTACCACGAGGTCGGTCAGGATCCGCGAAGCCTCCACGTTGGAGCTCCGGCGTTCGACACCGCTGTCGCTATAAAAAGGCGGATTCCACATAACAAAAGTCTTGGGTCCGCGCGGGGCGCCGTCGTCGTCGACGACGGCGACGTCGCGGCTGGTGAGTCGCCCCGCCAGCTCGCCGGGATTGCGAATAGTGGCCGAGCAGCACACGTAAGTTGGATCGGCTCCGTAGTGGCGGGTGATCCGGTTGAGCCGGTTGAGGACGTGACTCACGTTGGAGCCGAACACTCCTCGATATGAATGAACCTCATCCACGACCACGTACTTGAGACGGGAAAAGAACCGCGCCCACGTGCCGTGGTTGGGCAGGATCCCGGCGTGGAGCATGTCCGGATTGGTGAGGAGCACGTTGGCGTTGTTTTTGAGCTTGCGGCGTGCGTTGGCGGGCGTGTCACCGTCGTACGTCCCCGTGACCATGGGCAGCTCACCGTCGGTCTCGACGTATCGTCTCAGTGTGCGGAGCTGGTCCTGCGCCAGGGCTTTGGTGGGGTACAGATAGAGCGCGCACGCTTCGGGCTCCCGATACAGCGTCTCGAGGACGGGCACGTTGTAGCAGAGCGTCTTGCCGCTCGCCGTACCGGTAACGACAACGACGTCCCTGCCGGCACGCGCGAGTTCGATGGCCCGGGCCTGGTGGGTGTAGAATTGCTCGATCCCGTCCGCGCGCAGGAGTTCGAGTACCCGCGCCGCTGGTTCGGGCGAGATCGGTTCATACCGAGCCTCGCGCGCGGGTAGTTCCTCGACGCGGACGACCTGCCCGTCGTACCAGTCGGTGGATTCGAGATGTTTCAGGAATTTGCGTACGTTCATCCGGTGCCTGCCATGCGGCGATACTATCACCGATCAGGTCTTGCAAGAAGCGCTTAATCCCCCGCCAGCCGGTTGATGAGGATGGCCATGGTGAAGAGGTCCATCCGGTTGTGGTATAACACGTTCTTCATGGCGCGCGCGTCGCCCGTGCGGACATAGTCGTGATACGCCGCCGGTATGTAACGGCCCGGGATGTCGCCCGTACGGTCGATGCCGCGAAGGTGTCGCTCGACCGTGCCGAGCCGGCAGTCAGGGAGCACGTCGCGAAAGACGCGGCGCGCCGTATACAGCAGATCGACCGACGCGATCGGATCGAGCGGCCCGACGCGCGCCGTCGCCAGTCTCGTCTCGATGAACGGGAGGTCGAAGCGGTCGCCGTTGTACGTCACGACACTCCCGAACCGGCTCATCGTATCCCGCACGTATTTCAGCACCGCCGTTTCTTCCGCGTAGTTGCGCGCAAAAACCAGTTCCACGACGAACCGGCCTTTCTCCCAGAACATCAGTCCAATGAGAAACAGATACGTCG